>NZ_WIPE01000056.1:193738-347958 GCF_009760835.1 Bacillus sp. EE-W1 | reverse complement strand
GTTGAACCAATCGGGCTTTTATGGGCAGTTAATCTCCCACCTAACTTCTTTGCTCCAGCCGAATTTTGAGGTGGGAGTTTTACTGCCCGTTAATGCGGGATAAAATGGGCATTAGTGGTTTAGTGCATTTTATTCATAAATTCCTATAAACATAACAACATAGAAAGAGGAATATTCACTAAAAGTACATAAAAGTTAGCTTTCACACCTCTTCACGCTTCGTATAATATAGCAACAGCAAAGAAGGAGTGGTTAAAAATGAAACAAACTTACGACTACCACGCTACAAAGAAGTATTTAGAAGAAAAGAAACAACAACTATGCAACAAACTTAGTTGTAAGCATCTATCTAAAAAAGAGCGTGAACAACTAAAACTTGAGATTGATAACTACGAATATATATTAAATTTAGCCGAAATGAATCATTATGAACGAGGATTTTCTCGTTAAAAGTAAATATAGAATTTATCCATTTTTTATTTTGAGCATTTTATTACGCATTTTTCGTAAGTAAATATATAATAGGATGTACATTAAGATTGAGAGGTATATTCTATGATCAAATTAAGCGTATTAGACCAATCACCTATTTCAGATGGTAGTACAGCAGCCCAAGCTTTTTCACATACAGTTACACTTGCGCAAGAAGTTGAAAAACTCGGATATACACGCTTTTGGGTATCGGAGCATCACAACTCTGTCAGCCTTGCTGGTTCAAGTCCTGAAATACTTATTTCACATATTGCAGCAAAAACAGATCGTATGAGAGTGGGTTCAGGTGGTGTTATGTTGCCACACTATAGCCCATATAAAGTTGCTGAGAATTTCCGTGTTTTAGAAGCGCTTTATCCAAATCGTATTGATCTTGGTGTCGGCAGAGCACCTGGTGGTATGCCAATTGCAACTCGCGCACTTCAAGAAGGCAAAATGGTCTCACTTGATCAATACCCAGAACAAATTGCAGATGTTGCAATGTACTTACATGATCAAGTACCAGAAAACCATCATTATGCAAATTTAAAGGCTACTCCTGTCATTCCAACATCTCCCGAGATGTGGATGCTTGGTTCTAGCGGAGAGAGTGCAATGATTGCCGCAAAACAAGGTGCTTCTTTTGCATTCGCACAGTTCATTAACGGATACGGTGGCCCTGAAGTAATGAATGCTTATCAAGAACAGTTCCAACCTTCTTATTTAGGAGATAAACCAAAATCAATCGTCTCTATTTTTGTTATTTGCGGAGAAACGAATGAAGAGGCGGAAAAAATTGCTTCTAGTTTAGATTTATCAATCTTATTACTAGAACAAGGAAAGCGTACAACTGGTACTCCTTCTATCGAAACTGCACAAAATTATTCATACAGCGCTTATGATTTATTCCGTATAAAAGAAAATCGTCAACGTATGATCGTCGGTGATCCATCTTCTGTGAAAGAACAAATCGTAAACTTAAGCAAAGCGTACAATACTGATGAATTTATGATTGTCACAATTACTCATCGATTTGAAGATAAATTGAATTCTTATCGCTTACTAGCAAATGCTTTTCATTTATAATGACAAAAGGGAGATACATCAATTATGATGCATCTCCCTTTTTTACTACTTATTATTTTTGTCGTCTATATATTCAATAGCTTCTTTTAATAGTTCATCAAAATCCTTAGGATAATCATGATTTAAATTGGGTATAACTTTAAACTCATGTTCTATATTCTTATCTCTTAATAATTGTACAAATTGCTGTGTACATTCGAAACAATCTACATCTTGATCCCCACACACTATATATCCCTTTATATTTTTATTCTGTAACACTCCCACCAACTCATTCCATTCTTCAATCTCTGGAAGCCACGGCGCCACAAAAATAAAACCATCTACATCTATATCTTTTTGTAAAATTGTATACAAAGCTACTCTTGCGCCAGCAGAAAAACCACCAATTATTACACTTTCTACTGTATGATTTTCTATAAACGTAACGTAATGCTCTTTTAATTCCTCTTTCCCTCTATGTTTATCATCCCAAACAAATCCATCTGAAAACTGAATTTGCGAAGATTGTGGTAAAGCTAACGTATAATCTTGTGTCAAAACAGATTTCCAATATGGTTCTATTATTTCTATATTTTCTTGATCCCCGTGCATTGCAATAAATAGTTTTCCTTCTTTATTGCTGTCTAAATATTTCACGTCTGCTCGTTCTGTTTTCTTTGCTAATTCTTCTCTTTCTTTACATAATTGAACCATTTTATGAAACTCTTCAAATTTATGTAGTGGCGTTAAATCATCGTCCGAAATTAAATACTCATTTCCGTACCAAAATCCATTGTCTATAATAGCTTCCTTCATTATCTGTAACGCTTCTTCTTCAAGCCCCGCTGCACTCGCTAGCGCATATTTAAAATTATATATTTGCGCTTTATTCCCCACTACACCTTTAGCATGCTCCATTATATAAGTGTACGCTTCCAAACTCCCTTTATTTGCGTAACAATGTAACGTTTCATTTAATAATTGAATGTAAGTCATACTATTTTTCATACATCCATTCCCCCGTAATCTTTTATAATATTTATTTCTCAAACCTTTATACCATTCTGTAATCACTGTATATAACTCACGCTAACAATACTTAATCATTACTTCTCTTCGTCCAATAAGTTTAGTATAAAATTTAATAAACTGAAAAATCAATATTTTACTAAACAAAAAAAGACAACAATATATTTATTGTTGTTTTCAATACATCTACCCACTCTTTTGTTTTTTTCTGTCTGGTTTACTTGAAACTAAATAGTGTTTTTCTGAAATATATAAGTCTCTTTTTAATATACGATTTAAATACGGCCCTAATTTCATCCCGCATATAAGGCGATCTTCACTACCTTCAACAATTGGAAACATTTCTTTTTCTGTTACGTATTGATCTACTGCTTTTTGTACGATATCAATTTCTTTAACTAGGTTTAGATTTTCTTCTGTATGTTCAAATACCTCAAGCGTTTCCTTCGTAATAAGAAAACTATTTGTTGGAAATGCAAGTAAATACGGCTTTAACAAATCATAATTTACTGTATAATCATCATTTACTAATACTGTATAAACAATATTAGCATTCGTTTCTAGAAACTTAGCCATCGCTTGTTCTAATTCATCTTTCGTAATTTCACGCTCTTCTTTTCCAGTTCTGAAAAAGCGAAACATTGCATCGCCTCCTTTTTACTATATTATAGCATAAAAGAAAACTGAAAAATGACAAAAAAAGTCATTGAAAGAATTTTTCAATGACTTTTTTCTTTATATACTTATATTTATTTTAAGAACGCACTTAGCATCCATACATGTTGTTCTAATGTTGTATGAATCGCTAACAACATGTCTGCTGATGTTTCATCGCCAGCTTCGCCAGCAACTTCCATACCTTCTTTTAATTCTTGAATAAGTGCAGAGTAATCATTCACTAATGTTTGCACCATTTCTTCTGCAGATTCCTTGCTTGTCCCTTCACTCACACTAGATGTTGCAAGATATTCTTTCATTGTCGCTAGCGGTTTACCTTCCAACGCTAAAATACGTTCTGCTAATTCATCAATATTTGTTCCAGCTTCATTGTAAAACTCTTCAAATTTCTCATGTAACGTAAAGAAGTGTGGTCCTGTCACATACCAGTGATAATTATGTAGTTTCACATATAACACATTCCAGTTTGCTACCTGCTTGTTTAATACTTCAACAACATTTGTTTTCGTACTCATACAATCCACTCCTCTTATCATTTCATAATGTTTATCTTTTAATAACCTAGTTACATTTTACCATACATTTCCTATCCTTTCGAACGATTGGCTCATATGTAACAAAGTTTTAACACCTTTAATACTTCCCTAATATCTTTTAATTCATGTATGTTTTCAAACACTTCATACGTCTAATTGTCCAAGCTCATACATATGCATAATAGTAAATCAAGCTCATCGTAGTAGAAAGAGGGATAACATGGACAATCAACAATGGCAAGTAGCAAAGAAGGTCGCTGCTACTTATATTGGAACAGTCGTTGGAGCTGGATTTGCTACTGGACGAGAAATCGTTGAATTTTTTACAGTGAACGGATTATATGGAACAATTGGCATATGTGTAAGTGGATTTTTTTTTATTTGGCTTGGCACAAAGATGATGTTACTTTCATCACAAATCGGTGCATTTTCAGCGCAAGAATTTAACAAATATTTATTTGGGGATGTAGTTGGCAATGTTGTAAACACACTATTATTACTCGTATTATTTGGTGTAACGAGCGTTATGTTATCAGGAGCTGGGGCGGTATTTGAAGAGCAACTTCGTTTACCAAGACAACTTGGTATTTTCATTATATTGATCGCCTGTCTCATTATAGGTAGTCGCGGATTACAAGGGGTTTTTGAAGTTAATACACTTGTCGTACCTATTATGATGATTTTTATTATCGGACTTGCTATTACAACTTTTTTTCACGGTACAACTCCTATTAGTGACACTATTCCTGCAGAAAGCTGGAATATGAAGTGGATTACTAGTCCTATTACATATGTCGCCTTAAATCTTTCTCTCGCCCAAAGCGTTCTCGTCCCGTTAGCCAGTGAAGTAAAAGATCGAAAGGCCATTTTATGGGGCGGTATTTTAGGCGGTGCAGGACTTTCTTTAATTTTATTATGTAGCCATTTAGCTATTTTATCAGTCGATCAATTTTATCAATATAATATCCCAATGGCTGAAGTCATAAGAAAATTCAATGCAACTTTTCACTTTTTCTTTGTTCTTATCATTTTCGGTGAAGTGTTCACAACTTTAGTTGGTAATGTGTTCGGAATGACAAAACAAATTCAATCCATCACCAGATGGAAAAGTAACAATATTATTTTCTTCATTTTACTAATTAGTTATTGCTTTAGTTACATTGGTTACAGTGAATTACTCCACATTCTATATCCTATAATTGGATGGGTCAGCATCATTTTACTGCCAATTATTGCTTTTAAACAACTTCAAAAAACATAAAAGAAGCATCCATGTTATTGGATGCTTCTTTTATGTTCATTCACAATCATCGCATACTTCCCAGTACGGCCCCATTTCGAGTGCTAAATATGGCTTTAATTGCAACCGAATCATCCGACTAGGCATACGTTCTAAAACGAATTGAATTCCTTCTTCCTCTTCGTCTAATTCAACTTTTGAAATCGCAATTCTTTGCATAGTAGAAATAGGCATTCCATCTTTATATAAAGTGATTTTCACCTCATCATATTCATTAAAATACAATTCAACACTCATTTGATTTTTCAACAGTTCATCAACAATTTCATATTTATCATTTCGTTCCTGGATTATATATTTCCAGCCGCCTCTACCTTCTTCTTTCGGAGCTGCTTGAAATAATGTCATCAAATCCTCGTATAGCATAAGATAACCCCTCTCTTACTAAAAAACGATGAGTATTTTATATACCCTTTATCTCTATCACTATCCATATGTATTGTACCATATATCGTCGTTTTTACCGTATTCATTTGCTTCATAATTGCATGTAAAACACCTGATTTTCTTCATTATTATATGAATTGTCTCTCATTATATTTCTTAATATGCTTCTAACGCTTTCCAATCATATCAAACATAAGTAAATACACTCTTTGTCCATCCTCCGCTTAGTATTTCCTTACAATCACAAAAAAGAAGAGTGACTTTTATCACTCCCCTTAAAAGAATTTCCCCGTAGCTACTAACGCTAATACTAGTATTAAAATTGTAAATAATAATGATACGATGAAACTAAAAATAGGTAATGCTTTCTTTTCATTCTTCTTAAAGAGTAACTTTAAACTAAGAAAGATGTTTACTGGTACAAGTATAAAATAAAAATATTTAACAATTTGCACCGAACTATTCGAAAGTGTTTTTAAAATAAACACTTCAATTAGAAAGACAATAAAAAATGAAATACTTAACCAAAATGAGACATAACTAAGCCAAGAATGTCTTTTGGTACCCCAATAAACTCCCATAGTAATCTCCTTTATTTGCATTTTATACGATTATAATTATACACAAAGCAAACAAATACCTCTATTTTTCGACAAATATCATACAAAATATACCTTTAAATATTATAAAGATACTCTCAATCTCATTTCATTTTACATAATAAAAACAGACTACTCCAATAGCATACTGCTATTTTGGAGATAGTCTGTCCTCTGTTAAACTTTAAATCTTTCAATTAACCCTTGTAACTCTTCAGCCATTTGAGATAATGTACCAGCCGCCGAACTAATCTCCTCAATGGACGCTAGTTGTTCTTCTGCTGATGCTGCAACGTTTTGAGTACTCGTCGCATTGTTCTGTGCTGTCATTGCAATTTGACCTACTGAAATAGACACTTCATTTGCACCTTTTGACATCCCGTTAGCCGTTTCAACCATCGTTTTAATTTGATCTGCAATTTCATTTGTAGATAGTAAAATCTCAGTAAAGTTTTGCTTCGTTTCATTCGCAATAACAAGTCCAGATTGAACTTCTTCATTTACATGCCCCATAGATTTTACCGTCTTACTCATGTCATCTTGTATTTCACATATTAATTTACTAATTTCACTAGAAGATACACTAGACTTCTCCGCCAATTTACGTACTTCATCTGCAACAATCGCAAATCCTCTTCCGTGCTCTCCTGCTCTTGCAGCTTCAATTGCCGCATTCAAAGCTAGAAGATTCGTTTGATCTGCAATATTTTGAATGACTTCTAGTATGTCACCAATTTGTTTTGATTTATTATTTAGCAACTGTATAACTTCATCTGATTGTGAAACAGATTCTGCAATAGACTGCATTTGATTTACTGTTTTTCCTACTAGTTTCCCGCCATCTTCTGCCTTTTCACGAGTATGAGCAGAAGCTGTATTAATTGATGATGAACTTTTTGCTACATGCTGAATTCCTTCTGTTACATCAAATAATAACATTGCACCATTTTCTACGCTCGTTGTTTGCGTTGTTGCCCCGCTCGATATTTCATCCATTGCCATTGTAATTTGCTCAGTTGCTTCACTCGCTTGTCTTACACTTGCCGTTAGCTCTTCTGATGCTGCTGCAACATGTCCAGCCGAAGTATTAATTCTTCCAATTAACGTTCGCAATGCATCTGTCATCTCATTGAATCCTTTTGCAAGTTGGCCAATTTCATCATTAGAATGAATCTCGATTGTTTGCGTTAAATCTCCCTCACTTATTTCTTTAGAAGTGGCAACTAATCTTTTTAATGGTTTCGTTATAGAAAGTGTCACAAAATAAATAAGTGCTCCGCCTATAACTAATGAAATGAACATAACAATTAACATATTATAAAATACAGGCTGCGCAGCTTCAATTATTTCATTTGAGTACATCGTTCCACCGATTTTCCAACCTGTTTTTACATTTGTAGCAAATACCATTTGTTTTTCGCTGCCATCATACATATATGAAAAAGCACCATGGTTATCTTCATAAATTTTCTTCGCCCAAGAATCAGCTGCTTTTTCTCCTGATTTTTCTTGAGGATGTGCAATTATTTTTTGTTTTCCATCTAAAATGAAAGCATATCCCTTTTTACCGATATTGATTAACTTTGTTGTTTTTAATAAATTATCTAAACTTAAATCTATTGCTACAACACCGTTTTTATCTTCTGCTTGTTTTGCAATCGTTACGACAATATGTCCATTTCCTTGCGCCTTATACGGCTCAGTAACGACAATACCACCTTGTTTTGCCACTGCATCTTTATACCAAGAACGTTCTGTTGGATCATAGTCTGCTGCCATTTGTATATTTGGTTCTTGCACAAATTTCTTATCATTCCCACCAACGTATACTTGTTCAACATCTTTATTCAAATTAATATATTGAGATAACATTTTTCTTAATTCATCTTGATTATCCCCTTGATACATATTACCTTGAATCACCCGTGCAAAATTATTTACATCATTAAATTTCGCCTCAATCATTTGATTGATTAAATTATCTAATATTTTTATATTGTCGTGAGCACTGCTCGTAATTTGTGATTCAAAATTCTTTTTAGCTGTTTGATAAGACATGCCTCCAATAATAGAGACAGCTGCAATTAAAATGACAAAAAACGAAATTAGTAGTTTTTTTGCTACTTTCATATCACGAAACCCATTTAATAGTCTACCCATTACAAACCTCCTGCTTTTCAATTTCAATAGTTAAATCTAGCGAGTTGTAAACATTTCCCATCCCTAAATTATTATTTTCATAATCTATTACGATGAATACTTTGTAAAGTTTAAACAATTAAATTCCCTTTGTCTATATATTTGAATAATATTATTATAAAATTTACAAATGCAAAAAAAGCCAAAGGGAACCACCCTTTGGCTTTTCATATTTTTTTATGCTGTTTAGAAATCTTTTTCCACTTATCACGCTCTGCTCTCGCAAGAATAGCATCTTGTTTTCTCATAAAATACGCCAGTTCTCTTTGTAATTTTTTATAGCTTTGCAAACGATTTATCGTAATAATTCCGTTATCAATTGCATTATGCACTGCGCACCCTGGCTCATTTTCATGTTTACAATCCCTAAAACGGCACGTTTTTGCTAATTCTTCAATATCAGAAAATGTTGTTTGAATTGCATCGCTTCCTTCCCAAAGCTGCAGCTCCCTCATACCCGGAGTATCAATAACTAAACCACCACTCGGTAATCGGAACAATTCACGATGAGTTGTCGTATGCCTTCCTTTACTATCTTCCTCACGAATATCTCCCGTTTTTGCTACTTCAAGTCCTATGAGTGCATTTAACAAAGTGGATTTTCCAACCCCCGATGACCCGACTAAAGCAATTGTTTTTCCTGGAGAAACAAATTGCTGCAACGATTCAATACCAGTATGCTTTAAACTATCAACGACGAAGATCGGAACACCAATTGCCACAGCTTCCGTTTCAACAATTTTCTGTTCCACGTCTTCACATAAGCTACTCTTTGTTAAAACAATAACAGGCATTGCACCACTTTCATACGCTAATAGTAAATAACGTTCTATTCTTCTTACGTTAAAATCATGGTTAAGTGCATTTACTAAAAATAGATAATCTACATTTGCTGCTATTACTTGTTCTTCCGTTCGATTACCAGCCTCTTGTCTAGAAAAAGAGCTTCTTCTTTGAAAAATACGATGAATAATTGCTTTCTTTTCATTCTCTATTTTCTTTATATACACCCAATCACCAACCGCTGGATAATCTCCCTTCGTTACTGCTTCATGCCGAAACTTTCCAGACAGCTCTGCCATATATTCACCATCATTACAAATAATTCGATATATATGTTTATGCTCTAGTAAAATACGGCCTACTTCAAAGTTCTCTACAGCTTGTTCTTCAAAAAAAGAATCCCAGCCGAATGATTCTAAAATATTTTGATTCAAATTGATATCCTCCCTAGTTTAAGCTAAGCGGAAGGATCGTGCGCTCACTTATACAGTCTCGCCCTTTCCATCCACCTTTGTATTTGGTTTATGATTCATATACGTTATTTTCGCCATAATACATCACTCCGTTCTCATTTTAATTACTCTCATTATATGGAATATTTATTTAAAAAGCTACCTTATTTAACGAAATTTTCAAACATTTTATTTTTCATCATTCTAATTTGTCCACGGTGACTAACCTCATCTTCTAGCACATGAAACCACAGATAGTGTTGGTTATACACTACACCGTTAGGCTACTTTCTTTCTGACATAAGCCATTGATCATTTTGTTCACTCAAATACTTCTGAGATTCTTCTCGAACACTTTGTAGAAGTTGTACATAATACTGTATTTCATTACCACGGATTGTTCTCCCCGCTTTCCCTAAATACAGTGCGTCTTCCCATATTTTTAATTCTTCTTTTGTAAAGTCGCGCTCTTGAAATGAAATAAGTTGATGGGCTTTTTCTATAGCTGCTATATGATTTAGTAACGCTCCGATGGAATTCCCTCCACTCGTCATAATGAAATCTAATTGCTCAACAGATAGATCGTTTATTTCCTGTAATGTTACAGCCCTCGTATGCTCCAGCATGCTTACTAATTCCCCAATATTTTTTGTATAACCATCTGCACTTCTTATTCGATAATCTATATTCATATTAAGGAATAACCGCTTCATATAATAGACTGAAAGATATCAGATTTTTCTGTTATAATTAAATTGAATACGTAATAAACCCAAACAAACTTTCTCAATATGCTTCTATGAAATATTAAAAGGAATCAATATAAAAGAATCGAATCTTATTTACTAAAAGGAGTGGATTCGATGGAAATGTATCAATGGCTAACTGCTGTTCTCGTTGGTGGCATTACCGGTTTCGTTTCCCATCTAATCAATAACCAAGGTAAGTTATTGCTTCCACGCCGTTTGAAAACTTTTTTTCACTTTGGGTTTTTGACTGATATTTTCACTGGTAGTCTAGCAGCACTTCTTGGACTCGTTTTATTCGATGTCACCTTAATAAAAGAAATTATTAAAGTATCTATTGTGACTGCTATTTCCGGTCAGACTTTCTTACTGCACCAAGCGCTTGGTGGTGAGCAGGCTAAAAATACACAAATTGGGAAAGCTGATGAAAAGATTCAAGAAATTGACAAATTATTACGACGTTAGTCTATACTTTCTTTAAAAATTATTGCTATAATAAACAATAAATATTTTCTATTGCGTCGTTTGTCAGAAGAAAGGGTGTTTCGTATGACAAAAAAGAAAATAGAAGATTTCTTAACAAACACTGAAAAAGAGGAACTGCTAGAAAACTATAAATGTTTACGAGAAGCCCGCACAAAAAGCGAAGCTAACTATTTTGGAGAAGCAGTAAACCATCTATTAAATAAAGCAAAACAACGAATTATTAAAGATGCAGGCATACATGATGAAAATGCAGCAACTGTTCAATCAAAAAGAAAAGCACTGTTTTAGTTCATTGGCTAAAACAGTGCTTTTTATTGAGGGATTTTTTCACATCTATTTCACATCTTTTTCACAAATATAAGTAATCCGATATGCTAAACTAAATATATCCTTTTCCAAGGAACTTTATGCCGATATATGAATCCCTATCTTTATAGGGATTTTTTATTTTTGGATTCCTCATAACTTTGTAAAAAAACATTTCTACTATTGTTCTACTTTCTTTACTCTCTGCACTCAAAAATCCCTTCATGTATTATTACTCTTCTAATATTGATTTCATATGTGGTTTCTAACTTCTATTTTCATTGATAGACTAACTGCACTTCTTGCACTCGCTTTATTCCATGTCACCTCAAATAATAGATAAATCCCTTTTTTTTATTTATACAAGCTTCATGATGCAATTCCTGTCTCACGATCTTCATTAAGCTTTTCACTTCTTCTAAACAGAAATAAAGCTACAATATATAGTAACGCAGTAAAACTACCTATAAGTATAAAATTGTGAGATGCTGCAAATAACATTCCTGCTATTGCCGCTCCAATCATTTGACCAATATACATAGAAGCATTTGCAAGCGCGGCTCCTGTTCCTCTTGCTACACTAGACATGTTTTGTAAGTGCCTCATCATTAATACAAACAAAATTCCTGTCACAAAAAACAAAACAAAGAACAATAACTCTACCAATACGATGTTCTTTACATGAGGAAGTAATACATATAGCACTGCTGTAAATATAATTCCACCATAGAAAGAAAGTTTATAACCAATTTTATTTACGATTCTAGGGCCAAAAATATTACCAGTTAAATTTCCTAATCCTAATACGAGCATAGCTGTACCTACTTCATGGACTTGTAAGCCGAATTGACTGGAAAGCCATACACCAAAAAATGAAAATGCAGCAAAATTACCAGTTTGAAAAACAAAATATGCAAAATAAGAAAGTGAAACCTTTGAATCTGTAAGTAATTGTTTATAGCGCTTTAAGATATTTGTTTTACTTCCACCTATATGAACCGGTTGTATTTCTGGTAATACTACATAGATAAGAATGACAAGTAGGGCTGATAATATACCAATGACGAAGAATGGTGTTGTATAGTGTATCATTGCCAAATATGATCCAACTGGCAACCCTAAAATTTGAGAGATTGCTAATCCTGCTGTTGCAATTCCAATTGCCTTTACAATTTGCTCCTTCTCTATAAGGAGCGGAATAGATGCCCACACTTGTGGAGACACAAAGGCTGCACTTACACCTGCTAAAAATCTAAATGCTAGCATCCATAGAAAACTCGGTGCCATTCCACATAAAAACGTACTTAAAGCAAAAAAACTCATTCCTATTACCATTACTTTTTTTCTGTTTAAGCCATCTGATATAGGACCAGCAATAAGCGCAAATCCAGCATATCCTAAAGCATATGAGCTCACCATCCACCCTGACAGCTCAGTTGAAACATGATACACCTGTTGTAATATCGGTAAAAGTGGTGAAATTAAGAAAGTATCCGTACCTATCATAAACATTATCGTAAAGAATACAGCTAGTACTCTTTTCATTTAAACCTTCTCCTTTTACATAAAGTGAAACTTTAATCAGTGGGGGTTTTCTTCATCCCCCACTGATTATCAGCCCTCACCAATCGAGCTTTTACGGGCAGTTGATTCCCCACCTAACTTCTTTGCTCCCGCTAAATTTTGAGGTGGAGATCTTACTGCACGTTAATGCGGGATAAAAAGAGGGAACACCCCTCTTCTCAATTAAGCTTCTAAAATAGCTTCAATCTCTTTCATCACCTTCTCATTCAATGAAACTTCCACAGCTCTTACACTTTCTCTTATTTGCTCCGCTCGTTTCCCACCAGGAATAACAGTATCAATTCCTTTTTTATTTAATAGCCATGCTAAAGCTAAATGTGATACTTCAAGATTCATTTCTTTAGCTAAACCTTTTAACTTCTCAACTTTTTTAAAGTTACTCTTATATGTATTTTCTTCAAATAGATTTACACTTTGACGCCAATCGCCTTCGTTTAATTTAAAATCTTCTGTATATTTTCCACCTAGTATCCCAAAAGCAAGAGGCCCGTATGGTATAAATGAAATACCTGATTCTATACAATACGGCAAAAGTTCTTCTCCAGCAGTACGATCCAACATATTATACGGTGATTGTACAATATCTATTTGTTCGTGCTGATTCGCTTCTTTTAATTGCTCTACGTTAATGTTTGATATTCCTATTGAACGAATTTTCCCCTCTTCTTTTAGACGAGCAAGCTCACCAATTGAATCTATGTAACTTATTTCTGGATTTGTAAAATGTAAATAATATAAATCAATATAATCAGTTTGTAATCTTCTTAAGCTATTTTCCACAGCATTTCTTAAATAACTTCGTTCATTATTAATATAAACCTCTCCATTTAATAACGGTTGTATTCCACCTTTTGTAGCAAGTACAACTTCTTGGCGTTTTCTTTTCAATACTTCTCCTACCAATTCCTCTGATCTACCGAAACCGTATGAATCTGCTGTATCAAAAAATGTAATCCCTTGCTGGATAGCTTCTTCTATTAATCGTTTTCCTTCTTCCTCATTCACATCAGCATATAAATTATGCCCCCCTACAGCGTTTGTTCCTAACCCCAACTTTGAAATATGTAGTCCTGCCTTTTGTAATTTTGTATACTTCATTTTTTCTCCCCCTATATTTCTATTGTTCGAATATATTCGAACAATAGAAATATACCACTTTATATGTTATAGTGCAAACTATATTAACTGATACAAGTAGGTGAAAAAAATGCGTACTCTTTATCATCCAAACCGAGAAGAAATTCAATTCTCTTCCGTCTTATACGCACTTAGCGATCAAATTCGTTTACAAATTGTAACAATGCTACTAGAAAAACATGAACAATCTTGTGGTGCGTTAAACATCCCCATTGCGAAATCAACTTTATCTCACCATTTCAAGGTTTTACGTGAATCCGGTGTTATGTATACACGCCTTGAAGGAACACAGCGTTTCATTTCAATTCGTGAAGATGACTTGCATGCTAGGTTCCCCGGTTTATTAGACGTCGTATTACATGCAACAGAACCATACTAAAAAACATCTCATATTCTTATGAGATGTTTTTTATTTTTGCTATTCTTTTAGCAACTTGAATCAATCGGGAATTTGTTCATCACACACTAAGAAGATATGCGTGTCATTCTTTCTTACTTTATTTTTGTCCTGGATCCTTTGGACACTTTAATTATTTGATTACATTTTATACACATCATTAATATAGGGCCACCTATCTGTTTCAATTCCTGTAGTTGCTTATGCTCACACTTCCCCATCTTATTACCTCCCCTATCATATAATTAGGTCATTTTGTAATCAATAACACTACTAAGTCCATTCCTAATGTAAGGTCTGAATAAAACGTTTAAAC
This sequence comes from Bacillus sp. EE-W1, assembly GCF_009760835.1. Classification (NCBI taxonomy): domain Bacteria; kingdom Bacillati; phylum Bacillota; class Bacilli; order Caryophanales; family Bacillaceae; genus Bacillus; species Bacillus sp. EE-W1. Next base: position 333,484 of record NZ_WIPE01000056.1, on the reverse strand, counting down.
GCCGATATCCCTTCGTCATCTCGTTTAAAAACGCCAGCATCTTCAAGCGCCTGTATAAATTTCTGTCCTAATTCTGCTCTTACTATCTCCTGTACATTTTGTTCATGTATCCGATTGTCATATTTGATTTTTAATTGTTCTGCCCATCGTATATGAAGCGTTGGAATATCACTTGGAATGTTAAGTAAGAATTTTTCCACTTCCTGAAGTTCTGTTTTTAAACGCGCCGGAAGTACAGCTAACCCCATTACTTCAATTAGACCGATATTTTCCTTTTTAATATGTTGTATTTCCGCATGAGGGTGGAAAATACCTAGCGGATGTTCTTCACTTGTACGATTGTTTCGCAAAACAAGGTCCAATTCATACATACCATTCCGGTAACGGGCAATCGGCGTAATCGTATTATGTGGAACATCATTCGCAAATGCAAATATATTAACAGATGGATCACTATATCCCTTCCACCTATCTAATATGTACTCCCCTGCATTTACTATTTGTTCTATGTCTTTACTTCTTAAGCGAATAACTGACATAGGCCATTTAATAATAGAACATTGCATTTCTGGAAAGTTAGTTAGTTCAAAAATTAGGTCGTTTGATGCATTTGCCATAGCAAATTCATAGTTTCCACCTTGATAGTGGTCATGTGTTAGAATAGACCCTCCTACAATTGGCAAATCTGCATTAGAACCAAGGAAATAATGCGGGAATTTTTCTACAAATTTTAACAAACGTAAAAATGTTTGACGGTCAATTTTCATATCACGGTGTTTTGAGGACAATACAATACAATGTTCATTGAAATATATATACGGAGAATACTGTAGAAACCAGCTTTCATCTGTAAGATTCATCCGGATCATACGATGATTCGATCGTGCTGGATGTCCAGTTCTGCCTCTATATCCTTCATTCTCAATACAAAGTAAACATTTTGGATAATTTGTACTTTCCAATACTCTCTCTCTAGCAATTTGTTTCGGGTCTTTTTCCGGTTTTGATAAATTAATTGTTATATCAATGGCACCATATTCCGTATTTACTTTATAATTTATATTTTTGGCAATTTGCTTCATTTGTATATAGTTGCTGTTTTTACTTAATTCATAGAAGTAATTTGTCGCAGCCTTCGGATTTTGTTCGTATTTTTTATAAAATAGAGAATTAATAACAGACGGTTTGGACATAAAAACATCCATAATTGCACTTGCTAAGATTTCCCTCTCGTCCATTACTGACTCAATGACTTTATGCATACAAGCATATTCAATTAACTCTTCCAATAACTCTGAAATTGCTTTCTTTGCAGGTGCGGGCGCTGACGCTTCCACTATAAAGTCATCTAAACGAAGTAAGGAAAGGATTTGATTCCTTGTATATATTTCATCTTCTTTTTCAATTAATTGAACTTCAATAGCACGATCAATTAACTGCTGAATAGCTTGATATATCATCAGTATATACCTCCTCTAACCTTATAGCGGTTTACGTTGTTACGATGCAAGTTCTATGTACCTTTTATCATTTTATGAACAGACGTATAGGATAACCACCATTCTAATTTACGTTTTACTTTTTCCGAAGAAACTATTAGCATACTTGAATCGCCCGTTTAGTAAGCTATTTTGTTACATTATACGTATGTAAAAACACTTCTACAATCAACATCTTGTCGTATTTTTTATACATCTTGCTTTTCACTTTTAACATCTCACTAAAAACATAAAAAGGTACATTTTTTGAAGAACGATTTCTGACGATTTAATAAACACAATAATACACAGAATATAAAACTACCTTTATCTTAAACCCTAATCTGTATCTCTGTGTCCCTCTCCTGAAGGTAGCTTTTCAATAATAAACGCATCTGCTCCAGTATCGCCGCCGTTTAATTTTTAATGAGCTTCTCAAATAAAATAATCCTATCTTTATAAGCCACAATTATTTTTTATTTATCTTATTTTCAACATTACAAAAAACAATATTTCTAAAAAACAGAGCAATATCTCTCTTGTGTAAGCGTTTCACAAAAAGTAATCTATGGGTACAGATAGATACTAGAAACTACTTCTGGTTTTAATAGATTCTCAACTACTATACAAGCTTTACATTCTATCAAAATATTAAGTTTAAAAGGCCAAAAAGTGATCTATACCTGTGAAGAACCATCAATATCAAAAGTGCCAAAATCGAAAACGAGGGGGTACATATGAAAAAATCAAAAAAGAAATTCAGGAGGACGATCGCAACACTTGTATCGGGTTGTGTCGTAGGTTCTACTTGTTTTACAAATGGTTACCTAATCCAAGCTGAGAGCAGCACGGATACTATACAAGCTGAAAATCAAATTATTTCTCAAAGTCCAAATGCGGTTATTTCATCTAATCAAATGAACGTTCTTGTTGATGTGAATTTTCCAAGAGTCATTCAATACGATTTAAAATCTGGAAATGATGCAGGAAAGACTTTTTACGGACAGACTGAGGCATTAGATACAATCCTTATTAATGACGTAGCAGTAAAACCAAAAGTCAAAGCAAAAGTTTTATCAGATAAAGTTGTATATGAAATGACGGTAATAGACACTAATAACAATATTTCTGCCGTTATTACTGCTGAGTTCGTTGTTAAAGAGAATATATTAGAATTCAATATTACAAAGATCGTCGACAACAAAATTGTAAAAACTATTGAAATTCCAAATCATAATTTAATTTCTGTAAATAACAGTCAAAAAGATGCAGTGCTAGACGGTGTACAGATGTCAACAAATACACATATCAATGGTGACAGACAAGTAAAGGTTGATGAAAATTTAAATACGAAAGATGAAGAGCAAAAAGGATATATGTATGCTTTTCTTTCTACTGATGAATTAAGTGCAAGTATATGGTCTAATACGGAGAATAGTTTAGTAAAAAAATTGGCTCCAGATTCTTATGCTGCAAAGACTGATGCTCAAAGAATTACGGCAAATGCTACGACTAATAGTGCAGGAAAAAAAACAATTGGTCTAAGTAGTACATTCTGGACGTATCAAAAGTCAGAAGAACATCGTAAAGAAGATGGCACTCTAGAGCTAAAGGACGGGACAGTTAATAAGGTAGATGAAATGCCGTCTGTGAAGGTTATCATTACTGCTGACGCTAATGATGATAAAAAAATAAACTGGCAAGACGGAGCAATTGCTTATAGGAAAATTATGAACGAACCTCTAGGAGCAGAAAAAGTTCCAGACCTAGTTGGTTACCGTGTGAACATGAACTTTGGCAGTCAAGCCCAAAACCCTTTCTTAATGGCTTTAGACGGAGTGAAAAAATTTCACCTAAATACTGATGGACTAGGGCAATCTATTCTACTAAAAGGTTATGGTAGTGAAGGGCATGATTCTGGTCATTTAAATTATGCTGACATTGGAACCCGAATTGGCGGTGCAAAGGACATGAAAACATTGCTAACGAGGGGTAAAGAATATGGGGCAACTTTTGGTGTTCATGTGAATGCAAGTGAAACGTATCCAGAGTCAAAATATTTCCAAGAAGATCGTTTATTAAAAAATCCAGATGGAACTTATAAGTATGGTTGGAACTGGATCGATCAAGGAATAAACATTAATGCTGATTATGATTTAAGAAATGGCCGAGCACAACGATTCAAAGATTTATATGATGCTCTTGGTAGCAAGAAGAATGAATTAGATTTTATTTATGTAGACGTTTGGGGTAATGGACAGTCAGGTGATAATAGTACATGGCCGAGCCGTCAATTAAGTAAAGAAATAAATAGTTTAGGTTGGCGCTTAGGCAGTGAGTGGGGATATGCGAACGAGTACGATTCCACATTCCAACACTGGGCAGCCGATTTGACTTACGGCGGGTATACCTTAAAAGGTATCAATAGTACCATCACTCGTTTCATTAAAAACCATCAAAAAGATGCATGGATTGGTAACTATCCTAAGTATGGAGGCGACGCAGATGCTCCATTATTAGGTGGATACAGTATGAAAGACTTTGAAGGTTGGCAAGGTAGAAGTGACTACAAAGCGTATATTGATAACTTATTTGCGGTGAATGTTCCAAGCAAATTCATTCAACATTATAAAGTAACACAGTGGGAAAATGGAAAAGCAGTTGAAATGATAGATGATAAACAACACACTTACAACTGGGTACCAGGTATGAAGACAGTATTAAAAGACGAATCTAGTGAAAATACACTTACAATTGAAAGAAAATCAAATGATTTTGCGAATGATAAAGATGGCTATCGAACGAGAACTATGACATTAAATGGCAAGCAAATATTTGAAGGTAAACCTGGTGACGAAAAGTATTTATTCCCATGGTCTTGGGATCAAAATGGTAAAAAATTATCAGCAGATAATGAAAAATTATATCATTGGAACACAAACGGTGGAAAAACAACGTGGACTGTCCCTACTGGTTGGCAAGGTACCGTTAAAGTGTATGAGTTAACAGAATTAGGTAAAGAGAAAATGAAAAATGTTAAAATTGAAAATGGAAAAATCACATTAGATGCAAAAAAATCTACTGCATATGTAATTTATAAAGGGCCAAAATCCAATAAAGATGTTAAATGGAGTCAAGGAATACATCTTATAGATACTGGCTTTAACAGCAATTCCCTAAAAGATTGGAAAATCAAAGGAGACTCAAAAGCAGTTCAGATTACGAAGAGTGAAGGTAATAATAATATGCTAACAATCTCCAACAATAAAAAGAAAGTAAATGTTACCCAAAAATTAACAGACCTAAAACCTAATACAAAGTATGCTGCATATGTTGGTATAGACAACCGAAGTGAAGCACAAGCAAGCATCACAATTACTTCTAACAACAAACAGTATACGAATAGTACTGGTAAATCTATCGCTAAAAACTATGTAAGAGCATACGCACATAATACATTAGGCTCAGAGCAAGCAAAAGCTGATGGTCAAATGACTTCAACTGTGGATGGAACAAGTTACTTCCAAAACATGTATGTATTTTTTGAAACTGGTAAAAAAACATCCGATGTAACAATTGATTTATCTAGAGATGCTGGAAATGGTGCAAGTTACTTTGATGATATTCGCATCGTGGAAAGTAATGCTGAAAACCAAGTAAGCAATAATAAATTCGTACAAGACTTTGAAAATGTTGTACAAGGCATCTATCCGTTTGTAATTGGTAATATTGAAGGCGTAGAAGATAATAGAACCCACCTGTCTGAATTACATGCACCGTATACGCAAAGAGGTTGGAATCAAAAAATAGTAAATGATGTTATCGCAGGTAAATGGTCACTTAAAACGAATGGATTAACGGAAGGTGATGCTCTTGTGTACCAAACTATCCCTCAGAACTTCACATTTAAACCAGGAGTAACGTATAAAATTACTTTTGATTATGAGGTAGGTAGTGATGGAACATATGCAGTTGTGACAGGTAATGCTCCATTTGAAGAAAAAGGAGTATTAACTAAGGAGGAATTAAAATCAACCGCAAGTAGTGATAAGAATGCAAAAGCTGGCACATATTCCTTTACTTTAACAGGAGATGGATCGGGGCAAAGCTGGTTTGGGATTTATTCCACTAATAAAGCAGCTAATACTAACGGTGTGAAAGGCTCACAAGCTAACTTTAACGGTTATAAAGATATTATGCTTGATAATCTAGTTATTGAAGTAGTTTCAAATAAATAGAATCAGTTGTTATAATTTGAAAGAGGCTGTCTCAAAAGGTCATTACAAATGATCTTTTGGAGACACCTTATTTTTTATAATCCATAAAGTGAAACTTTAATCAGTGGGGGTTTTCTTCATTCCCCACTGATTATTAGTTGAACCAATCGGGCTTTTACGGGCAGCCCGATTCCCACCTAACTTCTTTGCTTCAGCTGAATTTTGAGGTGGGGGTCTTACTGCCCGTTAAATGCAGGATAAACATAAGAGTATCGTTCCTTTCTTTCCATCATTTAGTTGTGATGACATACTTAAATCAAAAAGAGGTTAACCCATATAGCTACTCAGCTACTTTTAGGTCACCCTCTTTTCATTCGCAATATTACTCGAACGATAAAACTACTTTTAACTTAATAGAGATTTTTACCTCTCTGTCCCTCCCCCTGAAGTCACCTTTTCAATACGTAAATTATCTAAAATAAACGTACCTGCTCCGGTATCCCCGTTTAAATTCGTTCCATCACTGAAAATCCCAACATAAGTTTGACCGTTCTCAGAACCTGTCACAGTAAACTCTGCTGTTTTTGTATCAGTAGATGCAGTAAGAGTGTTATTCACACTCAATCCCTTTGCACTCGCAATGTCTCGAACATCAATTTCTTGATCCCCTGAAATAAAGCGGAATGCATTTGCTGTCGTTTGATAGTCAAATGATACTTTATAAGTTACGCCAGGTTCGAAACGATAATTTTGAGGAATAGTACGGTACAGCAAACCTTTGTTTCCAGTGTTCACTTTAACGGACCAATTCCCACCTAATACATCATCGACTAATTTTTTGCCTGCCCATCCTTTTTGCGTATATGGAGCATGCAATTCAGACAAATGAATTCTGTTGTCTTCTACCCCTTCTGTGTTACCAATAACGAATGGGTAAATTCCTTGTACTACCGTTTCAAAATCTTGTTTAAATTCCGTCGGTGAGACATGATTTTTTAAGGACTTTTGAACGATCCGAATATCATCAAATTTTGTGTTTCCTTTTCCAGAATCACGGCTGAGAGTTAATTTAGCTTTATTCGTTACAGCTGTAAAGCTCACTTGCATGATTTGCATTTTGCTATTGTATCCATCATTTGAGGCATGTGAATCTGCCTTAACATAGTTCTTTTGCAGGCTTCGAAGTGTGTAATTGTTAACGTCTTCTTTCCCACCTGTTACTGTAATTCCGGCCTTTACATCACTATTGTTTTCAACATATACCTCTGCTACATATTCTTTACCTGGTTCCAAACCAGTAAGAACACGGGAAACAGTTGTATCTTTCGATGGACTATCAATATTCAAGTAGTAATCTCCACTACTTACATTACGGTTGCTTCCAGTTTGATTTGTTCTGACGGCGCTTACAGCTTTGTTATCCCCCTCAATAGTTGTATATGCACTTACTTTTCCTGTATTAAATCCCGCGTCATATATATGAGCACCCTTGCTCCAATCATAATCAAGAATTTCCAAACCTTTATCTCTTTTTGGTACAACAACATAAGGTGTTGCCGCACTAGCTGTCAAAGTTACCTTATTATTTACGACCTTGACTTCTTTCATATCTGCTCTACCACGATCTGTCAGTTTGTATACATATACACTAGATGCATCTTTATATTCATCTGGAAGTGTCCAAGTAGTTGTACCACCTTCCAAATTCCAATGATATAGTTTTTCAGAATTAGAAGTTGGATTTTTAAAGTCTTGTTTCACCCAAGGAATTAAATAAGTGTGTCCATCAAGTACAACGTTTCCATTCAGTGTAATCACACGTTCCCTAGAATTGTCTTTTCTAGTTACATCGACAACATCCCCATTACTTGGGTCTTTCAATTTTATTTCCTTTTCTAAGTTTGTCTTGCTTTTATCCCCTTCTACAGCTGTCCAATTCGTTACATAATATTTTTGTAAGAATTTAGTAGGTAGATTCGTATCAAATGTCATGCGAATAAAATTATCAAAATTCTTATCAGATTGCCACCCTTCGAAACCAGCTAATTCAAATCCACCAAGCAATGGATGATCAGCGGTTCCTCCTACTTCAGGCCAATTCAACACCCAAGAATCTCTTTGGTGATTGCTAATAAAGCGTAGTACTTCTGAGTTGATACCTTTGCTTTCCGGTCCACCGTAGTTTTTATCGGTAGCCCAGTGTTGCCACGTTGAATAATTGGCCATAGAACCACCAAATTCCGTTGTTAGTCTCCAGCCCCTATCTTTAAATTGATCTGCTATTCTATTTGATTCCCATTGATTTTGATACCATACATCTAAATAAATAAAGTCAAGATCTGAAACAGCAGCTTTCAATTCATCTAGTCTTTTCGCACGCGCTCCAGTATACAAATCTTTTAATTTATTAATTGTATAAGATTGATCTAGCCATCCCCATCCTAAAGAATTTGGACGATCAATAAAATCATTGTTGAAAGCTTTCGCTTCAGGATAAACTTCCTGCGCATTGATATGGACACCAAATTGGGTATTATACTTATGCCCCTCTTTAATAAGCGTATCCAAATCTTTCACGCCACCCATACGCTCACCTACATTACCGTAATCCGGATGACCACTGTCATGTCCTTCGTTTGCATATCCTTTTAATAAAACAGCTTGCCCCAATTCATCTGTAGCAAGAGCAACCTTTTTAATATTATCTGCTGTTTTTAAGAATGGTTGTTGTGCTTGTGATCCGAAATTCATTGCAATACGCATTCCAACATTATTGTTTACATCTTGGTACCCTTTAATGTCTTGCATAATATCACGGTATACAATCGCCGCATCCTGCCAATCTGTCTTATTATCAGTATTCAAATCTTTAGCTATAGCTATTTTAATAGTTGGTTTATTTTTTTGTGGTTCTGGCATAATATCTCTTTGGTAATAGAGTGCACTAGAACCTATTCCCATTGCTTTTGCGCCATTTTTATTTACATATCGATTCGCAACTAAGTTTTTATAACCATCCACTTCTGAACTGGACCATACACCTGCACTCAATTCGTCAGTTGACAAAAATGCTGTATAATTTTTAGTAGATGTACCTATTTCCCCCATAGAAGAATCTACGCTTACATCCACATCACCTGATTTCCTAACGTCAGTACTAATATTCGTTAATTTAGCTTTCGCACCTTTTTGTTCCGAATTTACTGAGATAACGTTCATATCAGCAAACTCAACTGTTTCAATTTTTGCACTACCATTATTTTCAATTTCATCGAAACTATAAATAACTTTATTATCATTCACTTTCAAAGATACCTTAAATGCAGCATCAAGGTTTTTCATTTCATCCACAACTTTTAATGTATATAGCACTTCACTATCGCTTAACTTTTCAAAGCTTACTTTAGGATAGTATAAGGAACCATTTACTTTCAATCCGTACACAGGTGATTCTTGCCCATTCATTAATTTATCGCCAACTTTGTATTTCACAACCCGTGGGAACACTTGATCAATTGTAACATCCATATATTTTGACTTTAATACATCTTCTACTGGTGGAGTATCTGGAGGTTTTGGCGCACTGTATTCTTTGATTTTGATATTAGAAATCGTAATATCAGCAGCACCTCGGCTTTTTTCAAACCCTAGTCCCCCCGCTTGATCTACACCACCAGTTAAAGTCCAAGAGTCTACCTTTTTATCATCAATGTATAACGTCGCAACATCGTCCATAAATACTAAACGTAAATGATATGTTTGTTTTGCTTTTAACGGCACGTTTGAAGTCATCGACGTCCAATTGTTTATAGGTCCAAATGTTTCACCAAAATACTGATCGTTCGTATCCCCTGTTCCTACATATGTGTATGCAGATGCATTTTGAACACGATAAATGAATCCAAAGCGATTCATCTTATCAGTATTAGTAGTAACATCCGCTTCAAAAACACCATTTTTAATTCCTTTCATTTGGTTGTAGACAATTCGATTTTTTTGGGTAGATGTAACACCAAAAGTTGCTGAACCATCTTCATTATAGGTAACTTTTCCGTCGCCAGAGATAATTTTTAAGTCGCCTTCTTCTAGTTTATTATCCGTAATGTCGACAAGTTTTTCATCTCCTGGATTCGTGCCCCCATCCTCAGGTGCATCTCCTAATTCAATGTGGACTTGACTTTTTTTATCTCCAAAAGCACCAAGTTTAACTGCTTCCTTACCTGTAAGGAGGTTCTTTACATCATTAGGCAACGTAACCGGTCCAAATAAATCTTTTCCATCTAATGTAATATTCATAGTGGTTCCGTTATAATCGATTTTTATGGAATGTGAGGTCCCAGCCTCTGGAAGTGAAACATTTGGTCTCGTTTTTAACCAATCACCTTTTCCTTGATATTTGTATTCATAGAACCATCCAAGTGAGTCGTAGCCTACAAAAACGAAGTTATTATTGTCAATATAATGAGGATAGAAACCAAATCTAGTATCTTCTCCCTTGGTTTCTGGAGTAAAGGTATACGCCATCGTTCCTGCTTCTTTAGCGACTTTATTTTGCTCTTGAAAAATTGCAGCTTTAGCCCCGTTATCATTTCCAGCACCTGCTCCAAGCCTTGCATAGGACTTCCCATTTTGTTCTATTAATGCATTAATTTCGTTTCCTCCAGATGAAATTGTGAACCATGGATTAGACACATTTGCTCCTACATGTAATGGCACCATCATGCTAACTAAAAATGTCGGTACAATTAGCACAAGTGCAAGAAGGGTATTAAAAGCTCTCTTGAAATGCTTACTCTCCAATTCTTCTCCCCCTTTGAAATTTAAGTTTTAGTTAAAAACAATACCTGCACATTCATTTTTAAAAATATACCAAAACCTGAAAGGTACCGCTTTCACTTATGTTTAGAATAGTTTTTTTCAAGCGCCCACTCAATAAAGATATTGTTTCTTTTTTTAGTTATATTGTCTTTTAAAAAAACTTACAAAATAAGGATATTATCACCTTTTCAAGGGTGTTTTTATTAAATTTCATACGATAATTAAAAATCTTTGGTTTATTCACATGTAAAGGTTGCTCTCCCTTTTTTAGTCATGATCACAACTCACTTAACTGTTCTGCGCTTTCATCCTAGCATTTGTGGCCATACTGGACGCAACTAAAAAATGAGCAGACGAATGTCTACTCATTTTTCTTCATTCCATTTAAACATGGAAGAAAAGATATTGTACTAACTTTGCAGCTCAGCTGTTACTTTCACTTTAGCAAACCATGAATTAGCCGTCTCTTTCAACACGAGATTCAATTCTTCAATATTCCTTTTACCAATATCTTTTAACCAATGACGACCTGCTTGTTCACCGCCTATAGCAAACGGCATGACACCGTCTTTCCAAGTTGCCCGACCACATAATACTCCATTAAAGGTAGAACCGGATTCTTTAGCAAATTTTAATGTTTCTTGAAATAATTTTGCGCTTACTCCTGCACTAAGGAAAATAAATGGAAGCTTCGTTGCTTCACTTTGTTCTTTGAAATAAGAAGCTGCTTTTTCTTTACTGTAAACAAATTCACCTTCTGTATATCCTTCCACATAGTTCATATCTACTGGAACTTCTACTTTTAATACATCTACTTTATATTGCGGCTTTGAGAACTCCTTCATGGACTCAATCACTTTATAAGGTTTTATTTTTGCGTATGCTTTATTTTTCACATTATCACTTTCAGCATCATAAGTAACAATCTCTAAGAAAAATGGTATGTCTTCAGCTGCACATTCAGATCCGATACGTTCCATATAAACATGTTTATAGTTATTAATTTTTTCATCTTCATCGATATCATAGTAGAGTAAGAATTTAATTGCATCGGCACCTGCATCCTTTAATCGTTTCACTGACCATTCTGGTAATAAATCTGGTAGCCGTCCTACTTCTGACGCATCGTATCCAGTTTTTTCATACGCTACGATTAAGCCTGATTCTTTATCTCGGACTTTAGCCGCTGGCAAACCGTATTCCGGGTCCAAAAGAATCGCTGTTGTAAATGGTGTTAATTCCTCAGAAACTACTTCTTTAAAACGGGTAATGCCCTCATCTCCAACTTGACTCACACCGCCAGACGCAATCATTTTTTTCAATGATCCACGCTGGTCAATAGCCAATGCACCAATTATTCCATTTTCTGCAGATAAACGTTTTAGAGCTTCCAATTTATTTTTGGTTAGTTCTAACATCAACATTCTCCTCTATCAATCTATTTGTTCAACTTTAACGAGATCAAAATATTGTTTAAACTTATTCACATTAATATAACCAGTTTCAGCTTCCATCGTATTTAACATTCCTGTAGTCATCGCCGTTTTAAGAACAGTCTCGACCGTTTGATGTTGATATAGTGCCACAGCTAATCCTGCAACTGTTGCATCACCAGCCCCTACAGGATTGACCACTTCTATTTTTGGGACCATAACTCTATAATAGTCCTTGCTATGTTTAACAAATGCACCTTCACTACCCATCGATACGATAATCCACTCAATTCCAGTAAATAATTCATTGTTTAATGCTTGCTTTAGTTCTATGATTCCCGCCTCCATGTCAATGCCCAACAGCTGTGATAATTCCGCTTTATTCGGTTTGATGGCGAATGGTTTTTCTTTATGAAGCATCGCTTGTTTCAAAGATTCCCCTGACGAATCCATAATTACTGGAATTCCATTTTCATGACAGATTTCTAACATTTGATAATAGTAGTTAGTCGGTAATCCTTTCGGTAAACTGCCCGAAATTGTCACAAGTGAAGCTGTTGTAAGTAAAAATTCAAATTTATCTAAAAATTCAACCCCTTCTTCTTTAGATAATGTTGGCCCCGATTCTAAAATCTCTGTTTGCATCCCTTCATGAAGAATGGCGATACAATTTCTTGATTCTTTTTTGATTTTCAAAAAGTCATTTGGAATATTGACTTTATTTAATTCTTGACTAATGTATTCCCCAATCGTACCACCAAGCACACCTGTCGCTAGGACAACTTCTTCCATTTGAGTAATTACTCGCGCAACATTCAAGCCTTTTCCACCAGCAGTTTTATGAACGGCTTCCACACGGTTAACAGCATCTAACTTTAATTCATGAATCGGATAGGAAATGTCGACCGATGGATTCATGGTGACAGATAGTATCATTGGTAATCCCTCTTTCAGAAATTTGTTTAAGCTTGAAAACGGCATACACCGTCAAGATAGGTAGCAGTTACATCCATCTCCGGTGTCATCACAATAAAGTCAGCATCATATCCCTCAGCAATCTTCCCGCATTCGCCATCAAGCTGCATACTTTTAGCTGGTGCCGTGCTCGCCATGTAAATTGCTTCCTCAGGTGTGGCAATTCCCCAATCGACGACATTTTTGACAGCATCTTTTAATTGCAAAATGCTCCCTGCTAAACTTCCGTTTTTCAAACGAGCCATCCCATCTTTTACTTTCACAGGAAATTCTCCCAGCTGATACATTCCTTCAGGCATACCTCCAGCCATCATACAATCAGACACCATAACAACCTTTTCTCTACCGCGGATATTCATTAAAATATTTGAGGCAACGGGATGTACATGATGTCCATCACATATGATTTCGGCAAAAACATCTTTTAGATTCATGGCCGCTCCGACCATCCCCGGCTCACGATGATGCAATGGACTCATTCCATTGAAAGTATGAATAAAAATGGAAGCTCCTTTTTCAACCGCTTGCTTTGCTTCTTCATAAGTTGCGTCACTGTGAGCCAACGCCACTGCAATCCCTTCTCCTACAGCATATTCAATACATTCCGCCGCCCCTTTCCTTTCAGGTGCAATCGCAATTTTTTTAATAGCATTATTTGATAATTCCTGCCAAACTTTCAACATTTCAACTGATGGGTCACAAAAATATTTCGTGTTCTGTGCTCCTTTATGCTTTTCAGTAAAAAATGGTCCTTCTAAAAAGATACCTTTAATTTTTGCACCTTGTACTCTCTTGTAATTGGCACCAATCATTTCAACGACGTTATTTAACGATTCCTTTGAGGATGTTAAAGTTGTCGGTAAAAAAGATGTAACGCCGCATGACAGGAGTCCTATCGAAATTTGGTTCAATCCTTCAAAACTATTGTCCATAATGTCGTGATTTCTAAATCCATGAATATGTGTATCTACTAGGCCAGGAGCGATCCAATGTCCTCTATACTCAATAATTTTTGCCGTTTCCTTCGGCCTATCCTCTAAGAAAACACCGAATTTTCCGTCTTTTACTTCTAAAAATCCAGGCCCTATGACCATCTCTTCAAGAAAAAACTTATCTGCAAAAATAAAAATAGTCATGTATATTTCCCCAATCCTAGTTACTCATATTCGTAGATAGTAACACCTTTAACGACTCGGTTCACTGTTCCTGTCGGTGAAGGGGTATCCGGTGTATTGCCTACTTTTACTGAAGCTAACAGAGAGACTGTTTGCCCGATGATGACAAAAGGTAACGCTAAGTAAGCATCTGGTATAGACTGAGCCTCTCTGCTGAATACAAACCTATTGCCAGTATAATTAGTTTCTCCATCAACCTCGATGGCACAAATATAACTGGCAATGTTGTCCTGCTGCATTTCTTTTAACATATCTAAATCATATTGACGTGTATACGGATGGTTAGAAACAAACACAAAAACCAATGATTTTTCGTTTAGAAATGATTTTGGACCGTGTCGGAAGCCAAGCGGTGAATCAAATGCGGTTACAATTTTCCCAGCTGTCAGTTCTAATATTTTTAATTGCGATTCTTTTGCTAAACCTTCTAAACTACCAGAACCTAAGTAAATAATTCGGTCAAAATCAAAATCTACTATCTTTTGGATAATGTCTTCTCTTTGAATGACACTTTCACCCATTTGATGGATTTTTTTCACTATCTTCGATTTTTCTTCTGTTGATATAGAATCAAAAACGAGTAATGCCGTTAACGCCATGCAAGTATAACTCCCTGTCATTGCAAATCCTTGATCATTTGATTTTTCAGGCATCAATAGCAATAAATTTTTTTCATTATTCACGGCCCGTTTGGCTAATTTACCGTTTTTCGCACAAGTAATCGTCATTTGATACAAATCCGTTACTATTTGCTCAGCTAATTGTACAGCAGCAACACTTTCCGGACTGTTTCCGCTTCTAGCAAATGAAACGAGTAAAGTCGGAAAATCCTTTTTGAAAAATTGGTAAGGATTTGAAACTAACGTAGTTGTCGGAATGCTTAGTACTTCCCACTGTTGTTCATCGACTTTTTCTATTAAATAAGGAGTGACTGTATCACCGACATAGGCAGACGTTCCAGCGCCTGTAAAAATAACTCGAACCCGGTTGTGTTTCGTTACAATTTTTTGCAAAAACTCTTCAATTCCCTCGCTTTTCTTCATATACAGAGCAAAGGTTTCAGCCCATAAATCAGGCTGCCGTCTTATTTCCGCTGTTGTTATCGATGCACCTAACGAAACTAATTTGTCTTGACTTAATGTAAACATATTCGTCCACTCCTCTACCTATTTGCCATCATTCTCTCCATAAAAGAAGACCGGCGCCGCCTCATTACATACCTTCAAATACTCGTAAGCCTGCACCAGTAACTCCATTATTTTGCGCCAATGTACTGATACTCATCTGCTCCAAAAGATGTTGTTGCTCAGGAAGCTGATACATTTTCAGCTTCGCTTTAATCAACTCCAGTAGAAATGGATTTTTCACAATGACACTGCCACCAAAAACCATTTTGTGTGGATCTAATAAGGAGGAAATCGTATAAATACCTTGAGCTACATAATCAGTTACCTCATTGATGATGGACTGATATTCTGGTACCCCATTTATATAACGATCAAAAACATCCTTTGTTGAAATCGTATCTACCTGTAAATCCCTTTCTGCTATTCTCTGAATCCCTGGCCCAGCAGCAATTTTTTCTAATCGTTCATTGCCCCCTCTCGTGAGGACAGGAATCAAACCCAGTTCTCCAGCAAATCCTGCCCCCCTAAAAAATGAGCCTTTATGAATGATAGAACAAGATATTCCCGTACTTATAGTCACGTAGACAAAGGTTTCATCCTCTTTTACATGTGCTGCTCTCCATTCGGCATAAGCAGCCATATAGACATCATTGTCAATCGTGACCCGCTGAATACCAAATTGCTCTTGCAAACGGACTGAAATAGGAAACTGCCTCCAAGGTAAATTGTTTTGAAAAACGGCAATTCCCTTCTCGAAATCCACTTTTCCTGGTATCCCAACGCCAATACCCTCAATATCAGCGTTGGAAATCGATGATTTTCTGAGAACTTGTTCCACAGCTTCTACAACTCTACCAAACATTTTTTCCTGGTCTGAAGGATCACTTTTTATTTCCGAACGTTCAAGCAGTTCGCCTGTATCCGAAATGACTCCCGCTGCAATCTTCGTTCCCCCAATATCAATGCCGACTGCCTTTTTCATTTGTCCGCACCCCTAGGTTTATATTTGAAGTATTTAGTAATTTTCTATAATTGTTATCGTTGAACATATATGTGCGATTCCTTGATCGATTCACTTGTCCTGGTTGATTTATACGTATTTCCGATTGTAGTCATAAAGTAGCCCTAAGAGACCAGCTAATCCAATCAACATCATACCTAATTCGAATTTACCAGCTGTCTTTTGGTAGATGATAATTAAAGACAGGCATACGATAAACACAACAATTTTAATAATGAATAAAATATTAGTCTTCATTCGAAAAATCCTCCCATCTGATTTCACTAGGTGCCAATGTCACTTCTTTTCTGTTTCCTTGTCCATCGTATACAACTGTCTTTTGTTCGATCATTGAATTGTTAACAATCGCCATTTTTTGAATGGATGGATATGCATGGACTTCACAATAAATGTTGCTCGCATGATATTTTTGAAATTCCCCTTCTTTATTGGCAGCATAGTATAACGCGCGCATCAGTAGACGTGTATTTTCTTCGCTATATGGCAGCCCTGCTATATACACAGCTCTACCTTCTCCAAACGGATGACTAGAAAGATGGACTTCGCCATTTGAATATTCAATTATTTCGGTTTTATCTGATAACGCATAAATATTTTTCATTCCTTCACCAAAATCAAATTTGGTGCTGTCAGCAGAAATAAAATGATTTTCGACAGGATTAATAAAATATTTATCTGTGGATAAGCTAAATCCTAATTCTTTGTCAACACCTAAGACGTTCGCCAATTGAAAATAATGTCCTTCATGCTGATAGGCTGTCGGTTCGCCAATACCTATGAAACCTCCGCCGTTATACATCCAGGCCCTGATTGTAGTGACTAACTTTTCATTAATCCAATTAGCCCCTCCTGAAAAAGCCGTGCCTACATCGCCGGCATTAATGATAACGTCAATATCCTCAGGTATCCCCTCGTTAATGACATCATCAAAACTAATGAACGAAACTCCCACAGCAGCCCCACTCAAGGATTCCAACACACCTAGATAAGAATAAATTTGTTTATACCATAGAGCATGAGCAACCATATGTGTTTGCCAAGTTCTCAACTTGCCCCAAGAATTCAAAATTGCAACTTTAAGACCGCTGTATGGTTGAACACCTTTAATCGTGTCATGAATTTCACGAAATTCCTCAGTAACTTTTTCAATGTAGGCGATAAATTCCGGGAATTGATAAGCTAAACTTAAATAACCGCCATAGCCGATACGATCAACGGGATTCCGTAGTAACGCTCTGCGTGCCGTTAACCAGTTTTCATTCGCTTCAATCGTCGGGTTGTTACCTTCGTAAAACGTGTCTGGGAAGAAATAAGGTAAGAAACGCCCTTCTGTGTAACGAACATGTGGTATATCTGCAATCATACGTAGTGTGGCTCCGCCGCCCACACTGCCTACAACTGCGTCCAATCCGATATTTTCAAAGTATTTCCCATATGGTTCTGTACCAATCCAGTTATCACCAAGGAACATCATTGCTTCTTTTTCACTTTCATGGACAATATCCACAAGTTTCTTTGCTTCTTCAGCAACGAACTTGTGAACAAAATCTATATAATCTAAAAATGCGGTAGTTGGAATTCGAAACGAAGTATTATAATAACCTTGATCAACAATGTCCTCTGGTCTTAATCGATAACCCTTTTCTTTTTGAAAAGCATCCAAAGCAGCAACTGAAACACTAGCACCATATCCGAACCAATCGACAAATTTCTCTTTGCCAAGGTTATTGAATACAAGGGTAAAATGATAGAAAAACGTTGTAAACCTGACCACATCTGTATCTGGATTTTCTGTCAGCCATTGTTTTAAATAGTTTTTCATAAATTCATTGGAATGTGGCTGCCTAACATCAAAAGGAATATCATGTGGCTTATCGCCCCAATTATTAGTAATATGATTGTACATTTGTGTTGGATCCCAAATCGCATAAACTAGGAATGAAACGTATATTCATGCCAAGGAATCGCATTCGTAATCAAGACACGGTTTTGCTCTTCATTTACTTCCCAATCATTCACATCAACAACTTCTCCTGTTGTCCGGTCAATAACCTCCCAGTATTTTTTAGGACTGTGAACGTAATCCGGCTTTAATTGTTCCTCAAAATAACCTTTCATAAACTCAATTTCAAGGGTGTCAGTAAGGGCAGTATTGAATAAGCTCATTAAATAAAGTTGCTGGCATTCATCCATGTGCTTCTCTGCAAACTCATTGTGCGCTCGAGCAACAAAATAGGTCGTATAAATTTTCGCATCCAATTGTTTAATATCATCGTCTAGTTTCGTCCCATCGCTATCACGAATCGCATCCGCGCCCCATCGTTCTATCAATTCTTTTGTTTCCTTAAGAAAATTTTCTTCACTCGGTAAAGTAACACGGCCTTTTTTCTTTTTCATGTAAATCCTCCTCTAATCCTTTAAACCACCAAGGGACATTCCTTGTGTTAATTTTTTTTGAACAATGATGTATAAAATCAAAGTTGGCAGCATGACAAGAACCATACCTGCATACATTTGACCATAGTTCGCAGCAGATTTCTGAGCTGCCATCAAGTTCATTAACCCAACAGGTAACGTTTTATTCGGTCCTGGGATTAATGTTAAGGCAATAATGTATTCGTTCCAAAAGGCAAGAAAATTAAATAAAATGACGGCAATAATACTTGGACGAGCTATCGGAATCATGACTGAAATCATTGTTTTAAAATATCCGGCACCATCGACCAACGCCGCTTCCTCATACGTGGATGGAAGTGATTGAAAAAAACTAGTCAGCAAGTAAATGGTAAATGGTAACGCCGTCGCCGCATATACCACAGCTAAAATAAATAAATTGTCTAGTAGAAATCCATCACCTAGTTGGCCTCGCAAAAAGGTATCTCCGTCCAATAACATTAAGAAAATTGGAACAACAATGTAGTTCACATTGATGAATAATCCAGCTTTAAAAAAAGTATTTATTAATTTACTTCCTCTAAAGGTATATCTTGCCAACACATAGGCTGCTGGTAAGGCCACAATCAATAAAATAAGCAGAGCCAACGCAGTTACCATGACTGAATTCAACATGTAGGTACCCATATTTGCTTTTTGGAAAGCATCGATAAAGTTTTGAAAATACAAGCTTTTCGGCATGGCCCAAGGACTTCCGTAAAATTCTGAATTTTTCTTTATTGAGGCTAAGAAAACCCATGCAACAGGAATAACAATAGAAATTGCTAACGTAATCAGTGCTACATATATAAAACAGCGATATATTGCTTCTGTAGTCATTCCTTTTTTTGTCCTCACTGTTTTTGGGGCTTGATAAGCTGTTTCTACAATCATTTCTTTTTTGGTTTCCACCGTTTGTGGATCTCGATAAGCTGTATCTGTAGTCATTCTTTTTTGTGTTTCCATCGTTTTTGGCCCTCCTTAATACTCCAACACTTCTCTTTTAGTGACACCGCTGATAATTGCAGATAATGCGAATGAGAATAGGAAAATGACCACCCCAATAGCCATACCGTAACCGTAAGAAGAATTCGTGTAAGCCTGCTTATACATGTAGCTTAAAAACACCTCCGTCGATCCATCAGGTCCGCCACCAGTCATCGCTTGAACAAGTAGAAAACTTAAATTAATCGTACTAATAACGAAGAAAGTTAACGTCGTCCGCATGTTATTCCAAATTAAAGGTAAAGTAATACTGAAAAATTGTCTGACCCGTCCAGCACCTTCCAAAGCAGACGCTTCATAAAAACTTTCCGGAATACTTGCCATTGCCGCCATATACATGACCATATAGTAACCAATCGCTTGCCAAATAAGTGCCCCGCCAATGCTGTAAATAGCAATTTTTTGATTGCCGAGCCACATCTTTTGAAGGTTTTCAAGGTTAAATAAAGCAAGTAAATTATTTAACAACCCTGTAGTTGGATCATAAACTGCAGAAAATATTCCCGCGATAACTACAACGGATAAAATATTAGGGATATAAAAAATAATTCGAAAAAAGCCTTTACCTTTTATTTTTTCTCTCGTTAACAAAGTGGCAAACAAGATCGCCAGCACCATAGTAATAACTGTAACGATAACAATCAATACGATACTGTTTTGAAGGGATCGAAAGAAGTTCATATCACTCCATAAAATCTTGAAGTTATCAAGCCCAACAAATACCTTATTATTAGAAAATCCTCCCCACTTATATAAGGACATCCTGAATACCTCAATCGTAGGAACAATCATAAAAATGGCTAACAGGATTAGTGCGGGTGCAGTACAAACAAAAATAAATATTCTTTTTTCTGTTGTCTTATTCATGCCATCACCTCAGTTAATAAGCACAATGGTGAGACTAACAATTCACCATTGTACGTAGTGAAAACTAAAAAACTATTTTATTTTAATGCAGACCGTAATTGGTCACTCGTTTTTTCAACAGATTTTTGCCAATCTTCCACTTTTTTATCACCAGACATAACACTGTCTATCGTTCTGAATAATGTATCTGCCATGCTAACACCTTCAACGGCTTTCGTTGCGGCAAATCCACCTGTCCCCACTTTCACTCCATTATCATAGATACCATAGAATAATTTATTACTACCTGTCAGTTTACTAGAAATGCCTTTGATAGGCTGTATTGCACTGGATTCCGCAAGTTTTTCAACGGCTTTATCCGAATAAACAAACGTCAAGAAATCTTTAGCAGCTTGTTTATTTTTAGCTGCAGAAGGAATCCACATTTGTTCAAAATAAGTAAATGCATAACGGTCACTGTTAGCATCAAAGCTTGGTAAAGTCATCATGCTCCATTCAAAACCTTTCGATCGAGGTGCTTCTCCCATTTCACCAACAACCCATGTACCATTTGGCATGAACAACGCCTTATTATCGAGAATCAATTGTTGATTTTTCTTATAGTCTTTGTCATTGGCATTCGCAACAGTTGTTGGCTCAGTGTATTTTGCTAATTTTCCGAAAATTTCAAAAATTTTTGTTGCTTCAGGAGTTTCCCAAATACCATTTTCATATTTCATAGCTTTATTGTAAAACTCCGGTCCCCCCATCCCTAAAAGTAAAGTATAGAAAAATGTATCAAAATAACCAGTAGTAGGATAAGTAAATAATGAGATCCCTTCTGCTTTCGCTTTATCTCCCAAAACCCACATTTCGTCCCAAGTTTTTGGTACTTCCCAACCTTTTTCCTTTAATAAACTAGCATTGTAAAATAGTCCAGTTGGACTATAGAACATCGGCGCCATGTAAGTTTTGTCATCTTTATAAGGATTAGTAGCCAATGTACCAGTAAGCCCCGGTATCAACTTATCTTTCACTTTAACCTCTTCACCATAAACATTCCTATCTAAAACATCTGTAATGTCTTCTAAAGCTTTATCTTTAATCAATGTTTCTGTAAGCGCCTGTTTTCTCCCAGTTGCCAACAACACAACATCCGGATAGTTTCCCGCTTTCATATTCGAGCCTATGACATCCTCGAGATTTTTGTCCACCGTCAACTTAACATCAACTTTTGGATTAGCAACTTCATATGCTTCAATCACTTTGGTCCACATCTCTTTACCATAAGCCGATTCAAGTGCTGCCACATGAAGGACTTGTTTTTTACTAGAATTATCAACTTTTGTAGTATTACTCTGACATGCTATTAAACTAAGAGATAACAAAGCTGTCATTCCAGACAACAATAACTTTTTTTTCATCTTTATCTTACCCCCATCTCCTAATCTGCCTTTCATAATTAAAGAATACAAAATAGATAACGCTTTCACAATAAACATCTTGTTCTGTTTTTTAGATATCTTGCTTTTTACTGCATATCCCACTAAAATCTTTATAACATAGATAAAAAATCTATGAAGGAGGGATTCATTTGTCCAATGAAGTATATGAGATTCCACAAATTCAACGAAACCATCTTCCAGTAAAACTTCTTTATATAACAAAATCAAAATACGATAAAGATTGGCATAGTACCATTCATGCGCATCACTTTACAGAGCTATTATATATTAACTTTTATCTTTTACAAAGAAGAAATCCCAGTCCAAGAGCACAACTTGATTATCATCAATCCAAATATCGAGCACACAGAAAAGTCTGATACGAATCATCCACTCGAATACATCGCACTTGGTATTCAAGGTTTGTCCTTTTCATCCATAGAAAATCCTAGTCAAGTAACTATTCACAACTATAAACAGGATCAAAAGAACTTCCTCTTTTACCTTCAGCAATTGATCGAGGAAGTGGAAAATCATCAAGAAGATTACGATTTAATTATACAAAACATTCTGGAAATATTACTACTTAAGATGATGAGAAAAAAATCTTTCAATGTAGAGAAAACATCTACTCAAAAAATCAATAAAGATATTGAATTTATTAAAAACTATATTAAGCAACATTTTCACGAAAATATCAGCCTGGATACATTAGCAAGAATCAGTCATATTAATAAATATTATTTATCTCATTCCTTCAGGAAATTCGTCGGTGTTTCGCCTATTGAATACTTAATTCAAACTCGTATTAGAGAAAGCAAAATATTATTAGAAACTACCAACTATTCGATTTCTAATATTTCAACCATTACCGGTTTTTCTTCCCAATCATTCTTTGCACAATCATTTAAACGAGAAACGAATCTATCGCCTTCACAATACAGAAACGCTATCAATTCTAGCAAAAACAAACCAGATTCTAGCGCGAAATTTTAAAGATAATCGCAATGAATCTATACTTCTTTACTATATTGATACTATTATTTTAGAAAGGAGAGTGTTCCTATGATTCAACAATTAAAAACATACTATGGTGAAGATATCAAAATCAATGCAGCTGTGTTATCTGAAGATTATAGCTGGTTTTTAGTTGAAGGAATCAAAGTCGGGATTCGAAAAATCCGATTACATCAAAGGGAGCAGCAATTGCTTTCATCCATCTTAACGCCCATTCATACTGATACATTTTATAAAACAGAAAAAGAAAAATCATGGTATGAAGCATTATACAAAAATAATAACATTTCTATACTATCAGTTCGTTTTTTACACTTTTTCACAACACAACCCATAATAGAGAGAGAAGAATTTCAAGATGCTTTACAGTCCATGTTTTCTTTTACTACTACAATGATATGGGAAACTTCGCAAGCTGGTGTCCTCATATTAGAAGAAAATGTACCTGAGTCTATATTGCGAGCAGCCCTTGATACACTAGAAACAGATTTTTTTATATCCCTATCCTTCTTTATTGGCAGACGCTATACGCAAACAACTGAATTTGCTTATCTGTATGAATGGGAGCGAAAATTATTTTCTGTTCTTTCTCCCTATTTATCCAAAAAAATTACACACATTGAACAACTGCTCCCTTATCAATTAATGATCTCATTATCAAAAGAAGAAAGAAAAAAGTACACGAATCAATTATTGGCACACATTTCGAATGACAAAGAACTTATAGATAGCGTTAAAGTATTCTTCCAATGTAACTTAAATGTATCTCTTGCAGCGAAACAATTATATTTACATCGTAATACTTTGCAGTATCGAATTGATAAATTCATTGAAAAAACAGGAATTAATATAAAAACTTTTGAAGGTGCAGTAGCAGTTTATATGGCGTTTCTTTCTTTAGATATCTCGTGAAGCTCTCATGAAAGACGATAAAATATTCATTTTCTCATACCATCATTGTTTTATGACTTGGAAACTCTTTTTACATATTTTTCTACGAAAAAGTAATACTTTCATCCCATATCTATAGATGAAAGTACATCCTACAGGTGCTTTCTCATTTCTTAAATCTGTAAACTTGTATAAAACCCTCTCATTCTTTTGTGCACAATGCCGATTTACTTACGGTTATAAAAATCTTATAATTCAATCAATTGCGAAAAGGAGTGAATATTTATGACCGAACTAGTATTAGATCATATTTTTAAAGTTTATGATAATAAAACTACTGCTGTTTCTGACTTTAATTTACATATTGAAGATAAAGAGTTTATCGTATTTGTCGGTCCTTCTGGATGCGGAAAATCAACAACTCTACGTATGATTGCAGGTCTAGAAGACATTTCTGATGGTTCGTTTTATATTGATGGAGAGCGTATGAATGATGTCGCTCCAAAAGATCGCAACATTGCGATGGTATTTCAAAATTACGCACTATACCCGCATATGACTGTTTATGATAATATCGCGTTTGGCTTAAAACTACGCAAACTTCCAAAAGATGAAATTAATCGCCGAGTAACGGAGGCAGCGAAAATCTTAGGGCTTGAAGATTACTTACAACGAAAACCGAAGGCATTATCAGGTGGGCAACGCCAACGGGTTGCCCTAGGAAGAGCTATCGTCCGTGACGCAAAAGTATTTTTAATGGACGAGCCTCTATCGAATTTAGACGCAAAATTACGCGTCAGTATGCGTTCAGAAATCTCCAAACTGCATCGTCGTTTAAATACGACCACTATATATGTAACACATGATCAAACAGAAGCTATGACAATGGCATCACGCCTTGTTGTTATGAAAGATGGGCTCATCCAGCAAGTTGGTACTCCAAAAGAAGTATATGATACTCCTGAAAACATATTTGTTGGTGGATTCATTGGTTCTCCAGCTATGAATTTCTTTACCGGGACATTACAAGAGAACTATTTCTATATAGAAAATATTCGCTTCAAAGTACCAGATGGCCAACTAAAAACATTAAAGCAAAAAGGATATAATGGGCAGAAAATCATACTCGGCATTCGTCCTGAAGACATTCATGATGAACCAATTGTTCTTCAATCTTCGCCTGAATCAACAGTCGAAATTACAGTAGAAGTTGCTGAATTATTAGGTGCTGAAACGATGATTCATGGAAAACTTTCGAATCAAAACTTTATTGCGCGAATTAATGCTCGTTCCGAGATTAAAGCTAACGATACACTTCTATTAGCTTTTAGTTTAGCGAAAGCACACTTTTTCGATATCGCTACCGAACAACGTATTCGTAATATTTAATGGATGCATAGCTTCTATTTCAAAAAAATAGATATAGTTGTGTCAACCCTTTCGTAAAAAAGAATTAAATACTAGATTCCCCTGTATATGCGACAGAACCATACGAAAAACATCTCATATTCATATGAGATGTTTTTCGTATTTGCTATTCTTTTAATAAATCTATTAATCCATTCCCTTCAGATGTACGTTCATACCCTAAAGGTACAGTTCTTTTAATAAGTTGTGCATATATTTCTGGCTCTGATAACTTTCTACCATATTCTCTCTCGCACTGCTTAATGAGCAATGCCAGCGCTCCAGCGACATGCGGTGTCGCCATAGAAGTTCCACTTAATACCGCATATTTCCCTTCAGGATACGTAGATAATATTTCATCACCTGGCGCCACTAAATCAATTTCTTGATTCGAATTACTAAAACATGCGATTTTCCGTTCTAAATTGATAGCGCCGACTTCAATTACTTCGGAATAAGCACCTGGGAAATCTAGTTCCTCTGTATTATCATTACAATCTCCATTATTCCCAGCAGCACATACGACGAGAACATCTTGCTTTACTGCATTTTGAATCGCTTCATGTAATTCTGGAACGTCCTGCGGGCCACCAAGTGACATTGAAATAACTCTAACTCTTTCTTTATTAGGCCCTCTCCAATTTACAGCATAATGAATCGCCTCAATAATTTGCTCATAACTTCCAGAACCATCTCCCGCTAAAACCTTTAACACTAACATTTTAGCAAGTGGTGCGACTCCTAAAACACCGACACCATTTTCAGTCGCTGCAATTGTCCCCGCTACATGAGTACCGTGTCCGTTATTATCAAGATAAATATTTGGATCCCCTTCGTAATCTTTCGTGAAATTTCTTCCACCGATAATGCGATCCTTTAAATCTATATGATTCACATCACAACCTGTATCTAATACGGCAACAACAATATCATTTCCTTTCGCACTCTTCTCCCATACTTGTGGAGCATGAATGAGTTGTACACCTGGTGGAATTTCATTTACTTGTTCAACCACCTTATCTACTGTAAAAGGAATCAATTGTATACCTTTTTGTTTATTCGCTGTACTACTATTCATCGTAATCCCTCCTGAAAATATATTATTTTCATTTCAGACCACTTTTGAAAAGGTTTAAATGTAACATTCGTTTTATTCGTTTCGTTTTCCTTCCTTAAAAATATTTCTCAATATAGCTTACTAATTCTATACTACTCTTTTTATTTATCTCGTAATTTTTATTCACCAAAAATTCGATTGGTACAACCAATAACCAAAATAAAAGGACCAATTTAATGGTCCTTTTATAGTTTTTAAAGAATGATATGAAATTTTAAAAATAAAATAAATTAAGACTAAGCCTCACTCTTATTTAAAAACTTCTCTATTTCTTTTATTAAATGTTTCGCTCCATCTATACTAACAGTAATGTTTCCATTTGCTAATGATATGTTTTGATTTGAAACATCACCTGTTATTTGACAAGCATTGTAAGGTTGATATTTTTGTAAAATGACTTTATCTTCTTCTACGAAAATTTCAAGTGGTGATTTGATTTGTATTCCTAATACTTCTCGTAACTCTTTAGGAATAACAATTCGTCCTAATTCGTCTACTTTTCGAATAATTCCTGTTGCTTTCATATTAATCCCCCCTTACTTTCTATTAATTTTTCCACCTCGCTCTTTCCATTTTATCACTTTTTGGTAATACTTGTATCTTTTTAGAAAATTTTGTACTCAAGTTAAAAATACACATTTAACTAATACGTAATCTCTCTTTCAATTGTTTTAAATAACGAGATCGTATCAATAAGAAATATACAACTTGAATTCCTACGAAAACACTTAATACAATCGCATTTTCTTTAAATAATGAGTACTCAAACATCTGTCCCAATGCAGTTAACGCTACTGCCCCGTGTAATGTTGCAACACCTATTGGAACGAAGAATAATAGTGCTAATCGAATTGTAACTACTTTCGATAATTCTCCGCTCGTTAAACCTACTTTTCTAATCATTTCAAACAAACGAGTATCATCCTCTAAATCAGAAAACAAACGGAAGTAAAGGAAGCTTCCTGCACATACGAAAAATACTATACCAATAAAGAAACCTACAAATAAAATTGGTCCTGCTATTTGTAAACTTTGGTTTTGTTCGTACTCTTCCGCACTAAACGTTGCATGTTCTTCATAAGCCTTCATTTGATGAGTAAGCTCTTTACCAACCTCTATTTCATCTTTCGTTCCTTCTGTTTTGTACACATAATCTTTTTCCTCTTTAAATCCATCTTGTAATGCATCATATTGATTTTTAGAGATTACATAAACGTTACCTCTTAGTATTTTACTTAATGAAGAAGTATTAACTTTTTTCACTTTTAAAGATTCATTCAAATGTGGTAAAGTAATTTCTTTTCTTTCTTTCATCGGTGGGCCTGGTATATCGACTGATAAAAATAAAGCTTCTTTATTTGCTACAGTTTGAAATGGTTCTCCTGTTAACTTCGCATATTCCTTATAATCTGATTCTTTTATGAAAATAGCACTTCTTAACGACTGCTCCTCCGCCCTTTTCGTTGAAATAGTAGCTTTAGAAGCTGTTATACTATGTTTCTTTAATCCTTCATCAATCATCTTCAAATGCTGTGATTCATTACTATTTCCTTGCTTAGAATGATACTGAAACGCAATTGGTCTCTCCATAATCCCTTTCGTCATGGACGTGAAACCTACTAATGTACCTATTGCTGAAAATGCTACAGTTGAAATAATAGTTACAATAAAGAACATTCTGGCGTTGTCTCTCATACGGTAAGCTAAATCTGATAACGTAACAATATTTGTCTGTGTCCAATAGAAACGTTTACTTTTTTTACATAGTCTAATAATAAAGACACTCAACTGCTTGTACAGCAAATACGTACCAATAATGACTACCGTTGTAACAGGAATCATCATGACAAATACCATTGCACCGTGTGACATAAGTGCTCCCGCATATCCCGCACTAAGCAATATGACTGCTAATACAGAAGAAATAATGGAAGCTTTCGGTTCCGGCTTCGCTTCTGCTGATCCTCTAAACAATTTCATAATTTTATTTTTCCGAATCATTCCCGCACTAAACAATGAAATGATCATAAATAATACGAAAAACATAATACTCGTTACAACAATGGCTTTCATTGGTATGTAATAAGCTAAGGAAATATCTAATTTTAATATCATCGGAGCTACAAATATTAACATTCCGGAAAATAGCATTCCTGCAAGTATTCCAAAAATAATGGCCCCTATCCCAATCATAATATTTTCAAAGAAGATAAGACGCTTTAATTGATATTTCGTCATACCTAACATCATTAAAATTCCTAATTCACGCTTTCTCGTTTTTAAAAACATTCCCATCGAATATAAAATAAAGAAAAACGTAAATAAGTAAATAATGGACTGTGCAAAAGACATACTTACGAATACGTATCGTCCCAATTCTCCAGCACTTAATGCGGGATGAAACGCAAAAAATGAATAAACAAAAAAGGCCATAATGGCAAATGCACTACTTAAAAAATATGCTGAGTATGTTCGTCTATTTCGCGTTACATTTCGATATGCGAGTTCTCTAATGTTCATATTCCTTCTCCGCCCTTCTACTAACTATGTTCTTATATTAGTAAAGTCCGGAAATACCTTCCATCGATTCAAATGACAAAAACCTTACATTATTGAAAGGTTTCAAAAAAATTGCTTAAACGAAAGAGTTTCATTATAATGACTACATTCATATTCATACACGCATCCTATTGTATATTCGTTAGTTTTGCGAAATAATAAAGGATAGAAGTATGTACCAATATACATATAAACTTATTTACCGCTTTAATATGAATAGGAGGAAACATAATGACATTACAAGAACAGATTATGAAAGCATTACATGTTCAGCCTGTAATTGATCCGAAAGCAGAAATCCGTAAACGTGTTGATTTCTTAAAAGATTATGTGAAAAAAACAGGTGCAAAAGGATTTGTACTTGGCATTAGTGGCGGACAAGACTCTACATTAGCTGGACGTTTAGCTCAGCTTGCAGTGGAGGAAATTCGTAATGAAGGTGGTAACGCAACGTTTATCGCCGTGCGTCTTCCTTATAAAGTGCAAAAAGACGAAGATGATGCACAATTAGCATTACAATTTATTCAAGCTGATCAATCTGTTGCATTTGATATCGCTTCAACAGTTGACTCTTTCTCAAACCAATACGAAAACTTATTAGGTGAATCATTAACAGATTTCAATAAAGGTAACGTGAAAGCACGTATCCGTATGGTTACACAATATGCAATTGGAGGACAAAAAGGTCTACTTGTTATCGGAACTGATCACGCGGCAGAAGCTGTTACAGGATTCTTTACAAAATTCGGAGATGGTGGTGCAGACCTATTACCATTAACGGGTTTAACGAAACGTCAAGGACGTGCTCTTTTACAAGAATTAGGTGCGGATGAGCGACTTTACTTAAAAATGCCAACTGCTGATTTATTGGATGAAAAACCAGGTCAAGCTGATGAAACGGAGTTAGGTATTTCGTATGATCAACTAGATGATTATTTAGAAGGTAAAGCAGTTCCAACTGACGTTGCAGAAAAAATTGAAAAACGTTACACAGTGAGCGAACATAAAAGACAAGTTCCAGCATCAATGTTTGATGATTGGTGGAAATAAATAAAACATAAAAAAGAAGCTAATCTCATTAGCTTCTTTTTTATGTTAACGATACACCCCTACTCTTTTCTCTAGTAAGTCCTGTAAACAATCCTCATGTTGTTGATTAAACAATGGTGGCATTTTGTTTAGCGGGAAAAACTTCAATTCCAACGTTTCATCACCGTCTACTTTTTGCTCTCCACCGGCAATTGAGCATGAAAAGAATATTAAAATTGACTGGGCATTATCTCCATTTGGATATGCTTGAAAATATTTTGTATACACCCCGATAAGCTCATTTATTTCCACGTCATAACCTGTTTCTTCTTTTATTTCTCGAATCGCGGTTTCTGCGGCAGATTCTCCAATTTCCATTGCACCGCCAGGAAATCCCCAAGCGTTAAAATCACCTCTTTTTTGCAGTAATACTTCTCCATGTTCATTCAACACACAACCACCCGCAAAGTTTATGAGAACACAGTCGTGACCTACTTTTTCACGTAATTCTTTTATATAATTAGCCATCCTCTTCCCCTTTTCATACATCTTCTATCATTATTTCTTATCTTTTTCAAGCAATTCAATCATTCGATCTAGCTTATTATTCATATTAATTACATGTTGTTTTTTTGCAGCGCTGTTTTGCAATAATTTTCTAAGGAACAAAGTAAATGATAGGAAAAACAAAACGATAAGTCCGATTACTAAACAAGTATATATCAATGTAAAAATATTACTTTCGAACAAATTCATTCAAATCCCACATCCTTCCTTTTTATATTTTATCACACAATTCTGTTTTTTAAAGTGATACATAATAAAAAGAGCACCTTTTACAGATGCTCTTTTTAATTAATAAGTAAATGTAATTGTCGCTAATGAATAATCTGCCATCGCACTATATGGTGCTACTTCATAAGATACACGTTTTGCACCTTTTGGCCAATTTATTTCATTTAACACTTTCTTTATATCTTGCATTGTTCCATCCATCGATTGCTTATATCGTACTTCTACTTTTTCTGGCTTAGAAGCGAATTGTTGCTGTAATTTTTTCTTAAATTCACTATAATTATCTGCCCCGTATTGTGCAGACAAATATTTTAAATTTGTTTCTTTTAACATTTGTTCATACGCAGCAGTCTTTGAACTACCCGTTTTTATTTTGTTTGTTAATTCATTAAAGTAACTTGCAGTTGCCGCCGGATATTTACTACGATCCCATTCATGATCTTTACTTAATTGCTCATCAGACATATTAAAATATGAATATGTTACACGCCCAGCTTTATCTGGCACTGGATCATCGAATGTCGTATCAATGTGGTACCATTTGTTTTCAATGTTTACTAAATTCCATGCATGAGCTTGTCCATTCCCTGTGCCTGTTACAATATGGTTTTGGATACCTGCTTCTTTTAGCAATTCATATGTTAATAACGTATATCCTTGGCAAACGGCAGAACGATTTGCTAATGCTTCATATGCTGTATACGCTTTATAAGACGTATCATACGATACATGCTTTACAACGTAATCATGAATAACTTTTACTTTCTCATGCTCATCCATTCCAGGTTTTACAATTGAACCGATAATTGCTTTTGCCTGGGATTTTACATATTGTGTTTGCTCTTTTGATTCACGGTATTTCACTTGCAATGTAAACGTATAGTTTCCTGGTAACCCTTTAATAGAATATTTAGTAGACGCTACATTATATTTTACATACTCATCTGCATCTACGATTTTATTAAACTCGCCATACAATTGGTCCATAACATTTCTAGCATTTCTATCTTTCGTTTTATATGTGATTGTAATATTTTCTTCTCGATTATCAACCTGTTTTTTTAATTCTTTTCGGAAATCATCTAATAGCTTTGCATCTGATTGTGTTGTCGCTACAGACGGATTCGTAGCTGCATAAGATACCGTTGACGCGTGTAAGCCTCCCATTACTATAGTTGAACAAAGCAGGGTAGCTGTCACATACTTACTTGTCTTTCTCATCCCGTCACTCCTTACATTCTATAACTATACGAAAAAGTATCGTATAGTTTCAGAGTATACAATACTTTTCCGTATAGGTCATATGAGATTATGCATATTTAACATTGTAAAAAGGTTGTTCTTTTTACAAGAACAACCTTTTTCATTAACAAGTTTGTAATACACAACACGCATTTTCAAAACGTCGATTTTTTAAGTCTTCATTTCCAATACAGAAATAAAGCATTCCTAAATCTCCCCACATCATATTACAATTTTTAGTATCTGAATCGATTTGGAATAAAAGCGTCATTTGCTGCGGGTCTATCCCCATATATTCTCCTGTCTCATATAATACTTCCTCTTGTACAGAGAATGGCTCACCAAACATTTGATGGTTATCATAGTTGTCTGGGATTAGTTCTTCAAGCAATTGTAAGAAACGATCTGAATCAGCCTCATCTTCAATGAAAAGCTCTGGCAATTTATATGTCAGTTCAAAAGTAGTTGCACACTGGTTATAATTTGTTTGCAATTCATCTGCTCTTCGTAATTGCTCTACAGGAACATCATAATAAAGTACACGCCCCGCTTCAGTTGGATTCACATCTTCTTCAAAGTAATTTTCAATGCTAAAGAAATATAACATCCCTGACTTAGGAAGATTGTGACCCATACCAACATTTTGTAAATCATTTAAATTAAATTGAGCGATAAATTGTAATGGATTTCCTTTGTGCATTGGGTATTCCAATGTAGCTGGCAAGTCAGGAACTCCTCCCATTTTCGAACTACCTACCGCAACTGTTTCCTCCTGCTTTGGCACAACTTTTACACAAGGAAATACAGTGTGAATAAGTTCCTCTTTTAAATGTGTCAGCCCATATTTATCAATTAATACTTCAATTTGTTTATTCATAAATTCTCCTTATATTTACATACTTATTTGTATCATCGCACAAAAATTATACTCCATTCTTTGTAAAAACAACAAGCCTCCAAAAAACGGGCTTTTCCTCCATACGCGAACAAGTTTAAAAAAGCATAGTATACATTGTTCCTACAAACACGATAGTTCATTATTTCTTCCAGTACATTTTCCCCTCGTTCATTTTTATTTTTAATTTAAGGAGGAATTCCACATGGGTTACGGATATAGTTGCGGCGGTTACGGTTACGGCGGTAGTTGTGGTGGATGTGGTTATGGAGGTTTCGCTTTATTAATCGTTTTATTTATCCTTCTAATCATCATCGGAGCTAGCTGTTGGGGCGGCTTTGTAGGCTGCTAGTAAATTTAAAAACTATTGCAAAAAAGCACGTACAATACGTGCTTTTTTGCCATTTTCAAATCTTTTATTCGAAAGGAAGTATGATTGATGAAGATTGATGGTGTTTTTGAAGGAGGCGGTGTACGCGGAATTGCGCATGTAGGAGCAATTTGCGCGTTAGCTGAAAAAGGCTATGAATGGGAGCGTGTAGCTGGAACATCAGCTGGTTCCATTATCGCTGCGCTCCTAGCAGCAGGATATTCTTGTTCAGAGTTAAAAACGATTATAACTGATATCAATTATAATAAATTTACGAAGAGAACCTTTATTGACAGAATCCCGTTTATCGGAAAAGGATTAAGCGCATGGACTACTCTTGGTATTTACTCTAATATTTTTATAGAAGAATGGATTGAAGAATTACTTCGCAAAAAAGGAGTTCACTTATTTACAGATTTACCTGATTTAAATAAGCTTAAAATTATCGCTTCTGATATAAGTAATGGCAAAATGGTTATCTTTCCCGATGACTTACCGAACTACGGATTTTTAAATTATCGCTTCTCTATTGCTAAAGCTGTAAGAATGAGTAGTACAATCCCTTTCTTCTTTGAACCGGTAAAATGGAGAACCCCTAAATGGAAGCAACCTTGTTATATGGTTGATGGAGGGATTTTAAGCAATTACCCAATTTGGATTTTCGACTCACCTTCCTCTCCTCGCTGGCCAACATTTGGATTTCATTTCGTAAAAGATGAGATTCAAGCTGATCCTGCCCATTATAACGAGCCTATCTCCATGTTCAAAGGACTTTTTAAAACGATGATGCAAGCCCATGATTTACGTCATTTAGATAAGGAATCAAAAGCAAGAACGATTACAATTCCAACAGGATCCATTACAAGTACAAACTTTGAGTTAACAAAGGAAGAAAAAGAGTGGCTTTACAATTCTGGTTATAACGCCGCAAATAAGTTTTTACAATCTTGGAACTTCAGACAATATATTGATGACTATAGAAACGGAAACCAGGACCGAAAAACAAATCGCTATTTCCGTCAACTTGACTCATAATACTATTATTTTTCATACGAGAACACGTAACGCTTTCAAAAAAAATAAGCCTAGTAATATCATAGATTACGAGGCTTATTTACTCCCTGCATAAATTATTATACGTCTCTTAAGGATACGTTAACCCTTTAGCTTCTTCCGCAGTAATAACGGTATATCGATTTCCCGTTCGTAACCCTAACAATTCTGCTTTTTCAATTGCATCCTGCTTCGTCTCCGCATAAGCAGCTAAATATTTTTCTCCATTAATAATTTGGCAAATTACGTATTGTTTCATTACTTTCTCCTTTTACTTTTTCATTAGTTGTGCAAGCTTTTTTATACCTATTTCAATTTCTTCTAACGTTGCGTATGAATAGGATAGACGCAAAAATTGGTTTGCACTTCTATCATACAAAGTACCTGGATTTAATAAAATCTTTTCTTTCAAAGCTTTGTCGAATAAGCTACGGTTCGAAACGGGTACATTCATATGTAACCAAATATAAAAACCACCTGTAGGTTCATACCATGTTGCTATATCACGACAATATTTCTCTAACATTTGCAACATAAAATCTCTACGTTTTTTCAACTTAGTTCTTACAAACTGTAAATGTTCATCATACAATCCATCTGCAAACCATTCCGCTGCAATTTGCTGGGATATAGAACTTGAACCATAATCTGTTTGCATTTTTATGTCTGCCAATCTTTGAATGACTGGCTCAGATCCAACAATCCATCCAATTCTTAATCCTGGACTAATGACTTTAGACATACTCCCGATATGTAGTACAATTCCGTTTTTATCATATGCTTTTAAAGGCTTTGAAACAGGCTCATCAAACCATAAGTCTTGGTACACCGCGTCTTCTATAATAGGCAAACCAATTTCGTTACATATTTCCATCACTTCTATTCGTTTCTTCACATTCATACTAAAGTTCGTCGGATTATGAAAAGACGGAATTGTATATAAAATAGATGCATTAAATTGCTTCTTATATTTCGTAATATATGATGCATGTAAACCGTTCTCATCCATTGGTATACCAATTAAACGCATTCCTGCTGATTGAAAAACATTAAGAGAATATAAATAAGATGGTTTTTCTAATAAGATAGATGCCCCTTTTGGAAGAAGTCCCATAGAAATAAGTTGCAACGCTTGAATTGCTCCTGAAACAATTAATATAGAATCAGGAGTTACATCTATACCATGTCCTTTTAAATAGTCCGCAATTTTCTTCCTTAAATAGAAATTCCCTTTTGGTTCTTCATACCCAAGTATCATGCTCGACTTTAAAAGCTTATTCATAATATCTTTCATCTTTTTTTCAGGTAAAAGACTCGGCGCGAGCTCACCTGTTCCTAAACGAATTACATGCGGATAAAATTCAGCTTGATTAATCTCTTGAATAGCAGGCAGATTCGGGTAATGAAGTCCTGTTTCTACATAAGACTGCCAATTAGGCGGGGGTGCGTACGTTGAAGCATTCTCATTATTATTTACAACAATTGTTCCTTTCCTGCCATTTCCTTCAATGTATCCCTTTGCCACTAGCTCATCGAAAGCCATTACAATTGTACTCCGGTTCACACCGAATGTATGTGCCAAATCTCTTTGTGAAGGTAATTTCGTTCCAACAGTCCATTCTCCATTAACGATTCTTTCTTTTATATACGTTTCTATTTGTTTATACAGGGGAGTCGCTAGAGACATATTCGGTTTCCAAACTAATCTTTCCATCATATCACCTTATATTCTTTTTGGTTGGTAACCTCTCCAACCATATGGATGGATACAAATTTTCATTTCTTCTATACAATATACACTATCATACTGAATTAAAATAGGAGGTAATATGATGAGTGAAGCAATTATTCATGGTATCATTCTTGCATTTGGTCTTATCATTCCATTAGGTGTCCAAAATGTTTTCGTCTTTAACCAAGGTGCGAGCCAACCAAACATTTGGAGGGCAGCCCCTGTAGTATTAACTGCCTCTATATGTGATACGTTACTCATATTGATTGCAGTGCAGGGTGTCTCCCTTGTACTCCTTACTTTTTCTTGGCTAACTAACACGTTATATATAATTGGATTTTTCTTTCTCCTATATATGGGCTTTGTTATTTGGAGAAGTAACCCTTCCAACGATATAAAAAAAGAAAACAGTATGCCATTAAAAAAGCAAATCCTTTTCGCTGCATCGGTTTCGTTATTAAATCCACATGCTATTTTAGATACAATCGGTGTAATCGGAACAAATTCTATTCAATACATAGGAAGTGAAAAATGGGCTTTCACACTTGCAACTATTATCGTTTCGTGGATTTGGTTTATAAGCTTAGCTTTAGCGGGGAAACTTCTAAAAAGAATAGACTCAACCGGAAAGACAATCGTATTATTAAATAAGTTTTCGGGTCTCATCATTTGGGGTGTCGCGCTTTATATGTTAAAACAAGTTATGTATTCTTAATGAACGAAAGAGAATTGCATGTTCCTTAAAACACCATGCAATTCTCTTACAAATTATGAAGTAGGTTCCCGTTTCTGTTTTACGTTCTTTGCATCTTTTGCTGGTTTAATCCAAATCATCGCTATAACAGCACCGATACCAGCGAAAATACTTGTTACATAAAACACTTCATGGTCAGCACCTTTCATGAAAAAAGAGTATAGAGGTGGGCCGGCTGCTACACCGATAAATCGCATGGAACTATAAAAAGATGTAACCGTTCCCCTTTGCTCCTTTTCAATTCCTTGTGTAATTAGGGAGTCTAAACATGGGAGTGCCATACCAATTCCTATCCCCATGATAACGAGACAAAGAAGTAGTAAATAAATCCCTTTTATAAATAAAGGAATGATGACTGATGCAGCTGCCATTAAAAAACCAATATAAATACACTTCTTCATTACATTTTGATTATCTCCAATTTTTTTACCCGCCATATATGAACTAAGTGACAGTACAAGTAACGGGATAGCAAGTACACAACCTTTCCATATACCATGTATGTCATACTTTGATTCCAGTATTGTCGACAAATAAAAGAGAATTCCGAATAAAATAAGCATAATAATTGCACCTAATACAAAAATGGCAATTAACCATCTTCCCTTTTCTCGAAATGTAGAGATAATCGATTTTATAAACTCTTTAAGTGGTGGCACTTCTCCTTCTTGTTTATTTGCCTTTACTAGAATAAGTAATAAAACAATTGATACTATGCATAAAACTGGAATTGCCCAAAATGGTAAGAACCATACAATGGCAGCAAGAGCAGATCCTACAATAGGGCTCAGCACTTTTCCAAATGTATTGGATGTTTCAATGATTCCTAAACCTGTACTAACTTGTTTTTCATCCTTGTATAAATCACCAACACATGGTATAACAACTGGCATTGCACCAGCAGCACCAATACCTTGAATCGCTCTACCGACCAATATCCAAGTGTAGGGATTATCAACTTTCCATGATACCCAACCAGTTATCGCTCCTCCTATAGCCGCAATCAGCAAACTCGGAACCATTATCATCTTTCGTCCCCATCTATCTGATAAATAACCAGCAATCGGTATAAGAAGAATGGCTACGATAGAGTAAATTGTAATAATCATGGATACTTGAAACGATGAAATATGTAATTTCTTTTCGATTGTCGGTAGAATTGGAATGAGCATTGAATTCCCTAATGTCATAACAAGTGGAACTGATGCAAGCGCAATTAAACAACAGTTTTCTTTTTTTAACATGTTGGCTTCGGAACCCTTTCATCGTATATTTCTGACCATATAATAGCCCTGCTGGAACGTAATTTTTCATTCCACCAGGGCTATTACATCTTTACTACTTCCCATTTACAACAAAAGAAATTGGGGAAAATATAGTATTATTCCTATTCTTTGAATCCGGTTCGCAATATATTCATACCAATTAATTGAAAAAAAAAGAAAGGAAGAATCCTTCCTTTCTCCTATAACCTTCTACAATTAGCGAGTATATCCGCCACCAAGTTGTTGTTCTGCCATCGCTACTAGACGTTTTGTAATTTCACCGCCTACAGAACCGTTTGCACGTGAAGAAGTGTCAGCGCCAAGTTGTACACCAAATTCTTGTGCAATTTCATATTTCATTTGATCTAAAGCTGCTTGTGCTCCATGTGATGCTAATTGATTAGAGTTACGATTTCTAGCCATTACCAATCACCTCCTTATTTATATATAAATTGTGTTAAATTTCAATTTAAATACATGGTAATTTTTGGTTATTTATATTTTTAAAAAAAGAGTCTCTACAATGAGAGACTCTTACATCATTTTATATTAAGAAGTTACTACTTCTAAATTTCTATTTGTTAATACTTTCATTTCTTCTTTTAATATATCTTTCGCATTATGTCCAAACCATTCGAGTGAAGCAAAATGGTCAGTATCTCTCACTTCCTGAATAATCTCATCATAATTTACCACACCTTCAAATAATGGAACCATACCAATTCGACTTCCCGCTGCTGCATATACATTATTTGGTTCAAACACATGCAAATAATCTGCTGACGATATATTCTTAAAATGATAATGTTGTATCCACGGCTTTAGTCGATGGAAGCTGTCTATTGGATCTGCACCAGACTCCCATATATGAAGAAAATCAAGGTTTATTTTCAAATTCGGATGATCTACTTCTCCTAATAATTCCAAAGTAGAAGGCAGCGTATCCGTTAACGTATTTGGATGTGTTTCTAAAAGTACATACATATTATGCTGAGCAAATACTTCACAAATCATGCGAATACGATTCACATACTCTTTTCTCTCCTGTTCCGAGAAACCTTCGCTACCTTTTTGTCCAGCAAACGTACGAATTTTGTTCGTTTTAAACCAATTAGCTAATATTGCCAGTTGTTCACATTTCTCTATCGTTTTTTCAAAATCTGCCGATAATGATATGTCTAAGTAATCACTTATCATCGTAATTTCCAAGTTTTTATTCTTTAAACAATTCAATTCTCGTTCTGTCGTTTCATACTCTTGCATATACAAATTTTGTGCATGAGTGCCCCACAATTCAATCCCTTCAAAACCGTTGTCATATGCAAATTGAACAATATCAGTAAATGAAATTAATTGATGACGAAAGGAAATAGTACATAATGAATATTTCATAGGTTCGAACTCCCTTATCTTAAATTCAGTTAGGTTTTTTTAATGCTAAGACAGACTCGTTTGTTTTCATTTCTTTCCATAATAAAAACTGTCTCTCTAATTCATCCTTTATTTGCAGTTCAATTGCATTCATTTCTTCCAACTTTTCAACAATTGCTAATAACATACCTTTATTATTCATCATTGCCATTTTAATTGCACGATACTGTACATTTGTAAATCCTTGTACAATATCTTCTACCCGATCACACCAATAATCAAACTCTTGCTCCGAATATTGCAACGTTTCACGGAAGTATGCAAAGGCATGTTCATAACTATATTTTCGAATTGCAAGTACTGGTATTTGTTTTACTGCCGCTATAAGGTCAGAAAGCGAATACCCTTCTTCATCATTTGCCATTTTTATAATTAAATTTTTCAGCTCCATAGTCAGTTCATTGTCATTTTTTTTGAAGGTTTCTATGAAATAACTTGCTACCATTTCTTCTGTTGGCTCCTGAATTTCTTCTACATCAATGAAATACCCTCCACCAAATGGGTTATCTTGAACAGAGTGAATCACTTTTTCTCTTTCCATATTCCCTTCCCAGCGAAAATCAGGATCTAGCATGAACCATTCTTCTTCTTTCTCCGTCTTTGATATCATTAAATAATGCGGAAACGGTTTTTGATGGAATTTATTTTCCCTCTCTGGCAATAGAGACATATCTACCATTACAATGACATAGCGATTCTCCGGCTTGTTTTCTACTAATTGTAAAAA
Organism: Bacillus sp. EE-W1; assembly: GCF_009760835.1. Classification (NCBI taxonomy): domain Bacteria; kingdom Bacillati; phylum Bacillota; class Bacilli; order Caryophanales; family Bacillaceae; genus Bacillus; species Bacillus sp. EE-W1. The sequence continues at coordinate 293,227 of NZ_WIPE01000056.1, read as the reverse complement.
CGTTTCTACATTGTTATCCTTATCTTTTGCATGATCATACCATTCGTTCACTTTTACGCCATACAACTTTTCATACCATAATAAATAATTATCATGGTTAATATTTTCGGAGTGATACGATATAATACCACCTTCCGTTATATCAAAATCGCCGTCCCATAGTCCAAAATAAAAGGGACGAAAATCAATATCGCTACGCCTTTTTATAATTTCACAAAAACAACTCACTAAACAGTGAACTTTAATTGAAGTCATATTCTCATCCACTTTCCTAAAGGTTAGTTATTTACATTCACTTCTTATACCGGCTGTAACTCCTCCATAAAATCAAGCAAAGATCCTACAGTAAGAAAAGCTTTTGGGTCTACCTCATCTTCTGGAATGCATAGCTTTACATCCATTTCTATGTAAACTATAAGTTGTAACATCATTACCGAATCTATATATAAATCTTGGTTTAAACGCATCGTTTCTTCTAAATGCGTTACATTTTTTAGTTCCATTTTTTCTGTCATAATTTTCAAAACTTCATTTTTTAATGTTTCACGTCTCACGTTGTAACCTCTCCCATCTCTAGTAACTTTCTACTTACTTTTCCAGTTTTATTTTTCGGAATTTCAGTTACACTTTCAATCTCATGTGGAACTTTATAAGCTGGTAAATGCTGTATACACCATTCTCTTATTCGAACTGGTTCAATATGAGAGATTACTTTTGCTTTAACTATTTCGCCCATCACAGGATGTTTCCCTCGATATACAATTGCCTCTTGAACGCCTTCTAATCGAAGCATCGTTTCTTCTACCTCTATAGGAAAGACTTTTAATCCTGAAACGTTAATCACATCATCCATGCGCCCCATAAAATGAAGGCCGCGCTCAGATTTATAGCCCAAATCTTTCGTGAAAATTTCCTTATCATTCATTTTCACTACGATTTCTTCAGGCATATTTTCATCTGAACCTATGCTTATACTCGCATGAGGTAATGGATTTCCTAAATCTAAATGGCTTTTCATATCATGACATATACTAATACAACCTGCTTCAGAACATCCGTATTGTTGCATCATATATGTTGTCGTTTCTTTTAGTTTATAAAACAATGCTTCTGGCAAAGGCGCTCCTGATGTCATAATTTTATGAAACTGAAACGTTCCTTGCGGGAAACTCCCCATAATATGTAGCATAAGTGGTACTGCATATATGATATGTTTTTCTGTATGGCGAACTATATTTAAGGTGAATTTAGGGTTTTTATTCGTAATGATGATTGGTTTACTTCCTCGCGTAATTGCAGATAACGTACCACATATTAGTCCGTATGAATGTGAAACAGGAGCCATAACGATCGGCACTTCATCTACTTCACAGTTTAAAGCTTCATTATAAGCAGTAATTTCTGTATCCACTTCCGCCCATGCTCTACGAATCAGTTTTGGTTCTCCTGTTGTTCCAGAACTATATTGCAATAAAGAAGGCTCTTCTAGTAAAACGTTCACTACTTCTAATTTCGTAAAATCGGGATATTCTCCATATAATATCCCGATACAATTTGCACGCTTTGCCATTTCAATAGCCGTTTCTTTTGGCGTATCTTCATGTATAAGCAATACTGATGATTTCTTTTCTTTTAAGAAAAACACAAGCGTAATAATATCGAATGGATCTTTCAGACAAAGCGCGAATCTATTTCCTGCTGCTTTTTGAAATTGTTCCATTTCCTCATAAACTTGTAATCTCAAATCAAAATCACTTTTGCTATACTCTTGTTTATTAACGATTAGCATAATTTCCCCCTGTAACAACTGATTTTTGTTTGATAAGTTGTCTTGCTCTATACAATGGATTTGGAACTTCATGAACAAGCGAGTCCACATCCATATATAATCGTCGCTTCGTTAATTGCTCAGCATAGAATGTAGGAGTGTATAGCTGAATACTTTCAAATCTATCTTTCAAGTGTGGATATTTTCTAAAATGATTTTCAATTTCTTCGACAACTATCATCCAAAAAATTTCTTCTTTCCAATCATATTCGTCTGCAAGTACGAAAGCTAATTCTCCTACATTAAATAAGAACAGTGCATCTAATACCATCTCTTGTAAACATTCAATACGATCCATTTCAAAGAAATCATTCATTTTCCCATTCGCATACGTTTTATGCATTTTAGTAAAGTCTGGACATTTATTCATTTCTTTTAAGAATGGACGATAAAACTCAAGTCCTTCATGGAAATCCTTTAATGCAATACGGACAGGTAGCCCTTCTTTATGAACTAAAATCATATTTTGTCCATGTGATTCTAATGCGATTCCATACTCTACAACAAGATGTATAACTGGTATGATCGCTTTTTGAATCAGTAATCGTAGCCAATTTTCTATCCCGTATTTGTTTAACCATGCATCAATAACTGGTGTCCCGTCTTTCTCCTTTGCATATAAGCCGTTAAAGGGAACCGCATCCTCTTGCTCATCTAAATATTTATGAACGCTTTCACGCCAAATGCACCCTAATGAACCATATGTGGCTTTCTTATTCGTATCATACGTTACACTCGAAAATTCCTTTAACAAAATAATGCGCGATTCATCCCTTAAATAAGAATCCTGACTTACGACATCACTTAACCAATTCGATATAGCTGGTGCACTCACAACTGAATATGGTTTCAGCGTACGGAGTGTTGAAGTGTTAAGTATGTTCAGCGATAACTTTACATATGGTCTCTTTGGATTCGTAACATTTCTTAACGTCCTCATCGATTGTTGCGCGCAATAATCATCCGCTGATTGTCCTAAATAAATTATATTTTTATCCTGTATATGATCAGCGTAATTTGGAATGATGAAATTCTCCCACTGCCAAGGATGAACAGGTATAAACACGTACTGTTTTGGATTACATCCCGCACTGTGAATTCGTTCCATATACGTTTCTAATGTATGCGCGCCTATCTCACCCTTTAAAATATTGTCATAGATCATTTCATTTTCATAACCTACAGTCGCATACTTCTTATGAGCTGCAATCCATATAATTTTTATAGGTCTCATAAATTCATATCCATATTGAAAATTGTCACGATATTGAAACCCAATGCGTGCTTTATAGCTAGGATGATATGGATGACCGTCTATTAAATGGCTTTCAAATTCATCGTACGATTTTTGGGTATATTTCACCTTATTATGTCTTTCATATTTTGCAATCGTGTCTTTAAATATCGTTTGTTCTAATTCATGAATAAAAGAATCTAATTTCGTTTGTTCTACGTTAACAATTCGAAAAACTTCTTCCAAAAATTGCGAAACTGATTGTATTTCTTGTTTTTCCTCTTGAACTCTTATTACTAATGAATCTATAGAGATACGTCCAAATGTCATTCGTTCTCTCCCGTAACATTCATACGTGACACTTTTGTTGTCCTCATCAAGTCCTTGTATAAGAAAAAGAATTTGTTCTTCGTTTTCTATGCGAATTGGCGTAATAATCCCCTCATAAATTAACGACTCTACTAATTGACGTAACACTCTTCTTCGTACTGAAATGTAATCTTTTGATTCAAGCGCTTTCAATATTCTCGTATGATACATGTCCACTCTCATAACTCCTCCACCTTATGGAAAATACCATTATTTGTATTACGTGAAATTTTAACGTTATTTATGAACGGACAGCCACTTCTCTAACGAGCGGATTCTGTACCTGTACGTAAATTGCTTGTTCTAAAGGATTACTTAACTCATCGACATCGAAAAATCTCGTTAATAAATTTGCTTTACATGCCAACTTATCCTCTTCTAACAATTCTCTTAAAAAGGTAGAAGGTTCACGGTTATACGGAAGGAACGATTCAAGTACAGATCTTAATTCAGAGAGAAGAATTTCCTCCTTAATTAATCCTGCTGTGCCAAAACCGTTAATGAGACCAAACATATGATTGAAAATTAAGTAGTAACGAAATCTCTCATCTACAATATAATCGTCATATAGATTTCCAGTACGTTCTCCAATGCCAGCCAACTCATTATTAAGCATCTCTTTCATTGAATTACAGAAATAAAACCCTTGATTATCACGGAAATAATATTTGACCGGATAACCATCCTTTAGCTGAACAACACTATTTTGCTGATGCGCTTCTAATGCAACACCATAACGTAAGTACATCCATACCATCGGCTTTAAAGAAATATTCATATATCGTCTAAACCAATCTAAACTTACTTCTTCACAGCTTCTACTTTCTACATCTGCTAGTCGATGAATAATATTCGATAAACGAGTACGTTCCCCAGGTATAGCATCTTGAACTAATCCAGCAATTAAAGTAGCGTCATTTGCATGTTCACCATAAAAAGGGTTCTCTCGTATAATTACTTCAAATCCAGATTCTTTTGCCCCGTAATTTAATGTAATAAATGCTGGATCACAAATAAAATCAAAACCTGGAAACTTATCTAACACTTCACCAATTGCTGCATTTAGCATTTCCTTTCCTTCAAGACCACTCTCTAGTTCCTTCAATTTATTAATACGCATTGAATTTGTTACTTTTACTGGGAATGAAAACTTAAGCATATATTTTGATTGGGGATGATATAACGTCCTAAGTGATGATGTTGCCATATAATACTTACCGACAGGACCGATATATTCAAGTACTCCTTGATCTATCCAATCCTGTACGTATGATTGGTGTAATAGCCATTCTGCCTGAAGCGGATGAATTGGAAGTAATGAATATTCATCTTCATTACAATACTTCGATATAAATTCTTTACAAACCATCTCATCATTACGTAACTCTTCTTTTAGAATTACTGTTGTAGAATCTAACAATAATGATTTTTCATTTACTATATTTTTATGTGCCCTAAAATAATGAAGCTGACATTCTCCTTTTAATTCTGGAGAATACATTGCGCTTTTCCATTCCAAAATACCTTGTCTACTCTTTGGGGTTGGATGCGTTAAATGTCCAAATAATAAAGATTGCTCCGCTTCTATAAAGGATGTATGGAAACCGTATAATGCAGATGTATCTTCTATTCTCTCCTTTGTAAATTCTTCAATATTTTGACAACTACAAATAACTCGAAGCATAAGTTCAGCAGGATTCGTCCCTTCTCCGTAGTTGATAGACATCTCTTTTATTAAGAATGTAATAACAGTAACGTAATCTGCTTTTATAACATTCTTATTTTCTCCCATTTGATAATAAAATTGTTCTCCAAACAAATGGCGATCTGTTGCTGATTTATATATAACTTCTCCATACAAAGTAATGTTTTGTGCCGATAACCGACAGCATAAATAAGTAGAGCCAGTATCTCTTTGAAATGAATTGTAGAAAGTATCCTCTATCCTTTTATCCGCTGTAATCCATTCTCCACTTCCTGTTTCTCTTAAATAACAATTTAAAAAACTTTGTATTGTTGCATGTTCCGCGATTTGTTTCGCACGCTGCATACTTGTCCTCCTCTTTATATGAACACTATCGGAATTTCATATTACAATCGATAATTGAATATCGTTATCAATTAAAATTTTAATTGATTATCATTATCAATTCAATAGTTTATTTCAGAATTTTTAAATCCGAATAAATATTTCTTTTTTTCAGCCTTTCTTTAATCTAATTAAAAATACACAAGAAAAATTCTCACTTTCAAACTACATACTTATTTATTTCATTAGTAATCCCCTTCAAAATAGTTAAACAAAAGAGGTATACATTAATTCGTATACCTCTTTCAAACATACAGTTTACATAATAATATTATTTATATCCCTCCAACAATAGGCTGTCTCTTCTACCTGTACTCCCTCTAAAAATTTCGTATCAATTTTTTCTGGATTAAATTTTTCATAAAAATTTTTAGAAGGGTTATTCGTAACAACCCATACTAAAAGTGATTGCATATCATTGTTTATACATTCCGATAATAAAGCTTGAAATAACTTTTGTCCTATTTTCATTCCTTGATACTCTTGTAAAAGGTAGATTGCATATAATTCCCCATCACAATTATATGTACCACTTCTTTCCACTCCCCTGTCAATGAATCCGATTATTGTTTCATCTGACGTCTCTGCTACAAATCTATATTGGTATGTATCTTCTTGTTGAAAAATATTTTTCCATTGTTTTTCTCGTTGCTCATATGTTATATTTTCTAAAAATTCGTCAGCAAATATCCCTTTATATGTTGTTTTCCAGCTATCAACATGCACCTTGGCTATACCTCGTATATCATCTTTTATCGCTCTTCTAATATGTATTTCCATCATTTCTCCCCCTTGTTATTCATCATTATATCAATTTATTTCCTTAAAAATCCAAATAAAAAAGAGTGAATGCACTTCACTCTTTTTATCACAATTATCTACTTTCCACTTCAACTGAAACAACACGATCAATCTCTTTTAGGGAACTGTATAACTCAGTTGTATATAAATCTTCTGGAGCTAAAATAACCATCTCCAATTGCTGGAATGCTCCATTATCAATATCTTTAATTTTCACTCGTTTCACATGCATACCTAAATTTTTAATTTGCTTAAATATACCATCTAACTCATGATGCTCTTTTACAGTAATTTTTATAGATAAGTCCTTTTGTCTTAATGAATAAGGGCCTGCAATTTTCACAATTTGCGGAAGTACGTTAATCGCTAAAATAATTAAAATCATAGCAACCGTCGCTTGTACATAAAATCCTGCTCCAATCGCAATACCTAAAGCTGAAGCAGCCCACACCATAGAAGCTGTCGTTAATCCAGAAATAACATCATTACTTCTTCGTAAAATAACACCTGCCCCAAGAAAACCAATCCCACTCACAATTTGAGCAGCAAGACGCATTGGATCCATATTTGTATGACCCGGTACAGAATAAACATTCACTGATTCAATTGAAACCATTGTAATTAAACAACTTGCTACAGAAATAACCATACTTGTTTTCACACCAAGCGGTTTATTCTTTAGCTGCCTATCTATCCCGATGAATAATCCTAAAAAGAGTGCTAAACCTAATTTGAATAAAAATTCATATGACATATTTCATTCTCCTTACTTTACAATGTTTCCCTTGGAACAATTCACTATAACTCTTTTATGATATCAATTCCAGTCTTTTCTATTCATTTAACGTAAAAAGCCGAAAAAACATTTGTAACGATGTTTCTCCGGCTTTTTATTATGCTTAAGATTCTTCTTTATTTCTGATCTTTAATCTTAATCTCTGCATCTTTGTAGAATGCTAATTTACTGTCATTATACTCTTTTGTAAAATTGTTAAATTGCTCTTTTGATTTTTGTGCTTCCACAGTTAATTCATTAACAGCCTTAACTTTTTCACCAATCTCTTTTAATTTCGTTTCTTTTACTTTTAAATTTTCATACAGTTCTTTTTCAGTCGCTAACGCCTTCGTATAATTTTCATTCATCTTTTGGAATGCATCATAACGTTTTTTATACGACTCTTCTACTGCTTTCGCTTGTTTTTGTAACTTCTTATCTTCAAGCTTCTCTATATTTCCTTGAACAGATTTTGTTTCTTTCTGAGCTTTTTCTAGCATCTCTTTCTCAGTTTTTAATACTTTTTCACGGTCATCTACATTTGCAGTAGCTTGCTCTATCTTCTTCATAACAGCGTCATTATGATCTTTACCTTCTTGTAAAATTTGAGAATATAGCTCTTGACCTTCCTTCTCTAACTTCTCTAACTTCTTCGCTTCATCAACTAATGATTTTTCTTGTGTTGCCGCTGTTTCAAAAGCTGTATAAAGGTTTTCTTCTGGTTTTTCACCGAAACAACCTGTCAATAATCCTACTGATAGTGCTCCAACTACTGCTACTTTTCCATACTTCAACGTTCATTCCTCCATTACATACGGTTATCATGCCAGAAATTCACTGGGAAGTGACTCTCTTCATGATAAGCTTCAAACTCATAACCCTTTTCTTTTAACCCTTTTAAAATTGCTGGCACAGCAGCAACTGATTGTGGGTGAATGTCATGCATTAAAATAACTTCCTGTGGTTTTGTTGCATTTGTTATTACATTTTGAGCAATTTGTGCTGCCGCTGCATCAACTTGCATTTTGTTATATTTCCAATCTAATGAATCAATTGTCCAATCCCATACTTTAAAACCGCCCTCTACTACTTTATTTCGAAGACCTTCATTTAATCCAGGCATCGAACCGTATGGTGGACGTGTTAATTTAGGTGATTTTCCAATAATATTTGCGATTAAGCTTTGATCTTCTTTCATTTCATTTACATACTCGCCATTTTTATATAACTTTGCAAAATTATGTGTCATACTATGCATACCTACATAATGACCCTCTGCATTTTCACGTTTCACTAAATCCGGAAATCCTTTTACATTCGCTCCAATTAAAAAGAACGTCGCCTTCGCATCATGCTGTTTTAACGTATTTAACAATTCAGCCGTATATTTCCCTGGGCCATCATCAAATGTAAGGTAAGCAACTTTTCTTTCTTTTCCATTAAAACGACTTGGTGCCGTTTTATTCATTTCTACTTTCGGTTGTTCACTTGCAAGCTGTACTACGTTTTCTTGTTTTGCAACAGCCTTTGCTGGTGAAGTAATGGATTGAAACATGAAATACCCAATAGCTACTGCTGCAATCGCTATTAAGCCGACTACTACTCGTTTAACTTTAAAAGCTTTTTCCATTCTATCGAATTCCTCTCCCTATTAATCTTATATATAAATCACCCAATATAATTATACATCTATTTATTTTATTACACTATATAAACAGACTTTATATGTATTATAATGGGAGTTTTATCAAAATGGTTGTTCCTTTTCCTTCTTTACTTATAATAACTAAGTGTACCTCCATGAAGCTCCACCATTTTTTAACGATAGCTAAAACACCTGTAGCACGGTTATTAATCTAGTAAAATGACTGTTCTATATATGGTAAATGCTCTGTAGCAATTCCAATCCCTTCGTCTTTCACCTTTATCACTGCTTGTCCTTCTTTTTTAGTCGCTTCAATATATACTTTACCATTTTTATGTGAATATTTAATGGCATTTTGAACAATATTCAAGAAAACTTACTTTAGCCTATTTCGATCTCCTATCAATTTAATTCGTTCTATAGTTTTGATGAATTGCATTTGCTTCTCTTCAGCATTAGGAGTTAATTGCCAAATCGTCTACTCTAGTATATCGTATAATTGCACCTTTTGTTTATATAAATTGAAATGATTTAAGTATAAGTTTTCTAAAATAAAAAATCGTTACAGAAAAGTTACAAATCTATCTCGATAAAAAAAGATTGGCAAAGGCCAATCTTTTTTTATTATTCATTTCGAACTGGTTTTGGTGTTACACCTAAATGCTCATTTAATTTTTTCGAAATATCTTTTACATTTTTTTCGTTTGGAATGTAATAATAAATACCTCCGATACGTTTATCCGTACCTTCTATTTGCATTTTTTCCATTTCTAAATTAGATCCTGCCATATTTTTTGTAATCGCAAGCATATCATCGAAAGTTAAGTTCGTTTTCATATTTTTATCAACCGCATCAAGTAAAGAGCCCATTTTGCTAATTGATTGCACAGACATCGCTTTTTTTGCAATTGCTTCTATTACAAGTTGTTGTCTTTGTCCACGCATTGCGTCACTATCAATTTTACGCGTTCTTGCAAGTGCAAGTGCTTGTTCTCCATTTAAATGTTGGAAGCCTTTTTCTAAATGAATCATACCCGCTTGGTCTTTACTATCTTGCTCTGTGAAAGTAACAGGTACATCAATATCAATACCACCAAGTGAATCGACAATTTGTACGAATGATTCAAAGTTAAACTTCACATAATAATCAACAGGAACATTTAAAAATCTTTCCACCGTATCTCGTGTACTTTCAACACCACCAAATACGTGTGCGTGTGTAATTTTATCTAATTTCTTTCTAGATGGAATATATACACGTGAATCACGCGGAATACTTACTAATTTAACTGATTTATCATCTTTATTAATTGTTGCTAATAAAAGTGCATCTGTGCGAACAGCTTCACCATATTGACTTTTTCGCATTTCACTACCATCTACACCCATAATTAAAATAGAGATGTTATCCTTTAAAGGCTCAACTTCTTTATCACGTTTTGATGATTTATCAATTTGTGCATACGCATCACTTACAACAGCTTTTGCTTTATTATATATTAATGATCCATATCCTACTCCTCCAAAAATAAGTAGGAAAAATGGAATTAAAATGAACCATTTTATTGACCTTCTTTTAGAACGTTTTTTATTGCTTCTCGTATTTTGTTCTAATTCAGAGCTCATCTTCATTCGCCTCTCTTTCTCTTTCCCTAGTATAATGTATGTCTAGTATTCTTCATATTGAATTTCCTTTCAAACACCTTACATTTTTGTAAGGTTACATGATGAATCCAATATGTATTCCATTTCACATTATACTCTCGTGCTTATTTTTGGCAAGTCACTATTTTCCAACTTCAAATATTTAGCACTTCGCAACATTCGAAATTATAGATTTATAAATTTATTCGTTTCGAATCCTTCAATTTTCACCTAAAAAATTAGTAATGCAACAATACATTTCATATTATCTCTCAAGCGGTGTATACATTGTTTTCTTCCCATGATTATTAATGAAAGCGGATTTTGCTTTTAGTTTCGTCTTTTCTATTTCTATATCTTCATTCGAGAAATTCACAATAATTTTAATACCTTTTCCATAAGAAGCAGATTGAACTAATTTATCTTCTGACAAATATACAAAGTTCGTCATTTCTTCTTTTACTGCCTTTTCATGAACGTCATTCCAAACTTTCAGGTGCTGCGTAATTTCTTGTTTATGCTTATTCCACTCTACTTCATCTAAATGGTACAACGGAGGAACATTATACAATAATTCGTATAGCATACGGTTCCCTACCTCATCTTTTACTTTCAAACTTCCCCATTCCCAGTGGTGCGTTGTAATTACAGAATCATTGTATACTAATTTATATAATGGTACTGAATATACAGGGTTTAAATACACTTGTTTATATTCTTCTTTTAACGGTACTTGTTTTGCATATTTTTCTGGAACATTTTGATTCGGTGACCAATATCCGCCCACATAATACGGACTTGTTTTATTTTTCCTCATATCTTCATCGTCCCATTTAATAACCGGTGTTTCAATACCGTGAGCAAATGCAATCGTGCTACTTGCAAAGTCATTTCCGCCTTCTGAGCCAACTACCATACCTTTTTCTTGCGCAATATAATCCATTCGTTGCAATCTTGCTTTTAAATCTTGTTCTTGTGTCGTTATATGTTTGGCTGAATAGTCATCATAAATTTCACCTGTTGCATCACAATCAATAAACCATGAATTATATTTAGGTCCATTTTGTAAAATATCGTTCATTCGCTCTTTTACACTAGGAAGAGATAAAGTTGGATTTAACTTTCGCCCTCTACCTAAAAACCCTTGCACTTTTTCTCCATTTTTCTTCGTCACAGTTCCCTCTTCATATAACGATGGATCCTGAAAAGAAGCTGTATTCCAATTTTTATCAGCTTTTTCGTGAATAGAATGATAAGAATCATACGGACCAACTAAATATCCCATTTTCTTAGCTTCTGTCACGAAATCAGGCTGCATATACCCTTGTTCCCAGTTCGGTAGCCCAATCCATGCATTGTCTATTCCTGATTCTTTCATTTCCTTTATAATATCCGTTCCATCTGCCTTACCCCATTTACTTACTTCTTCAACCGCATCACCGAGCGCTGACTTTAATACATGCTTATTTAAGTTATATAACTCCATCTTCGATAAATGGTCTATCCCTTTGTTTAATAACTCACTAGCGTTCTGATCAACCTTTTGAAAAATATCATCTTTATACAATTCCTTCATTGATAATACTTCATTTACATAACGCAAAATAACATTTTTTTGGTACTTATCAATGAAATCTTGTTTACTTACTTGCTCAAACACACTCAGTTCTCCAGGCTCCGAACTATTCTTTTGAATAAGCCCTTTTATATGACTAAATACAGGACTATTTATTTGCTCTCTTATTTTAGGCCAATTTACGTTACTGTTAGACAAACCATTTTGATTCCAAAAATAAAAATGAGCAGCACCATAAAGTTTTTCAATCTCTTTATTTTTTCTAGCCTTTTCTTGTAATGTTTTAAATTCACCTTTTTGAGCAATATTATCCTTATACAGTTTAGCAATACTGACTGCATCATTATTTGTCACATATAATTGAAATCCATATGCTTTATTTTTATTTATACTCGGGAATTCATGTATAAAATCAAATCCTATTTTCGGATCCGAATGAAATTTCAATTCATTATTAAACATATTGTTCGCAATAAATACAATTGAATATTTCGAACCATTTAACGCAAAAAACTTCATAGAAAATGATTCAGCAAATGAATATGCATCATCCTTTAAAAACTTCTTCCAATTTTCATCATTACTCGGAATTTGCTTACCTTCCCATAACGGAAGTGTATAATTTTCAGCTTGTACTTTCGGCCACGTAAAGCTTTCTGCACCAGTCGATTCCACTTCAATATTTAAGTGATCTTTTTTCTTTTCTAGATTCACTTTTACTTTTTGATCTGGATATTCCCAAGATGTTCGATCCTTGTCTTTTTTTACATTCGACACCTTCATTTTCGGTAACGGCTGTGACGCCTGTTCCTTTACACCATCATGTTCTACAGTTAACATGAAAGTCTCTGGATTTACATCGTAAGTAAACTCTTTATACGTCGCTTTCTTTACTTTAGAATCTTGTACAGCCTTGTTACCTTTTACATCACACCCGACTAAAGTCGAAAATGACATCGTTGTAAGAAGACATATTGCTATCATTTTTTTCATCTTCTGCACCTCCACCACTGAATATACAGGGGCTTTGTTACAGGAATGTGGCAAAAAAATAGAACTAGCATAACGCTAGCTCTATTTTGAGTATTATAAATAAGTTTGTATGAACAACTATAATCTGCTTAAAGTATATGTAGTACAATAACCGTGTTTTTTCATCCCCACTAAATATAAAAGCAAATAATTCGAAGCCTTAACACTTATTTTTCAACTAAAAAAATAAGTGTATATAATATACCCTAAAACTAGCACTAAAATTACTAGCGCTGTACCTTTCCAATTCATACCACCCGTCATATCAACTGGACTACCTGATTCAGCTCTGTTAAATCCATCATTTAAAGAACCGGTAGGATTATTTTTCAATTCACTTTGCCTTATACGTTCTCTGTGTTCTTCTGGTGACTCTTTTTTCATACGATCACCTCCAAATTAATACATGCTTTACCAAATTATACATTATTACTTTTCTTTTATATGCCAACTGAAAAGATATTTACAACAAAAAAAGCTAGCAATGCTAGCTTTTTTATAGTTCTATATGTTCTTCTTTATTTACAGTAATTCCTCTATGATCGATTTCTAGCACACACACTTTCATAGACGTAAATACTCTCGCTAATTGCTCAGCAATTTCTTGACGCTTATCATATGGCGTTAATATAAAAATGGATGGACCTGCACCACTAAGCGCTGTGCCGTATGCTCCAAACTCTTTTGCACATTTACGAATTGAGGGTAATAACGGTACGAGTTCTAAACGATACGGCTCGTGAAAATGATCTCTTTCCATCATTTCACCTACAACTTCCCACTTCTTTTGACAAAACGCAGCTACTAATACGTTGCTGATTGCACTAGCCTTAACTGCTTCATGAAACGGAAACACATCTGGTAATACAGATCGGCTTTCCTCTGTATTTAACTCTTCATTTGGAATAAGAGAAATTACACCTAATTCCTTACTTTCAATTCTTACAACCGAAACATTCTTTCCATCAAGTGCTCCGATTACAGTTCCTCCTAATATAGAAGCCGCAACATTATCTGGATGCCCTTCAAAATTTGTTGCAATTTGAACTTTTTGATCAGTCGTTAAGTTTAAATTGCCAAGTTGATTCGCAAGCTCTATCCCTGCTACAATTGCTGATGCACTACTTCCTAGTCCTCTTGTAAGCGGGATATTACTAGTAACTTCTATTCTGTGAGGTGATAAAGAAGGACATACTTTACATGCCGTGCTAACGATTAAATTTTTATCATCTGTCGGAATTAATTCTTCAAAGGAATGGATTACTTGCCATCTATCAGCTTTTTCTTTTACCACCACATCTAAATATAATGACAAAGCTATGCCTACTGAATCAAATCCAGGTCCAACATTCGCTGTACTAGCAGGAACACGAATACTTAATGGTATCACGACATAATCACCCCTTTAATATGTTCTTTAATTTGTTCTATATTATTTGAAACACTTGCAATATCTAATGTATTAGAAGAAATTGCGATATCAGGATCTTTCAAACCGTTTCCAGTTAAAACTGCAACAACTGTCTCTCCTTTTTTGATTTTTCCAGATTGAACATGTTTAATTACACCTGCTAATGAAGCATTTGATCCTGGCTCAGCGAAAACCCCTTCCGTTTTTGCTAATAATCTATACGCATGTAAAATTTCTTCATCTGATACCATATCTATTTCACCGTGAGACTGTTCAGCAGCCTCTACTGCATATGACCAACTTGCGGGGTTACCGATACGAATCGCTGTTGCAATTGTTTCAGGTTCTTCAATGACATGTCCTTTTACAATAGCAGCTGCTCCTTCCGCTTCAAATCCGTGAATTCTTGGCTTCTTATAGCCTTTTTCTTTCTCATATTCACAGAAACCTTTCCAGTATGCTGTAATATTTCCGGCATTCCCAACAGGAATCGCTAAAACATCTGGTGCACTTTGCAACTGGTCACAAATTTCAAATGCTGCTGTCTTTTGCCCTTCAATTCGATAAGGATTCACTGAGTTTACTAATGTAATCGGCTCTTCCGCAGCAATATTTCTTACAGCCTTAAGTGCATCATCAAAATTTCCTTCTATTGAAATGATTTCAGCTCCGTAAGCGACTGCTTGCGCTAATTTTCCATGTGCAATCTTTCCTTCCGGGATTACGATTATACATTTCATTCCAAGGCGTGCCGCGTATGCTGCGGCCGATGCCGAAGTATTACCTGTTGATGCACAAATAATTGCCTCCGAACCTTCTTCTTTCGCCTTCGCAACAGCCATTACCATACCACGATCTTTAAAAGAACCTGTCGGATTCGCACCTTCGTACTTACCGTATAACTGAATCCCTAATTGTTTTGATATATTTAATAGCGGAATAAGAGGTGTATTTCCTTCCATTAAGCTAACATCAGGTGTATTTTCATTCACCGGTAAATAAGAAGCATACTGTTTTAATAATCCTTTATACATATTGTTTTTCCTCCTCAATAATGTAATAACTGTTTATTTCACTTGCGACACTTTCTATCGCTCCTAGAACTCGTTCAAATTGATACTTTGAAGTTTGATGTGTCACAACAACGACTTCTGCAAGTTCACGATTTAAAGGTAATTGAATAACTTCTTTTAAACTTACAGAATAATTAACGAAACATTCTGTTATTTTTTGCAACATCCCAGGTTCATCTCGTAATGAAATACGTAAGAAATATTTCGAAACGACTTCTTCATCCCCCTGTAATTCATACGGTTCTGGTTCTTTTAATGCGCTTTTATTTTTCTGAACTTGATTCATATTTTTAACGATTGAAATAATATCACTTACTACAGCAGAACCAGTTGGTAACTTCCCAGCTCCAGGTCCGTAAAACATTACTTCTCCTACTGCTTGACCATGAACATATACTGCATTAAATTCATTATTTACATTCGATAATGGATGATGACTTGGTAAAAGAGTCGGTTCTACACTTAAATGAATGGCTGACCCTTGTTTCTCTGCTTTACCAATTAATTTCATAGTAAATCCTAACTTTTCAGCCATTTGTAAATCTTCTTTTTCGACCTTTCGAATCCCTCTTACTTGCACATCATCTAAAGAAACATTCATCGAAAAACCTAAGTTTGCAAGAATGGCTACCTTTCTCGCCGCATCTAACCCATCTACATCCGCTGTTGGATCCGATTCTGCGAAACCTAATTTTTGTGCTTCCTGTAAAGCCTCTTCATACGACCATCCATTTTGACTCATCTTTGTTAACATGTAATTTGTTGTTCCATTTACAATTCCCATTATTTTTTCAATTTGATCTGAAGCTAATCCGTCTGTTAATCCTCTTAACACCGGAATACCGCCCGCTACACTTGCTTCATAACATAAATCACAATCATTATCGTTCGCCACTTGGAGAAGCTCTGCACCGTATACAGCCATTAAATCTTTATTTGCTGTTACGACATGTTTTTTATTTCGTAAAGCCTTAACAATATGTTGCTTTGCTTCTTCAATTCCGCCCATTACCTCTACTACAATATCAATATTTGGATCATTTAGAACTTCATCGACATGACTTGTTACTACGATTCCATCAATGCAAACATCACGTTCTTTTTCTAAGTCACGTACAACGACTGTCTTTACTTTCACTTCATACCCTGTATCAAGTGTAATTTTTTTATAATGTTCTTTCAAAATATGGACAACACCACTTCCGACCGTACCTAAGCCTAACACCCCAACATTAATAACGTTATTCATTTTCTAATCTCCTCCTACAATTTTATTTTTTATCTCTATCAATCACCTTGCTCTGCTTTTTAATCATGCAGGTGGTGGTTATTTTCGTACGTACAAATCGTTTCATTTTACTGCACCTCCTTTCAAAGTAAAAAAACACACTCATCCCTAGGAAAGGGACGAATGTGTTTTCGTGGTTCCACCCTTGTTCCAATCCAGACTTAACTCCTTCTAGATTGCTCAAGTTCAGATAACGGCTGATTCCGTCAATAATTACTAGATTACTCGTTCACTATTGAAGTTCAAAGGTGGTAAAATCATTTCTCGTGTTAGGAAGCTCACACCCTTGGCTTCCCTCTCTGTAAACCGTAAAAATGATTCCGTGTCCTTATCGTTACTTTTTCGTTCATGTTTATTTGTTAACTCATTATACTCGTATAAACAACAAAATCAATACTATTTTTTAATTATTTTTAATTTTCAATCCCTAATTCAATAAAAAAACACACTCATCCCTAGGAAAGGGACGAATGTGTTTTCGTGGTTCCACCCTTGTTCCAATCCAGACTTAACTCCTTCTAGATTGCTCAAGTTCAGATAACGGCTGATTCCGTCAATAATTACTAGATTACTCGTTCACTATTGAAGTTCAAAGGTGGTAAAATCATTTCTCGTGTTAGGAAGCTCACACCCTTGGCTTCCCTCTCTGTAAACCGTAAAAATGATTTCATGTCCTTATCATTACTTTTCGTTCATGTCTATTTGTTAACTTATTATAGTTATCAACTTTTTAAAAAGCAAGCCTATTTTTACTAACTATTTTCAAAATCTTTTTTTATTATATTTCACAATAACATTTTACAATTGCCGCTCGATTTACCTATTTTGCTATTTCTCCATTTTGTAAATCAACAGTTCATATATAAATATCCCATTCTAAAATGTGTACATATTCACCTTACAAAGATATATTAATAAAGTTTTTTAATACAATCTTTTCGTATAACTTTCTTCTAAAGAACGTGCAACATCTTCTTCTGAAGCATTCACTTTCGCATGCTCCAGCAACATTTTTGCTGCTGAAGGTAATTCTTTTTTATTTAACCAAAATTCTGAATCCCACATCTTAGAACGAATAAAAGCTTTTGCGCAATGAATATAGCATTCCTCTATTTCAACAACAATTCCAAGTAACGGATTGCGTCCATTTGCCTGCATTTCTTGCAAAATTTCTTCATCGTTTGTAATGAATGCTCGGCCGTTTATTCGGAGTGTCTCCCCAAGACCAGGGATCAAAAAGAGTAACCCTACGTGCGGATTTGAAATAATATTCAAAATGGAGTCTATACGACGGTTGCCTGGTCTTTCTGGAATAATAATTTTATTATTATTTAATACGTATACAAATCCAGGTGCGTCTCCTCTCGGCGAAGCATCACACTCTCCTAATTTATTTGCAGTAGATAATACTAGAAAAGGAGATTTAGACAGAAAATCTATGCAATGATGGTCTAATGATGAAATAACTTTTTTCAAAGCTCGCTCACTTGGTCGCCCCAATATTTTTCGTAACTCTTCCTCTGTTGAAATAATCGATTTTATTTCCTTATTCTCTATCCCCACTTATACTCAACCCTTTTTCTTTATTTTCCCAAGATTCAATACAAATATTGTATAATAAAATTTGCAGAAAGGGGAATTTAAATGACAGAGTGGTTAACAATATTTGATACTGAAAGAAATATACTTGGGAAGAAATTACGTGATGAAGTGCATCGTGACGGTGATTGGCATGAAACATTTCATTGTTGGTTTGTAGAAAAAGATGCTGAAGATATGTTTTTATATTTTCAATTACGCTCTAAAAATAAAAAAGAAGCGCCGAGTATATGGGATATTACTTCAGCTGGACATATTATGCATGATGAAGATGTACAAATTGGCGGTCTTCGTGAAATTGAAGAAGAACTAGGACTTTCCTTTCAAACTACTGATTTAGCATACAAAGGTATCTTTAAAATAGATTATGAAATTTCAAATCTTACTGATCGTGAATTTTGTCATATTTATTTTCACAATGTCATCAATACACTTTCATTTGCACCAGGTGAAGAAGTAGACGATGTGATGAAAATACATGCAACTTCTTTTCTACAACTATTAAAAAGAGAGATTTCATCTTTTACGGCTATTTCTGTTTTAAGCAATACACCGATAACAATAACATTTGAAGATATTTATCCATATGATCTTGCATACTATGGATTTGTTATAGAAAAAGGAAAAAACTTACTAGAAAATAATAGTTTATAAATAAAATAGGACTTCCATTTTAAAGTACTTGGGAGTCCTATTCTTTATAGTGGATGATTGACAATACCCGACTGATTTAAATTCCAGTTTATTTTCTCTCTTTCGATGTTTGGAACATACTTGGCAGCGTTACAAAGCGTGCCCCTTTCGTTTTTAACTGCGGAATAATTTTGTCTAGTGCCTCTACAGATCCTTGCAAATGCCCACCTGGTGTTGAATGCTGAAGTATAACACTGCCAGGAAATGAATTCCCTAACACATTATTTGTAATCGTATCAGCGCTTACTCCTTTCCAATCAACCGTATCAACACTCCATTGTACAATCATAAAATTTTGCTCTGTTGCCCACTTCAATTGATTTTCAAGTATTTCACCGTATGGCGGACGAATAAATTTCGGTGCATAACCAGCTAAACGATTTAATATCTCTTCGGTTTTCATAATTTGATTACGGTACTCAGCATCATTTACTTTCGCTAAATTTGGATGGCTATACGTATGATTGCCAATTACATGCCCTTCATTCGCAATACGTTTTACTACATTCGGAAACTTTTCTGCATTTTCACCAAGCAAGAAGAAAGTCGCCTTCACATTATGTTGTTTTAACTTATCTAAAATTTTCGGCGTAAATTCTAAATCTGGTCCATCATCAAATGTAAGAGCGACTTCCGCTTTATTGTACGGCCCTGAAAATGCGTACGCATATTTTTCGACCCACGAAAATGGCGTCCACGATCCACGCTCATATGCTTTCATTTGTACTGTATATTTTTGAGGGATATATGTGTATGGCAATGAACTCATATAGTCTCCATAATAAAATGAGTGATATGGCATATAGGCGTACGAAACATCTCGTTCTAGTCCCCATTCATATGGGGCAAACATTTCTGACGAATAAAAATAATACATGATAAAAACCTCCCTAAAATTTCATATGTGATTCATCTGCACTTTGTTAGAGAAATTATTATTCATGAACAAAAATAAGACTGTCCATAATTAGGACAGTCTTACTGCTATATACAATTAATAAATCGATGCACTATCTTTCGGCAAAGCTTTTACATGTTTTAAATAGCTTGTCACTCTGTCATCATCACCTTGCGGGTATTGATACCCATATGTGTTACCAATTTCGTTCGCAACTTTTCTAAATAAATCGCCCATTACAAAAAACGACTCCCAAATGTCTTCATATTCAGCATTCGAATAGGTCCTTTTAAATTGCTCCCACATATCTTTTTCAATGTATTGCTCGAAAAGCTTTCCAAACTTTCCTGCATTAACTGTAAAGTCTGTTTTCATACCAATATGCCATTCTAACATTACGATGAACATATCTCGTACTGGACCATCAAGCATTCCTTTCGCATAAGAAAGTTCTTCCCTCCATAGTCCTTTTGCCACATTCGTACTACACCACCAAAATTCATTACAGCAATCTAAAAACTCTTTTTCTGTAGGCTTTTTTATTAAGTAATCCCTATCGCTTGCTGGTGGAAATTCGTCAATACAATTATCTTTATCCAGAAGCAGTTCACTTAAACTATCTTGTCCAATGAACTTATTTATCAATTCAAAGGGAACGAGCGTTAAATCAATTCGGTTTCCATCCATAAACTGCATTAAATACGGAAATTTCCCGTCTTCATCTGGTGGAACTAATGACATTTCTTCCGGCATTTGTACAATCATTATTTCGCCAAATCTATGAATCCAATTATGATTAGACGTAAAAGATTGTATATCATTTACAACATACATAATATCATAGTCTTGAAAACAATCTTTTTTCACATGTTGATTTACACGTGACCCATTCATGATGACAGCTCGAATTCTTCCATCCTCTTTTGCTGTACTAATAATTAAGTCTAACATTTCTTTTTCAGTTCTCATCTATTCCTAACCTCCAATTTTTATATAAACTTATATTTCCAAGTATGTTGGAGGTCCACGAGGTAGCTGTGTTGTACACGATACATGTTATAATTTTTGAAACATCTTTTTCATTTTCTCTCCTCCTATTTTTTTATATCTATTCTTCTAAATCGTTCACATACAAGCAATATATCATCAGAAAAATCATGACCCACTTCATTCAATTTACTTCTGAAATATCTTTCATGAATCTCCTTCCAATTTTTATAGCTTTCATCCCCTTCAGCAATTGCAAATTCTTCTGTAATTTCATTCATAGGTACTATTGTTACTTCAATCGTCTTTACAATTGCTATCGGATTTTCATCGTGATCCAAAATAACAGTGTAGTCCTCTGTAGTTGGTAACGGTATATTCTTTAATTCATAGAAGAGATATGCAGAACAAGTTGCCGTTTTCGTTCCGTCAACTACTTGCTTAGCAAGACGATTTGGGGTATCACCAAATTTCCATGCACTCACCGATTTTGGTATCTCAGCATTTTTCCAATACTCCGTCCAGTATTGTTGTGCTGCTTCATTCATTATCTCTCACTCCCCTAAACTCTACTATAAGTGTAATAGACTTTCGAACCGTATCACTCTTTTACAACTGCCATTACAAACCCATCGTATCCTTTACTTCCGACAGTTTGAAGCGCAGTAGCACTTACACGTGGCTCTGCAGCTATTAATTCATAGAAGCGACGTATCCCTTGTACGCGAGGATCGTTACTCGTATTGTCAATAACTTCTCCTTCACGTACTACGTTATCACCAATAATTATAGTACCAGGGCGTGATAGTTTCAGTGCCCATTCAAAATAAGTAGGATTATTTTGTTTATCGGCGTCTATAAAAATAAAATCAAATGGTTCATAATTCTCATTTTCGATTTGCTGTAAAGAATCTAAAGCTAATCCTGTTCGCACTTCAATTCTATCATTCAAATTGGCACGCTCAATATTGCTACGTGCAATTTCAGCATGCTTTTCACTTGCCTCCAATGTAACAACTCTGCCT
The DNA here is from genome assembly GCF_009760835.1 of Bacillus sp. EE-W1. Lineage (NCBI taxonomy): Bacteria > Bacillati > Bacillota > Bacilli > Caryophanales > Bacillaceae > Bacillus > Bacillus sp. EE-W1. The sequence goes on along the minus strand of NZ_WIPE01000056.1, from coordinate 271,260 downwards.
CCTGATGGCAATCCCCTTGCAAGCCATACCGTGCTATATCCGCCTAGAGTACCAATTTCCAAAATGTTTCGAGCTCCTTGAATTTGTACTAATAGTTGCAAAAACTTCCCTTGCGTTGGCGATACATCATGTGCTGGTAAATTAGCTGCAGCGTTTGCTTGAAGTACTTCTTCTAATGTAGAATCTTTCGGTATTAATACATCACTCACATATTGATCAACAGCCGTCCATTTCTCAATCGTACTCATGTAAATACCATCCCTTTCAATATTTTTCTACTATTCACATATTATACAGAAAATTCTGTCTCGTAAACAAAAATAAAGAAGGGACATCTACTCCATTACAGAATAAATATCCCTTCTTTTGTTTATGAAATTATCCCTTACGGATTAGTAGACCAAAGTCCTGCTGATTTAATAAATGTACGTTTATTTAATTTCAGCTGCGCTACGATAAACTCTGCAATATCTTCTGCTTGCATTACTTTATCTGGGTTTCCATCAGTTAACCCTAAATCTACAGCCATATCAGTTGCTACTGTACTTGGAGTTAAAGCTGTTACACGAATATTATGTTTGCGAACTTCCATCGCTAACGATTCTGTTAAGCCAAGAACACCAAATTTAGAAGCACTGTATGCACTTGTTACAGGTGCACCTTTTTGTCCTGCTGTAGATGAAATGTTAATAATATCACCAGATTGTTGTTCAATCATACTTGGTAAAGCTGCACGAGTTGCATAGTATACACCCATTAAGTTTACTTGAATGATTTTTTCCCAATCAGCAACGTCTAATTCTAAAAACTTACCGAACTTAGAAATACCAGCGTTATTAATTAAAATATCGATAGACCCTAAACCATTTTTTAACGTTTCAATTGCAGTCGTTACCTCTTCATATGAAGATACATCAGCAGTCGCAATAACAGCTTTTACGCCTTCTGCTTCTACTTCTTTCGCTACAGCTTTCAAGTTTTCTTCTGAACGAGCTAAAAGACCTACATTTACGCCCTCTTTCGCTAATGCGATTGCTACAGCGCGACCAATTCCTCTACCTGCTCCTGTAATTAAAGCATTTTTACCTTGTAATAATTCTGCCAAGTATAACACTCCTTAATCATCTCAGTTATGTATTATATTAAAATTGTATCTGTGTTTATGTAAAAAGGCAATGATGCACTTTCATGTGCGTAGGTTACTTATAGGTAACTATGGAAAATTTTTATTGATAAGTCTCATGTTTTTGCCATAATTCATGTAAAATAAAAATAAATCCAGCATAGGAGAGTGTATGTGTATGAAAAGAAAAAAATGGTTCTTGTCACTAACTGCAGTCGGACTATGTATCATATTTTTGGCTATGTACTTTATATTTGGTAATCCACTACATTATAAAGTAATAGAAAAAGATACTAGCGACTATCTCTATACTATACAAGGCTATAAGCAAAAAGAAATACAAAGCATAACCGGAAAATATACTCCCATTTATAATATCGGCTATTATGCAGAGGTAGTATATAAAGACGAACCTTATTTTACATACTCTTATACATACGATAATAATAAGAAAATAATACAAGACAACGGCATTTTAGAAAGACATACTGAGTCATTTAAAAATCTTAATTTAAACTGGTCATTGTTTGACGAGTTAGTAGACGGTATCCATACTAACTTGCAAGAAAGAGGTTTAAGCGAAAAGAAAGATTATTCTATACGCTATGTTCAATTCATTGATATCGATGATGATACAAACGGTGCAGAAGCATATGTTGACTTTAAGAAAGATAAAGAATCAGATTATTCATACCGTATGAATGGCCAAGGAACAGCTTATCAATATAGTTGCAGTAACGGGGAATGTATTTTTAAAGAAAAATAGTGTTAGAAGATATCCTCCTAACACTATTTCTCTTCATAATTCGGAATACACACAATAAATTCTGTTCCATTCCCTTCCTCACTCTCGACTTTTATTTCTCCTTGATGAAGGTCAAGTACCTTTTTTACAATGGCCAAGCCTAAGCCACTTCCTCCATAAGCACGATTTCGTGAAGAATCCGCTTTATAAAACCGTTCAAAAATATGTTGTTTTTGTTTTTCAGATATACCAATTCCCGAATCATGGATACGTATTTCTACGAATTTCTCATATTCTTTTAACTGAATTGTAATTGTGCCACGACTTGGCGTAAATTTAATACTATTATGAATTAAATTAATCCACACTTGACTCATACTTTCTTGATCCGCAATTATATACACTTTTTCTAAATCAAGATCTAATTCAATTTCTTTTTCAGCCCAGAGCGGTTCACTATTTAACACAGTTTGCTTTAACTGTTGATCTAATCGATAATTCACTCTTTCTGGTGTATACTCTTCCGACTCTAAAAGAGTTAGTTTCAGTAAATTTTGGCTTAGTTTAGATAATCTCGTCGTTTCCGTTTCAATAATGGTAAGATAATGCTTTCGTTTTTTCTCGGAAAGATTGTTATCTTGTAGCGCTCTAGCAAATCCTTTTATAGATGTTAATGGTGACTGTATTTCATGAGAAACATTCGATACAAATTCCTGGCGCATTTTCTCCATCGCATTCAGTTCATCTGTCATATCATTTATACTTTTTACGAGTACACCAATTTCTCCATCATACTTTTCTTCATTTCGTATTTTTACGGAGAAGTCTCCTTTTGCAATTTTTTGTATCGGTTCAATAATAGTCCAAATCATTGCCTCTCGTTTTGGTCTCATTAATATCCCAATCAATGTCCAGATAAGAACAATAAATACAAAACCGACCATATCACTAATTAGAAAGGCCACAAACGACGATACGTTTACTTCAAAAGCATTCAATATACTAGTTGCTACATAAAATGCGATAGACCAAATTATAGTGAGAAAAGAAAAAAGCGCTAATACCGCTCCCGTTACTTTCAACATCTTCAACTTACTCATTCGTTTTCTTTTCCTCATTTACTTACCTCTAAGCGATACCCTAATCCTCTTATCGTTTTAATACTAAACTTCGACTTCTCTTCTTGAAACTTCTCACGTAGCCGATTAATATGAACGTCTAGTGTACGTTCATTCCCTTCAAAATCATATCCCCATACATCTTCAATTAACTGCTCTCTCGCACAAGTTCTTCCTGCTTTAGAACCTAAAGTAAAGAGCAATTCGAATTCTTTTAGCGGTAATGTGACTGTTTGTTCTCCGGCTGTAACTTCAAATGTTTTACGATTTAACAGTACATTCCCAATTTGAATCGATTGCGACACTGTAATTTGGTAACGTTTCAATAACGCCTTAACTCTCACTACTAGTTCTATAGGATCAAATGGTTTTACAAGATAATCATCCGTGCCAAGGTGAAATCCTTTTACTTTTTGAGACGTTTCCCCTTTAGCAGTTAGCATCAAAATCGGAATATCATAGTACTTCCTTAATTCAAAACATACATCAAATCCATCCATATTTGGCATCATGATATCAAGAACAACCATATCAACTTTTACTTCGTCTATTTTCTGAAGTGCATCTAGTCCATCAATTGCCTCATATGTTTGAAAACCTTCTCGTTCTAAAAATACAGAAACAAGTTCCCTAATATGCGGATCATCGTCCACTATTAAAATGTTAGGTATCAAAGAAACCATTTCCTTTCTAATTCGCATCCTTTATAAAACTTTTAAAAATGAATCATTAGTGGAGTAAAAACCCCACTGATGATTCATTTTATAATACGCCCTCTTTAATTTTCAATTGTTGCGTTGCAAATTCACGATACATATCATGTGTCTGTAATAATTCATCATGTGTACCGCTTCCTGTAAGATTCCCTTTTTCTATAAAGATAATTTTATCTGCATCCACAACAGTAGAAAGTCTATGTGCAATAACTAATGTTGTTCTGCCTTTCATTAAGTTATTTAACGCTTTCTGAACGACAGACTCTGATTTACTATCTAGACTGGAAGTTGCTTCATCTAACATAAGAATTTGTGGATTTCGAAGTAACGCTCGAGCAATTGCAATTCGCTGTCTTTGCCCTCCAGAAAGCTTCACACCACGCTCTCCAACTTCTGTTGCATATCCGTTTGGCAAATCATGAATAAATGCATCAACATATGCCATCGCTGCTACTTTTTCAATTTCTGCATCAGTCACTTCACCCTCAACACCGTAGCAAATATTATCACGAATTGTCCCATCAATTAACGGACTATCTTGTGAAACGTAACCAATTTGACGTCGCCATGATTGCAATGAATAACTCGTAATTGAGTCTTTTCCTAATTTAATGGCACCGCTAGTTGGCTCGTAAAAACGTTCTAATAGTGAGAATAACGTCGTTTTCCCGCTACCACTTGGTCCTACAATCGCTGTTACTTTTCCTGATTCAATTGTGAAATCAATATTCTTTAAAACTTTCTCTTCTTCGTTATACTCAAAATGTACATTTTCAAGAACGATTGCCTGCTTAGCATTTGTGACTTTCACACCAGTTTCATGATCTTCTACTTCATATTCTAAAATTGTATTAATTCTTTCCGTTGCACCAATTGCCTTTTGGAATTGTGTAAAGAACATAGATAATTGACTCATCGGCATTATAATTTGAACTAAATATAAAATAAATGCTACTAGTTCTCCTGTTGTTAATGCACCGCTAGAAACTCGCATTCCACCATACCCTACGATAATAACAAGTAATGCCATTAAAACAAACGACATAATTGGTGAAATTAACGCTTGCACTTTTCCCTCTTTCAAGCCAAATTGTAATAGCTTTTCAATACCTTTATTTCCAGTTTCATATTCCTTTTTTTCTGTGTTCGAAGATTTCACTAAACGAATTTCTGATAATACTTGTGTTAATACACTAGTAAAAGAAGCCGTTTCATCTTGAAGTGCTTTTGAAATCTTATACATTTTTCGTCCAAGTGGAACTAAGATGAGTACTGATAACGGAATAACCGTTAAAAGTAAAAGTGTCATTTTCCAATCTAAAACAAATAGTACAATTAATGATCCAACAATTGAAATACCGCCTGTTAATAAATTTGACAAATGCTCAGAAATTAACGTTTTCACAACTCCTGTATCATTTGTCATACGGCTAATTGTATCGCCTGTTCTATTTTGATCATAATAAGTTACCGGTAAAATAAGCACCTTTTTCCACAAACGTTCTCTCAGTCCAGCTACAATCTTCTGTCCTATATAATTTAGTAAATATATAGACAATCCCGCGGCTATAGTTTGCATAATAAAGAATGCAATTAGCCCAACAATTTGTCCTGTACTAATTGACGAAAGTGAAAAATTATCTACTAAGCCCTTCGTTAACATCGGTATAAATAAACTTGCTCCAGTAGAAAGTAAACTCATTAATAACGCAAAAGCAAGAATCCCCTTTGGAGGATTTGTATCTTGAATAAGGCGTAAAAACTGCCTCCAGCTCCCTTTTTTCTCCATCTCATTTCTAACTTCCATTTTTGTTCATCTCCTCGTGTTCAACCAAACTGTTCTTTCTAAAAGTAGAATACAATACAAATGTAAACTGAATGTAAACACACTTTTTCTGTTTTTACAAAATATACATACAAACGCATCTTTACAACAGATATAAATATCTGATATTATTACCTGGTACTTAATATTATTCTATGTGAATTATAGATAACTAATTTACAATACTGTATAAATCTCCCGTTATTGAAAGGAGTATCCTTTTTGCAAACAAATATACATTCCGAAAAGGAAACAATCATTTTTATTCATGGATTAGTCGGCAATCGTCGTGCCTTCAAAAAAGAGCATAAGCGATTTTCCGCCTCTTACAACATTATTACTTATGACTTATTAGGTCACGGCGACGATAAAGGAGAAGCTATCGAATTTTCATTACAGCGCCTCGTAGATCAACTATTGAAATTATATGAAAAAGAAGGTATTACAAAAGCTCATATTTGCGCTCTAAGTTATGGCTGTTATATCTCTACAATTTTTGCACAAATGCACCCAGAAAAAGTATTAAGCATTTGTCATATTGGTGGACATTATAATAATCCATCCCTTTTATATAACGTATTTCAAAAATTTTGGGAGAAGCGCGGAGATGAATACTCTAAATGGCTCTCTCAATATGCAAATACCATTTTTCCAAGTGGCATACTAAAGGCAAATCCGTTCGCAGTCATTTCAAGAAATATTTATTACCGTTTCGGATTGCAATTACATTCATCAATTATTTCCCAATCATTACGGCATCGTTTAGAATTCGATTTAAAATCTAAATTAAAATCACTTCCCCACCCTATATTATGGGTAATGGGTGAACACGATCATCTCTATAAATCTTGTCTTTTTGATTTAAAGTCCATTCTTCCTAACGTTTTATATAAAGAAATACCGTTAGCAGGACATGCAGCAAACTTATTTCGTCCCAACTACTTTCATGACCTATACGCTCGATTTTTAAATGGGAAGTTACAGTAAAAACTACTACATTCCCAATTTACTCAACTATAAAAAGGCTTCCCAAGTTTCCCTGGAAAGCCTTTTCTCTATACGAAAAGTATATAAACTACTTTTTCTTAGTATGCTTTTGTGTAACCTAACATGTGCTTGCTCCAGTAAGAGTTACTTACAGAACTAATACGTACACCAGTTGCATCAGTTTCTGCACTAATGAACTGACCGTTTCCTAAGTAAACACCCATGTGAGAAGGACCTGATTTATAAGTATTTTGGAAGTATACTAAATCACCTGGTTGCGGATTGCTAGTTTTTGTTTTAGAGCTCCAGTATCCAGCAACTGTTTGACGAGCGCCTTTATGACCAGTTTGATTTAATACGTAGTGAATGAATCCACTGCAGTCAAAACCAGCAGGTGTTGTACCAGCAGTTCTGTATGGTGAACCATTTAATGATCTAGCGAATCCAGCGATTGAAGATGTATCTCCACCTGTTGTTGGTTTTTGTACGTCTTTACCTGGTTGTTGAACGTTATTTGTAACGTTATTGTTATTTGTAACGTTGTTTACTCCGCCTTTTACAAACTTAACGAAGTCTGCACTTACGTAACCTGTACGGCCGTTATGGTTAATTTTGTACCAACCATTTTCAGCGCCAGTAACGTTTAATACTTTACCTTGTGTTACGCCACCGATTACAGCGTTGTATGTAGCTGGGCCTGTACGTACTTTTAAAGCACCAGTGTTAACAACATAAGAACCACCAGTTTGAACTGTAGTAGTATTGTTGTTTGTAGTTGGTTGTTTTGTTTCGTTAGATACAGCAGAACCACCTTTTGTTACGAAGTCTTTGCTTACGTATCCAGTTCCACCATTGAAGTTGATTTTAAACCAATCTTGTACTTCTCCAACAACTTGTACTGTTTTACCTTTATTTACAGAGCCTAATACTGTATGAGATGTACTTGGGCCTGTACGTACGTTTAGTGAAGAAACGTTTACTGTGTAAGTACCAGTTCCTTGTTGAACAGTAGTTCCTGTTTTACCACCAGTCGTTACGAAGTCACCACTTACATAACCAGTTTGACCGTTTACAGTTACTTTGAACCAACCGTTTTCTTGTCCAATTACTTGTAGTACTTGACCTGATTTCACTTTAGAAATAACGTTATGTCCTGTACCAGCACCTGAACGTACATTTAATACATCAGCTGTTACCGTGTATTTTAATTCAGAAGTTGTTTCTACCTTTTTTGTTTCAGTTACAGTCGTTTGAGTTTGAGTTTGTCCATTAATTTCTTTTAGCGCCTCATTTGAAACTTGTGCCTGAGCAGAATCCATACCTGGAACTGCAACACCCACTACAGAAGCTGCTGCTAAACCTGCAATTACTTTTTTCATAAGTTGTCTTTACTTCCTTTCCCTACTATCCTCTTAAAAAAACTTATAAACTTAATACATTACAATATTATCAAAGTAAAATATTCATTAAGTTCCATTTTTTAACAAGAGTTTTATTTTTCACACAGAGTTCATTTTAAATGAATGAAGTGAATTCCGCGTGAACTTCATGTGAACTTTACCATTAAACTTATTGTTTTTGCAATGCTTTTTTCAATTCTCTTATGTATTTCATTGAAAATTCGACATTTCATTCATTATCTTAATATACATTTTCTATCCACTTTTAAAAACTCTATTCATCGAATCCAATGCAAAGAATGTATTTTCTAGTAAAGTCCCTTACATAAAGCATACTCTTATCATGACAAAAAATGCTTTTTTAATCAATAGTATAATATTTTTAGAAAACTTTTTTGATACTATCTATCACTCATAAAAGATTTGACGATTTGTAAGATTTAACTTCAAAAATTCTGTTCTAATTTGGCGAAAACACACACACACCACTACCTATTTTTCACTAACTATGGAATTTATAGGATATTTATATTATCATATATATAGCGGCATTTTAACCAATACAAATTTTATTTACCCTACACTGAAACCTATGGAACTTTTACAAGGCGGTACATTGAATTTTGAGATGGAAGTCTTATTGCCCGCAAATAATGGGATTAAAAAAGGAGGTATATTTATGAAAAACATAATAGATGATCCTATAAATAAAAATATAGAATTGTACTCTGCTTTTTTTCAATTCGTTTCAATTATTACCTTACAAAAAATATCAACTATTGAAACACGTAAAAACGAATTAAAAGATCAGATGAAAAATTCCTATCAAAAAAATCCTTATTACTTATAAATTTTCACACGATTTTCTAAAGGTTGGTATTCTTTTTCACCTGCAGGTACCACCGGTTTACCAAACGGCATTTGCGCAGTAAGTTTCCAGCTTTCTGGAACTTCCCATTCTTTTCTCACTTCTTCATCAATTAATGGATTGTAATGCTGCAATGTAGCACCAAATCCTTCAATTTCTAAAGCTGTCCAAATTGCAAATTGTAACATTCCTGAGGATTGCTGTGACCACGTTGGGAAATTCTCTTTGTATAATGCAAAGTTTTCTTGCAGTTCTTCCACTACTTGACTGTCTTCAAAGTATAAAACCGTTCCATAACCACTTTTAAATGCATTCATTTTTTCTTCAGTAGATGCAAAGTTATTTTCAGGTACAATTTTTCGTAACGTTTCTTTCGTAATATCCCATAACTTATCATGTTGTTCTCCTAGCAAGACGACAACGCGGGCGCTCTGAGAGTTAAAAGCTGAAGGTGTATGTTTTACAGCATGATAAATCACTTCTTGAATTTTTTCATCAGAAACTACTTGCTCTTTACTAATCGCGTAAATAGATCTTCTGTCTTCAATTGCTGTGTAAAAATCTTTTGCCATCATAATTCCCTCCAATTTTCATTTGAGGCTTTTTCATATGTATACATCATGTTCCGCCTCTTAAAACTTATCATTAATAAGCTTCTAACTTTATACTATCAACAAACAATAATAAACTCAAATAATAACACTCACATTTTTTACCTTTTTACTTCCTAATACTAACAATAAAAAGGCAATTTATTGTTACCGATAATAAGTAACAACAAATTGCCTTGCTTATATGATGATCCAACTCAGTATTTCACTTAATTAACTAAGCCAAAAGCATAAGACATTAGCTTGTTCGTCTCTGTAAAACGCTGCGTTTTACCTTTCGTTCCCATTACAACAGTAATAATACGAGTATCACCTTGTTTTGCTGTACCCGTAAAACAATACCCCGCGCTATCTGTAAATCCTGTTTTTAATCCGTCTATTCCTTCTATATATAAAGCTTTATTATTTTTGTTTAACATATCATTTGTACTTATAACATTAATATTATTAAATGCTAACTGACTTTGACGTAAGTGAGTCACTTCTAATATTTCTGGATAGTCTTTTATTAGATGATACGCCAAGTTTGCTACATCAGCAGCCGTCATCTTCGTCTCACTTCCATCAGGTTCTTGTAGTCCTGATGCATTTGCGAATTTAGCATAATCCGACATTTTTAACTCCTTCGCTTTTGCATTCATAAGCTGAACGAAATCTTTCTCCGTCTTAGCCATATGTTCTGCTAAAGCTACAGCCGAATTATTTGCCGATTCAATCATTAATGCATGGTACAAATCTTTAACAGTCAATGTGTCATTCACTTGGACTGGGATTCTCGCACCCTCTGTTTGTGCCGCTTTCATACTCATTTTCACCGGATCTTCCCAGCGAACTTTCCCATTATGTACATTTTCTAATAGAAGATACGCTGTCATCATCTTAGACATGCTTGCTGGCGCAAAAGCTTCTTTTTCATTATGTTGATAAATAACTTCTCCATTACTCGCATCAATAATCATAGCTGCTTTTGCATCAATTTTCGGTGGTATGTACTTTGGTGGCACTACTTTTTCAGCTAATCCTGTTTTAGGTAGTTCTGCCACCTGTAAAGGTTGTCCCTCTATATTTGTTGCACTCTTTTGAGTTCCTTGGAATAAGAACCAACATATCCCTAAAATAATGACTACTAGGATCGTCAGCCTTCCCCATTTTAACCGCTTCATTTCAAAACTCCTTTAGCAAACCTTTTATACACTCACGTTTAACCATAACAATAATTACTTTATATCGTCAAGGTAAAAAGCATATTTATTCATCTAATACATTTATGTTACACTAATAATACCGAAATATAAGAATATTCAATAGTAATATTAGAAACTCATAATTCAATAGAAAGGATTCTTACGATGCTACTTCCAAAACCATTAAAATACGGAGACACAATCGGCATTTATTCGCCCTCTTCACCAGTAACCTATACTTCTCCTAAAAGATTTGAACGAGCGAAATCTTATTTACAACAGAAAGGATTTCACATATTAGAAGGTTCACTAACAGGTCGATATGATTATTATCGCTCCGGCAGTATACAAGAGCGTGCCGAGGAACTGAATGCTTTAATAAGGAATCCTAATGTATCTTGTATTATGTCAACAATTGGCGGTATGAATTCCAATTCCTTATTACCTTATATTGATTATGATGCTTTTCAAAATAACCCTAAAATAATGATTGGCTATTCAGATGCAACAGCTTTATTGCTAGGGATTTATGCCAAAACAGGAATCCCTACATTTTACGGTCCGGCACTCGTCCCCTCCTTTGGAGAATTTGAGCCTTTTGTAGATTATACATACAATTATTTTGTAGAAACATTACTACATGATCAATCGCTTCCTTACAACATAAAACAGCCTTTATTTTGGTCAGATGAATTTATTAATTGGGAAGTGAAAACGAAAGAAAAAGAACTTAAACCAAATAATTGGATTTCCGTAACAAATGGACAAGCTACTGGACGTATTATTGGAGGAAACTTAAATACAATAGAAGGAATTTGGGGTAGTCCTTATATGCCATGTATTCAAAATGGGGATATTTTATTTATTGAGGATAGTTCAAAAGATGCAGCTACTATTGAAAGAAGCTTTTCATTACTTAAAGTTAACGGCGTATTTGATAAAGTTTCAGGTATTATTCTTGGAAAACATGAGCAGTTTGATGATTGTGGTACAAATCGCAAACCTTATGAAATATTATTAGAAGTACTGCAAAATCAAACAATTCCTTTATTAGCTGACTTTGATTGTTGTCATACCCATCCGATGATCACTATGCCGATAGGTGCTCAAGTGAACATGGATACAACTAATAAAACAATACATATTTTAGAACAATGGAAGATATAAAAAAACACTTATATTATAGGAAGAAAATATTATAAACTTTTCCAATAGAAAACATAAAAAAGCTCCGTTCATCACAAACGGAGCTTTTTTATTATTGTCCTAAATTTTGAACCTTCTCTTTCAAATCACGAACTTGATCAATCGTCTGCATAAGCTCAGAGTTTTTAAATTGCTCTACATCCACTTTTCCTTCTTCTATCTTCGTCATTGCCGTATCAATTAATGTATTTAACTTTTCGTTATATCCGACGATTTGCTGATGAAGATCCTTTGCTACATCAGGTGGTGTTAATTCATTGAAAGCGGGTATATCTTGTTTAATTTCACTAAGCTTCGTTTCTAACTCTTTTCGAGCTTCGCTATCATTAACAGCCTTTTCAGCTAATGCTGGTGCATCATTTGCAAATGCACTTATTTCATTTACATAGTCTGTCGCTTTTTGAGCATAATCTATGGAGTTCTTTCCTTGCTCTACTAGTGAACATCCCATTAAACCAATTGAAACTATACATACTAATAAAATTGATTTGATTTTCATTTTAGACTCCCTTCGCCTTTATAATTGTCTGCAATTTTCTCTATGCATAACTTCTAGCTAAATTACTTATAACCTTTTTCAAATAGTTATTTACCCTCTTACATGCCCTATTATCGTTACAGCATCTATTTCTATATTTACGCTAATAATATCTTCAATTATATCCATATATCCTTGTCCTATAGCTGTTCCATAGTGTAATGTAAGCCCCTTCTTTTCATACACTGACTTTGGCACCGAAAAAATAAACCTCCTCAAGTTACTTTCATCAGCTGGTTCCATAATTAAAACAATCCCATCCTCATCAAACATATATGCTCGCCCTCCAACTTTACATTCACTATGGCTCAGTATTGCCTTTGTCAGCTAAATTTAAAACATAATAAGTTAAGATACAACTTTGCTGTATCTTAAAAATAAAAAACATTAATTCTTTTTTGTTAAGAATTAATGCTTTTTAAAAAATCATTTTCTGACTCTAGCATCTTTTTTTGACGAGGTTTTATTTTTTTTACGGGAACTCCAGCATAAATATACCAATCATCTAAACTCTCTTTTACCATACTCATCGCACCAACTGCTGTGCCTTCTCCTACAGTTACATTTGGAAAAATAATAGAATCAGCACCAATAATCGTATGCTTTTTTAAAATAACTTTTCCTGTTTTCACATTCCTATATTGATTCGGGACAGTTGGCCCCATTAATGTATTTCCACTGAAATCATCTAGTACTGCATATACGATTGTTTTAGCTGAGATATTTGCAAAGTCATACATTTCAATCCCAACTTCCCCTCCATATAACGCTGTATACGCTGATATATGCGAATAACTTCCAATTGTGATTTTACCACTTAAAATACAAAAATCATCAATTCTTACATTATTACCAACTGATATAACACCTGGATTATATATACTTGCTTTTTTACTAATCAATACATTTTTCCCAACAGATAAAAATCCAATTTTCTTTAGCTCTTCTTGACTATAAAAACTATTCATCTGCCGACACCACCTTCTGCCCTAAACAGATTACAATTTGTTCTACTATTTCTTTCGTCATTCCTTCCCATAAAGGTAAACTTACTATTCGTTTGGCTATTTTATTCGTTTCTATTAAATCTGTAGACTTATAAGTTCTAAAAAGAACTTGTTGGTGGCATGATGGTGAAAAGTATAATCTTGCTTCTATTTTCTGTTTTTTCAGTTCTTCTATTACTTGTATGTTGTGAACTTCTTCCGGACAAAGAATAGGCATAAATTGTTGAATAACTGCTTCTGTCTTTTGGAGTTTCCATCCTTTTTTCATTAATCCATTACTTTGTAACAATTGTTTATACCATTCAGAAATACGGGTGCGTTCTTTTAATTTTTGATTCCATTTTTTCATAGTCGCAATCCCAACAGCTGCCGCATATTCAGACATTTTACAATTAAACCCCATCATCGTACATTCACGATTTTTATCAAATCCGAAATTACCCATTCTTTTAATACGTTGTATATCTTCTTCCTTTTTACTATATATGAGCCCTCCTTCACCAATTCCGAACGGCTTTGTTGCATGAAAGCTATATACGATCATACCACTAAAATCCTGACCGTAATGCATACTTCCATTCATTAACCCAAATCCCGGTGCCGCATCTACGACAACCGGAATACCCTTTTTCTCTAATTCTTCATATTCTTCTAAGTCCATCCATGATCCAAAAGTTGCGTACGGGACAACAATCGCAACCTCTTCTTTTAATTCTTCAATCTTATCCCAAAGTACTGTTTTATCCATATACCAATCATCTATTGAAATATCAATAAAATAAGGCTCCAATCCACACCAAATAGCCGCTAATGGAGTCGCAGGGAATGTAAAACTAGGCATGAGGGCATATTTTCCTTTTCTTCTTTTCTTAAGTTGAATAGCGGCCATTAACCCTAACGTTGCGTTTGCCACTGTTGTAACAGCGCCCCTGTTCTGAAAAAATTCCGACATAATTGTTTCTTCAAAACGTTGATTTATAGGTCCATAATTCGTATATATGTGAGATGTATCAATTTCCTTCAATTCGTCCAAATACTCAATTACAGGTACAGTTGAAGCACGCAAAAAAGGAATATTCTCCATATCTATCTATTCCTTCCTATCATTTTCGGACAATATAGAGCGTATCTGTTTCAGATAATCCAAATTTCCTAGCACTTTTCATTCCTTTTCTTTCAGCTACGTTATATAATTCCACCTTAAACCCTGCATTCATTAATCGTTGAATGAATCCCGATTGATTATAAATTCTCACATGATCTTCTTGACCAAAAGCTAATTTTCTCAATTGTGGTGTTACAATTAATTTATTTTCTATAATAGAATCTACATTCATTACGATTGGTACTTGAATAATTCCCCATCCATTTGGCTTTAATACTCTATATAACTCTCGCATTGCTTTGTCATCGTCAAGAACGTGTTCTAATACATGGCTACATAAAATTACATCAAAAGTATTACTATCATATGTAATGCTTGTAACGTCAATTTCCTTCATTAATGGATCCTTTGGCTCTATATCCCCACATACATACGTAATATTTTTATACTCGTTAAACCAATCTCTTAACTTCTCTTCAGGTGCAATATGAAGCATAGTGTATTCTCTACTTAACAAGTCCGTTTCCATTTCAATGTACGCACGATACAACCTTTCACGATCCATTGAACTACAAACTGGGCATATCCCTGTATCTTTATTCCACATCTCAAATTTATATTTCGGAAAATCATAATGTGCTGGCCAAGGTGAAAATTTTTCAAATTGCTGATTGCAATATTGACAATAACAAGATTCTTTCTCAAACATATGAGCGACTAGCTTGTTTAACCCTTTTTTTATCTTTTCATTATAAATTTGATCTAGTTCCCCATTTCTTACCGCATCCTTAACTATAAATCCCGCATTTTCTAAACAATAAGATAAACTCTCTTTATAATCTCTCTCAGAACTTAAAAATCCACTATTATATGCATCTATAATTAATTCAATCCACTCTTCAATTGTCATTAAAATAAAATGTATTTGTTTTTGATTTTGTCCACTATGTTGTCTAAAATAACTAAGAGGTTCTTGTATATAAACTACTTTTCCTTTCCTCATCATATCTAGCCAAGTTGCAATGTCATTAATAGAAGAATAAGCCTTTCCTCTAAAATACCCAAACTTCCCTTCAAACAAATCTCGATTAAACAGAACAGTTGTCGGCTCACCAACTATATTTTTTAAATTTTTTAATATGTAATTTCCTAATTCTTTCCCTTCAAAAAGTGTAGTTTCTTTCGCAATTTTCATATTCAATGTTGAGGGTGGTAATATCTCTCCATTCTCATCAATCAGTTCACGATATGACGTCACAAATGAAATATTTTCTAACGTCAAAAAGTATTTCATCATTCTCTCGATCTTTTCATGATGAAATAAGTCATCATCTAATAAAAAGTTTATATAATCCCCGTTCGCAAGTTCTATACACTTATTAAAGTTTTCAGCAACTAACGGAGTTTCATTTTTAGCATATGTAATACACTCATATTCACGTAAATACGGTTGAATCATAGCATTAACTTCATTATTTGTACTGTCGTCAGAAATAATAATTTCAATATTTTCATATGTTTGATTCAGTGCGCTATTGAGCGCTAATTCTAAGTAATAAGGTCTATTGTACGCGGGAATAAGTATACTTACTTTTGGTAAAGGAGAATTATTATTTATATGTTGTTTTTTCTTTTCTATGTTTATTTTCTTTCTCCTAATTTTTTGATAATAGTCTAATGTATACAATATCGATGATGGAACTATCCTTCTTGCATAATCTAG
The DNA here is from genome assembly GCF_009760835.1 of Bacillus sp. EE-W1. Classification (NCBI taxonomy): domain Bacteria; kingdom Bacillati; phylum Bacillota; class Bacilli; order Caryophanales; family Bacillaceae; genus Bacillus; species Bacillus sp. EE-W1. The sequence goes on along the minus strand of NZ_WIPE01000056.1, from coordinate 255,104 downwards.
AAAATTAGTTATCGCTTTGTCTAATTCTTTTTCGTCGGATAAGAAACCATATTTTTTTCCTGCTATAATACTATGTGAAAAATCTTCTAACCCATCCATCATTTTATTAGATTCATTTAACTGTTGATCTGGATGTAATCGAAAGTAACTAAGTGTCTCTGCTATATATACTGCTTTTCCTTTACTTAATAAAGATAACCATGAAGCTATATCTACGTTACATAGATACCGCCTCTTATCAAAAATCCCATACGGTTCTTGTAAATCATTTTTACGAAATAAAACTGTTGTCGGTTCTCCGATATAATTTTTTTGATCCACAATTACCCTATTTGCTAATTCTGTTCCCTCTATAATCGTATCCTTTTCAAATAAACGGACAGTTGAATAAATATGTCGTAGTTCTTGCCCTTTATCATCAATTACTTGGCGATGAGATGTTACAAGCTTAATTTCATTATCTAGATCATTCAAAAAATACTTCATCATTTTTTCAATTTTATTCACGTGAAATATATCATCATCCATTAAAAAGTTTACATACTCACCGTTCGTTTCATTAAATAACATTAGCGCATTTTCAAATTGTCCGAGAGTTGACCTGTTTTTTATATAAATAATATTTGAATGATTACATAAGTATTTTTGTAACACCTTTTCTGTTTCGTCATTCGTACTATCATCTCCAACTATAATTTCTATATTAGGATACGTTTGTTCTAACACACTACATAATGCCTTTTCAAAGTAGCGAGGTCGATTATACGTAGGAATTAACACACTTACCAACGGAAGTTGATCTACCACCTCTACAGTTCTTTCAATACGAGTTCTCATTTTACTCTCTCACCTCTTCGCATATTATTTGTATACGCGATGCAAAAATCACATTACTTTAACTGTATGGAGCCTATATACTTTTATGCAAATATGAATCGAAATATCATACTTTTCGTTCCTGAATAAACATATTTAATAACGCGGACATTTTATTTGCACCTTTTTTATTCATATGATCACTATCATAAAAATCTTCATCACAAAATAATGGTGAATCAAATAGATCTATGATTTGAAAAGAATATTGTGCTTGAAAATCATTTATAACTTTATAAAAATCTTCTTTTAATTTCTTACTACTACAATTGAAATAATGTGAAGTAACAGGGAAGACAACAATTAGTGGCTTTATATCATTTTTTAACAGTAATTCTAAATATGTTTTAAAAATCGTTTTATTTTCAACTAAAGTATGAGGATACGACAATTTAGCATGTGAAGCTGCTCTCATTTTCCCATGTTCTTCAAAAGGAATATGAAGGGGAGTAGTATTCCATTCAGCATTTATCCAAGGTAGTATCAATGATTCATCTTTTTGTTCGTCTAATAAAATATATTCAAAATGCAAAGTAAAAATAGAAAAAAGTGGTTTCGGACTATCTAGATGTGAGAATCCATCAGTGGGTAGAGGAGAATGAACTACAGTATGATGACCGTCTTGAAACAATGGATAATATACTTTGTGAATTCTATATGCTTCAGATGATAACGACATGTCAAAGTAAAAAGAGAAATAGGCTATTCCTATCAAACAATATTGAAATGAATGATCGTTTGATAGAAGTTGTGACGCTATTAAATAATCATAGTATAGATCTTGCGATGGAAGTGTTAATTTTATTGACTTTTTTGAGAGGAGCTCCGTACTTATGCCACAATGCGGATAAGACAAACCGGTAGCAAACAATTCATATGTGGGATCACTCTTTACTTTTTTCATAGACATGTATAAAAACATAAGATCCGGATTTATTTGATATATAGAAATTAATTTATTCCTCCATTCATACATGTATTTTGTTAAATTAATAATTTTTTTACTTTGCACGCCCTTGTTTATCAATTCATTTGTAAGTTTTTCTGCGTCCACTCTCCAAATGACTATATATTGAAAAGAATTTTCTATACGAACAATAGTTGAAACGTCTACAACATGAACTATTATTTTACATTTATTTTTGTCTAATGCATTTTGAATCCTTCCCCCTGATACTTCATCACTTAAAACAATAATTTTATACTGCTCCTTCATGTATATCCCCTCCATTATATGTATAATATGAAATTCATTTTTCATTCATAATGATCATATACATCTGCAATCCAACATTAAAAAAGAATAGAATATTCATTTCAAAACAAAAATAGCTCCACCATTTGGCGTAGCTATTTTTACAATTATTACTTATTCAAACTATATTCCTTTATCTAACTCATAAAGCTTTCGATACTTCTCGTTGTCTTTCAGAAGTTGTTCATGACTGCCTTGCATCACAATTTGACCACGATCAAGGAATATAACTTCATCTACATGTTCAATTCCTACAAGGTGGTGTGTAATCCAAATAACAGTCTTTTCTTCTGTTGCAGAAAACATTGTTTCTATTAAAGATAGTTCTGTCTTTGGATCTAAGCCGATCGTAGGTTCATCAAGTACAATAATTGGAGCCTCTTGCATTAGCGTTCTAGCAAAAGCAACCCGTTGTCTTTCTCCACCAGAAAACCTTTTCCCCATTTCATGCATTTTTGTTTGCAATCCATCTGGAAGAGAAGCTATATGCGAAGCTAATTGTGCTTTCTCTAAAGCTGTCCATATCTCTTCATCCGTAGCCTCTGGTTTACCGATTCGCACATTATTTCCAATTGTCGTATCGAATAAATGCGGCTTTTGATTCAATACAGAAATATATTTTGATAAAAGATTCGTATGAGCATATTCACTATTCAATAAAACTTCACCATGTAACGGGCTTAGCGCACCTGCTAACAATTTTAACAAAGTAGATTTTCCTGTTCCACTTCTTCCTAAAATGGCGATTTTCTTTCCTGCCTTTATTTGCAGTGATACTTCTTTCAATACAAATTCATTACTATCTGGGTAACTATACGATACATTATTTAATTCAATGCCTATATATTTTGATGCAACATAATTTTTATCCTCATGTAATTCCTTTTCATCCTGTAAAACATCATTAGCTTCTACTTTATTTAGACGATGAGCAGATTCTACATATGATGGAATGCGATCGATAGCATCTGAAAGTGGAATTAACGCATTTGTCACAGATAACGTCATTAAGACGAAAGCCGCAATAACGGTAGGTGCAATCTGTTCACTTGCTGCCTCATTTCCAGTCCATATGATCATTGAAATGACTACGATTCCCACTACTAATTGAATGATACTGTCCCGAATATGATTCCAGCGCTTCATTCTTTTTTCCGTTTTTAACAACTGAGCATTTTGCTCTACATACTTATCAATGAATTCATCTTTTCTACCACTTGCTTGCCAATCAGATAACCCAAAAACAGCGTCTGTTAGTTGTTGATACAAACGGCTTCTTCCTTGCTTTAAAGTAACATGATGTTGCTTCATTAAAAGTAATGATACAAACGGAAGAAGAAAAACGATAATAGCCAACATACATGCTGCAATAAGTGCAAATACTACGTCAAATGCTCCAATAACAAGTACGAATATGCTATATACAACTAACGCTAATAGACTAGGAAATATTGTACGTAAATATAGGTTTTGCAAATGCTCTATATCTTCGGATAATATACCTAACATATCGCCCGTTTGAAATCGTGAGCGGAAAAATAACGCCTGCGGTTCTACTATTCTGTATAGTTTCGTTCTCATCTTTTCTAATATGCGTAGTACGACATCGTGTCCAACTAAACGCTCTAAATAATGAAATACCGCTTGTCCTATACTAAACGCACGTGTTGCAACAATAGGAACATATACAGCCATTACATTTTCTGGTCTAAGAGCAGATTTAGAGATTAAATAACCTGAAATGAAAAGTAACATCGCACCTGAACTAACTCCAAGAAGACCAAGGAAAATAGTTACAGTCATTCTACCTTTATTTTGCTGTATATAAGGTTTAATCCAGTTACTCATCTCTATCCCCTCTCTTTCCTTTGAAAATGTAATGCCTCATTCTTTAAAAGTTCTTCATACGTGCCGCTTTTTATCATTTCCCCTTTATTTAAAATAAGAATATGATCCATCTGTTTCATCCAGTGAAGACGATGTGTTGCAAGAAATACTAGCTTACCTTCAAACAGACGTAACATCGCTTGCTTTATTTCAAATTCAGTTTCAATATCAAGATGTGCTGTAGGCTCGTCTAATAAAATAATTGGCTTTTTGCTTAAAAGTGCACGCGCCATAGCGACACGTTGTTCTTGCCCGCCACTAAGCATACGTCCACCTTCTCCAATTCTTTCATACATCCCGTTCGGAAGCGATGTAACGAGTGAACGAAGACCAACTTCATTAATAACTCTTTCCACTTCTGCATCAGTTGTATTTGTTTCATAGAAACAAATGTTATCTTTTAATGAAAGCGGGAAAATATAAGGTTGCTGCGGAATATAAGCAATATTCTTTTGCCAATCTTCTCGAGTAGACCCGTCAATTTTCACACCATTTATTATCAGCTTTCCACCCGAAGGAGTTAAAAATCCTGCTAATACGTCAATTAACGTCGATTTCCCTGCCCCACTTTCACCAATTACACCTATAGCGCCGGTGCCTTTCCAAGTAAAATCAATTCCCTCTAATATAGCTTTTTCAGATTCATTATTCTTTACTTTTACATCTTGTAATTTCAAGTTACTAGAGGCATTCCATATTAAACCTACATTAGATTCTTTCGTTCCTATTTCTTTTTGTTGCTGTAAAATCTCTTCTATTTGCTCCATTGCAAGTTGTCCATCTAACGTAGCATGATAATTCGCTCCAACTTGTTTAATTGGCAGAAAATATTCCGGAGCTAAAATTAAAATCGTAAGGGCTGGCAATAGTACAATTGTCCCATCTATTAAACGTATCCCTAATCCGACCGCCACAAATGCAATGGATAAGCTCGTAAAGAAATCTAATGCAAAAGAAGAAAGAAAAGCAACTCGCAAAGTACGCATCGTTGCTTTTCTATACCTTTTACTTACTTTTTCAATCTTTCCTTCGTGTTGTTTACTTTTCCCTAAATACTTTAATGTTTCTAATCCTTTTAACGTATCTACAAAATGATTAGAAAGTACTCGATATGTTTCATATTGGCTATCTGCCATTTTCTGCGCTGCTAATCCTAGTAGGATCATAAATGTAATTACGATAGGAATCGTTACAACTAAAATGATTCCAGACTCAATATCTAACGTAAAAACATATAGTACAATTAGTCCCGGTACGATACTACTTCTAATCATTTTAGGAATTGTTAATTCAATATATGTTTTAAATTTCTCAATACCTTCAATCGATAAGGTAACCAGATGACCTGTTCCAGCAGTTTGAACATACCGTGGACCTAATGTGAAATACGCCTCTATTAATTGTTTTCGCAGTAGCGATCCTGTTTTTTCAGCGAAACGTTCCACTAATATTTGCGAAATTCGAACTAGCATATGACGTACTGCAAACGTAATTCCAAAATAAACCGTTTCATTTAACACAGATTGCACTGTTTCTCCTTGAAATAAAAACGTAATAGCCCGTGCTAAAAACACTGTTTGCCCAATAATACTTATAGCTTCTAAAATGCTAATGATTGTTAACACTACATATAAAACTCGGCTACCAGGATACGACGGAAGTCCTCTTTTTCTTTTCATTAGTACTCCAAATCTTTATCTGACTTAACAGGTTGTCTAAACACATAGAAACTCCATATTTGACTTCCCAAAACAAATGGCAATATAGCAATTGAAAAATACGTCATCAGTTTTAGTGCATAATCTCCCGATGCTGCGTTATAAATCGTTAAATCGTATATTGACCCTAACGAGCTAATTAAGACACGTGGGAACATGCCGGCAAACACACTCGCACTTAGTAAAACGATTGTTAAACTCGTCATAACGAAAGCCCAACCATCTCTTCTTCTTTTATTTAATAATGTTGACGCACATAATGCTACAAAAGCTCCAATCGGAACCATAATCCACTCTGTACCATGACCAGTGAAAATATCTGTTTTCCATAACCCTACACCGGCAAAAATAAGAAGTGCTATAATTGCAAGCGGTGCAATTTTCAACGCAGCAATACGTGCACGTTCTCTTAACTTACCAGTTGTACGTATAGTAAGGAATTGCAATCCGTGAACAATACATAGCAGAAGGAACATAACTCCTCCAAGTAATGCAAATGGATGAAGTAATGGTAAGAATCCACCTACAGCATTTTTCGTTTCATCAATCGGAATACCTACCATAAAGTTAGCAATTGCAACTCCCCAAAGAACAGGCGGTAGTAAACTTCCTAAAAACATACCCCAATCCCAAAAACCTTTCCATTTATGATTGTCTATTTTCGCACGGAATTTAAAGGAAACCCCTCTTATAATTAAAGCAAGAAGCATAAATACAAACGGAATGTAAAACCCGCTAAATAAAGTTGCATACCAGTGCGGGAATGCCGCGAACATAGCTCCACCAGCACAAACAAGCCATACTTCATTCGCGTGCCAAAATGGGCCAATTGTATTTAAGTAAATTCTTTTCTCTAAATCGTTTTCCCCTAAAAACCTTGAAACTATACCTACACCGAAATCGAAACCTTCAAGTACAAAGAAGCCTACGAATAAAACTGCAATAATGATAAACCACAACTCATTAAGAGATAACATACTCTTCCTCCTTATCAAATGGATCATGGCTTTGAGAATCCTGTTTCGCTTTCTTATTCTCATGTCCTTTAATAATACGAACGAATAAGTAAATAGTGATTCCACCTATAATTAAATATAGTGATGTGAATGAAACTAAAGAGAATAATACTTCTCCGAACGTAACATTTGGAGATACAGCATCTTCCGTTTTCATAACACCGAAAACTACCCAAGGCTGACGTCCCATTTCAGTCATAATCCATCCTACTGTATTACCGATAAACGGTAGTGCAATTGCATACACCATTAATTTTAAATACCAAGTTTTTTCAGCTAAACGATCTTTTCTTGATAAGAACCATCCGTACGCTCCTAGAAGAAGCATAAATGTTCCACTCATTACCATCGCTCTAAAACTCCAGAACATAGTGTGTACTGGCGGTATATAATCTCCAGGCCCATATTTTTCTTCATATTGTTTTTGAATTTGATTCATCCCTTCTACTTGACCACTAAATTTATCAAATGATAATAGACTTAGCATATAAGGGATTTGAATTTCAAACGAATTTTCTTGCTTCTCTGCATCAATTTTCGCAAATACTGTAAATGGCGCTGGATCCCCACTCGTATTCCATAACGCTTCAGCTGCTGCCATTTTCATTGGATGCGTCTTAATTAATTGTTGTGCTTGCGCATGACCAAAGAATAATACTAACGCCGTTGTAAGTGTTCCAACAATGATAGAAATGCGGAACGATTTTTTAAACACTTCAGTTTCTTGAGCTTTCGTTATTTTCCATGCACTCACACCTGCAATAAAGAATGCACCAGTTGCAATCGCAGCTGTAATTGTATGCGGGAATTGTACCCATAATTGTGGGTTTTGAATAATCGCTAAGAAATCATTCATCTGTGCACGTCCATCTGCTGCCATTTCATATCCTACTGGCGATTGCATAAATGCACTTGCAGTTAAAATCCAAAATGCTGATAACATTGTTCCAATTGAAAGGAGCCAAATACATAACAAGTGAATTCGCTTCGGTAATTTGTCCTCACCGAATACCCATAAACCTAGGAATGTAGACTCTATGAAAAATGCTAATAAGCCTTCAATTGCAAGTGATGGACCAAACACATCACCTACGAAACGTGAATATGTTGACCAGTTCATGCCAAACTGGAATTCTTGTAAAATACCAGTTACTACACCTACCGCAAAGTTAACTAGGAATATTTGTGTCCAAAACTTCGTCATCTTCTTATAAATTTCTTGTCCCTTTACCACGTATAACGTTTGCATTAACGCAATGATAAAAGCTAAACCAATAGACAGCGGAACAAAAAAGTAATGGAAAATCGTTGTTGATGCGAATTGTATTCGTGCCAATTCGAGCGTTTCCATACTACAATCACTTCCTTCATAATTTTTTATATCGTAATTTCAATTGAGTTGTATGTATAAAACAACTCAAACCTTAGAAATATAGAAAGATAAATTTGTTTATGTACTTTTAGAAAATATAAATTTTCAGTTTTCAAGATAATTACAAAAAAACTTTCTCATAAAATTTACCTTTTCACTATTTCAGTAGTGTTTTATCCGTTAATCGAATTGTATAATATACCTGCATAGTAAATTCAGCTGATTTTTGACGTATTATTGACATCATTTTGTCTGAAATATGTCTTTTGTCATTTTTTTGAATTAGATTTTTCTCATTACTAAAATGTATTTTTTTAATATAAGACTTACTCTCATATCAATAAAAAAATCATTTTTCTCTACATACGCTTGACTTATACGCGAAAAAATGTCCTCTTTACCAATGAAGAAATCAGTTACTTTTTTGTCAAGAGAAAAATACATTCCTCAAATTCAAACACGAAATAATGTTATTCAAAAATAGAAAATCCCTTCCCTCTTTCTAGACTAAAAATTCATTTTTTTGCCATTTTTTCAAACTAAATTAATACATAAAAAAATACCGAGAATCGATTAGACTCTCGGTATTTTTTAAATTATTTCGCTGTATGTTTTCTAACAGCCGGTAAAATTTCAGTAGCAATTAATTCGATATTTTTCTCAATTTTATTAAGTGGCACACCACCAAAATCAATTTGTGCCATAAAACGTTGTTGTCCAAACAATTCATATTGGTAAAGCATTTTTTCAATAATTTGTTGCGGGCTACCAACCATTAATGCGTCACGATAATCTACTGCATTTGTAAATTGTTGCTTCGGATACCCACCACCGCGCAGTGTAAGCATACCAGCATTAATATGAGGATAGTATTCACTAAACGCATCTTGTGAATTTTTTGCTGTATAAAATAAACTCGTTGTTGCAACTGGCAAACTTGCTGGATTAAATCCACTTTGCGCCGCAGCCTCACGATAAGCATCTACTGATCCTTTAAAGTTAATAGCTGGACCACCTAGTGTTGTTATCATCATTGGTACACCCGCACGTCCTGCTTTAATCGCACTAGCTGGTGGGCCACCAACTGCACGCCAAATTGGTAAGTTATTATTTTTAGCTCTCGGAATAACCGATGCATGTGCAAGCGGCGCTCTGAACTGTCCGTTCCATGTTACATGTTCCTCTTTATTAATTTTTAATAAAAGTTCCATCTTCTCTTCAAATAGCTCTTCATAATCATTCACGTCATAACCAAGTAAACTATATCCCCCAATACGAGATCCACGACCAGCCACGATTTCTGCACGTCCATTAGAAATTAAGTCAATTGTAGCAAAATCCTCATACACTCGTACCGGATCAGATGTACTTACTATCGTTGCTGAACTTGCAATTTTTATATTTTTCGTAGCTTGTGCAATAGCTCCTAAAATAACTGTATGAGCTTGCGTTGTAAAATGCGTTTGATGACTTTCACCGACAGCAAATACATCAAGTCCAGATTCATCCGCTAACTTTGCTGTTTCAATTAATTCATGAATTCTTTGTTCTGCACTAATTTTCTCTCCGTTATGTGGATTTAAAACATGATCCCCAATTGAATATAATCCAAACTCTATTCCTTTACTTGTATCCATACGGTATTTTTCCATAGTTGCTCTCTCCTTTAATTCAGTCGTATTCATTTTCTTCAATCACCCATCACTTGATTAGTCAATTGATAGTGTAAAAAAAATTACTCTTGCGGCAATTCTTTTTTTTCACTATGCTTATGAACTTTCGTCATCAGCTCGTATAATATTTTCTGCTCTTCTTCATTTAATACATCATCAAAAAACGATGATTGAAATGCAAGTTGCTCTGGCAATGCTCGCTCTAAAGCTGCTTCCCCTTGCTCTGTAAGACTAATTGTTTTCGTTTTCCAATCTTGTTTTCGTACAATATATCCTTCTTTTTCAAGACGAGTTAACATTCGAGAAATACCGCCTTGTGTAACAGTTACCTTTTCAGCTAACTCCATTTGTGTGAGTGGCTGATACGTACGTATTTGCAAAAGCACATCAAATTGAGCTGTCGTTAAATCAAACCGTTTTAAAAACTCATTTGACATCTGATTACTTTGGTTCGTAAATCGTATTAAACGTAACCATATTAATGACCCTATCGTATTATCACGCATATTTAATCACTTCCTATCGTGAATCTTACTATCACTTTACTACGCAAGTGATAAAAAAGCAAGAGAAAAAGTGAAAAATATCTCATTAGATATTGCATAAATAACGATAAGAAAGAATTCATATTTAAATGAATTCTTTCTTATCGTTATTCTTAACCTTCCATTTCATTCATTGCTATATTTAAAGCAGCTACCGCTTTGGGCCAACCAACATAAAAAGCCATATGTGTTATTAATGCGATCATTTCATTTTCTCCAATTCCATTTTGTTTGGCCAGTCGCAAATGAAATGGTAATTGTTCTGTATGACCAAGACTGATTAATACCGACACTGTACATAAACTTCTTTCTCTTAATGTTAAAGTGTCATCCCGCCACACTTCCTCAAACAATATCTCTTCACTATAATGAGCAAATGCAGGTGCCATTTCTTTCATTCTCTCTTGAATACAATATTTAATTGATTCATTCATCATTTCACTCTCCCTTCACTTTTACCAATTGTGCCAATCCTTGACCAAATGACCAATTTTCAGCAGATGTCTCATTTAGCGTAATAAAAATATCTGCACTTTTTATACTAGAGCATTCAGAAATCTTCGAGGATATCGACTGATACAGATCACTTTTCTGTTTTATCGTTCTTTCCGGTCCGCATGTAATAGAAACATAAATCATATTCTCTGTTCTCTGTTCTCTTTTCTCCTCCTTCCAACAAATAATATGGATTATATAAAAAGTGATTTTGCGAGTAAGATAAAAACAGTTGAAAATAATCATCTTTAGGGATGTTAAAATGTTCAATTAATGAAAGATGAATACATTCACCTATCTTTTTCAACTCTTCTTTATTTAATTTATTTTCATGATAATAAACGTTCACAAAAGGCATACATTTTCATTCCTTTTCCTTAATTTAACATTAAACAAATTTTCATCGTGAAATGTGTAAAATCTCATATACTGTAACATCTTTATTCGTTACCATATCAGGCTTTTCATTGTAAAATCTGAATTGACTATATCCCCATTTATCTGGATTATAAACTATTACATTTCCTAAACACTTTTCTATATTTTGTATATTTTCATTCATAGTTTTTAATTGAGTCTCCCTCAGTGAATTACTTTGAGAAATACTCCCTACCTGTTCAACAACATATTTACTTTTCTTAAAGTCATCACTTAGATTAACAACTAATGGAACACCTATATTTATTTGTTGCCACCCAAAAGATTGTAAAATATTATCGTAATACCCTTCAAAGATAAATCTGTTCATTCCTTCATGACCATTCCAAATATATAACGGTGCATAACAGTTATAGAAGTTCCCATCCTTACCTGCCTCAGTAATTAAATATGCTTTGAAATTCAATTCTTGAAAACCATCAGTTTTATATCCATTATCCTTTACCCTTTTTTTAATAATCTCCATGTCATAATCCTTTGGCAAAATAACCTTATATTGCATTCCAATCATGTTTATCACTCACTTTCTATCTTATATACACAATGATAAACCGGTGATTGACTAACGTAAAATAGGTATAAATTATGTTTGTTATCATTTATAATGATACCGTATAAGGGGCTGTGATAAATGGAAATAAATGATCTTATTATATTCAAAACTGTAGCTAGTGAAGGTTCTATTAGTAAAGCTGCTAAAGAGTTAGGATATGTTCAGTCAAACGTAACTGAGCGAATCAAAAAATTAGAACAAGAATTAGAAACTCCTTTACTACGTAGAGATAACAAAGGCGTTTCCTTGTTACCTTCTGGTGACATTTTATTAGACTACACGAATCAAATATTAACTTTAGTAGAAGAAGCGAAAGATAAAATTAAAACGAGTGGTTCTTCTTATATAATTGCGACGTCACAATCTATTTTGACTAATTATGTAAGTAAGCGTATTAAAGAAAATTTCAGGAATTATCAAATATATGTAGAAAATAGTAGTCATTTACAAAAATTACTGCAACAACAAAAAGTTGATATGGTCATCACTTATGAGGATGATCCCGACGCAGCTTTTAAAAAAGTATTTACTACTTCAATTTCTATAGGCTTATTAAAAACGAAAGAAACACGTACCATTGACTATTCGCAGGAACTCTTCTTCGTTAGTAATGACAAAAAGTGCCCTTTTAGAAATAAGACGATACAATTTCTAAAAGAAAATCATTTATCTCAGCGTCAACTTCAACAATTAGATTCTTATTCGCTTATGGAAGAGTTTATTCAGGACGGAAAAGGAATAGCCTTTTTGCCGATTAGAAATGATACATTGGTACCAATTGAAAATGTTCCAATTGAGAAATTAGCTGTTCATTTTTTTACAAATGAAAACTCTTTAAAACAAATCCCTGATGAACTATTTGATTAATAGAATAGCTATAAACTAATTACATACACCAATAAAAATCCCTCCTTTACGAATTTAAAAGAGGGATTTTCATATTCTATACAATTGATTTTTCACACATTTTGCTCCACTTCTGCACTTTTCTCCTTCTTACTCTGTTTCACATTCTTCAGTCTCTTAATCGTGCCAACTAATCCTTTCGGAAAAACTAGCAAGACGATAATGTACAATAAACCAAGAATAATTGTCCATCTTTCAAAAATCGGATACGCTGTGGCTAGTTCTGATAAATAATATTTCAGTGATTCAATAATTCCAGCTCCAGCAATTGCTCCAATTAACGTTCCAACGCCTCCAATCATTGTCATCAATAATGCATTTAATGTCATTTCAATTGAAAATACAGTCGTATTAACAAAGCGTAGTGTGATAACAAATAAACCACCGCTAATCGTAGCAACTACTCCTGCAACAATACTAGCAATAATTTTATAATGAAGAACTTTATATCCTAATGCTTCAACACGTTGCTCATTTTGTGAAATTGCCTTTAATACTTTTCCAATAGAAGATTTTGTGAAAAGACGTAACAGAATAAAAATGACAATTAAACATATAAGTGTTACATAATAAAACGTAAAACGATCACGGAATAAGTCTGGTACACCAAATGTAAAACCGTCCCCTCCGTGAGTGAGTCCACGCCATTTTTCAGCAAGTACGAAAAACAACTGTGAAATAGCAAGTGTTAACATTGCATAAAAATGACTTTTCAGCCGTAACGAAAGCAAACCGATTATATAACTAACAATTGCTGAAATGATAATTGCAGCTACTATCCCTATTAAAAAGTTCGTTATGGATACTCCTTGCCGATCAAATAAAAGTGCTACCCCATACGCTCCTATTCCAAAGAACATACAATGGCCGAACGATACAATTCCTGTATACCCAAGCAATACATCAAAACTCATTGCAAAAATAGCAAAGATGAAGATTTGAGTGAACAAAATTAACAAGCTCCGTGAATCATTTACGAATGGAAATACACTTAAACAAATGAGCATAAATACTCCGAAGTATACTTTAATTCGATTTGATGTGCTGTTCACCATTTCACCCCTTTTCACTAACAAGTCCATTTGGCTTCACTATTAAGAAAAATAGTAACATTAACATATTGATTGCAAGTGATAAATCCGGTATAAAATACGCTGTAAAAGCACCCGCTAATCCGACAATTAAAGATGCGATTGCTGAACCTTGTACGCTTCCTAATCCTCCAATGATTACTACTATGAAAGCTAAAATCGCATACTGCATACCCATCTCGGCGAAAATAACTCCTGAATACGGTGCTAATAAGAAGCCTCCCAACGCTGCCATCCCTGCTCCTAATAAAAAGACGAAAGAAAATATTGCTTTTACGTTAATACCGAGCGCTTGAACCATCTCTTTATCTATTACACCAGCGCGTATCATTAGACCTATCTTTGTTTTTTTGAGCAATAATAGTAAGGCAATGTAAATGATGATCCCAATTAAAATAACGAATAGACGATATTTAATTAATATAACGCCTTCAAATGTATAACTACCTTGTAACCATAACGGTAATTTAGCACCAATTGGATTTGGCCCCCAAAATACTTTAATACATTCACTAAGTACAAGCATTCCTCCAAGCGTCACAAGAAGCTGGCGAACATGATTTCCATATACCGGTCTAATAAGAAATCTTTCTAAAATGAATCCAAGAAACATCCCCATAGCAATTGCTCCAATTAACGCTAATACATAACTACCTGTCATATTAAATAACCAAACACCTGTAAACGCTCCCCAGGCAAATAAACCACCATGTGCGAAGTTTAGAACGCTCATTAAACCGAAAATAAGTGAAAGTCCTGATGCTAATAAAAAAATGAGCATCCCTGTTGAAATCCCATTTACAAATAAATTGATTAACACATCCATCCTTCTCACCTCGGATTCATGTTAAGAGATTCCTAAATATTTGTGACACATTTCCTTATCCTCTTTTAACTCATGCATAAAACCGTTATGAACAATTCTTCCGTTATCCATAATATAAAAGTAATCACCAATTTGACTAGCCATCATAAAGTTTTGTTCAACGAGTAAAACTGTTGTTTTCTCCTTCATTTTCAAAATGGCTATCATTAATTTTTCTATCATAATAGGGGACAAGCCTTTACTCGGCTCATCAATAAGTAATAAACCATCACTATTAATAAATGCTCTTGAAATTGCTAGCATTTGTTTTTGTCCTCCGCTTAAGAGTCCACTTTTTTTGTGCCAAAACTGCTTTAAATCTGGAAATATTTCAAGCATCCACTCAATTTTCTCTTCCGCTTCTTCTCCCTTACCCCTAGCAAGAGCGAATGTTTCTTCTACTGTCAGATCGTGAAAAATACCTTGATTTTCTGGTACATAACCTATTCCTTTCCTTGAAATTAAATGTGTAGATAATCCATTTACTTGTGTACTATCATAATAAATTTCACCATGTGCGATATGGTGAAATCCCATAACCGAACGTAATGTCGTCGTCTTCCCTGCCCCATTTCTTCCAAACAGTACAGTAATCGTTCCTTTCTCAACAGCAAGAGATACCCCTTGTAAAATATGAAACTGATCTAAATACGTCTCTATATTATTCACTTGTAATAGTGCCACTATATAATCCCCCTAAATAAGCACTTTGTACACGCTCATCTTTCATCATTTCTTCGGGCAAACCTTCAGCTAATAACTCTCCATGGAATAAAACGATAAGATGGTCTGATAAACCTAGTACCATATCCATTTTGTGTTCAATTAGTACAATTGTACTCTCTGGATGTTTTTTAATATTTTCAATCACTTGTAAAATAGCCGGTACTTCCTCAACTGATATACCTGCCGTCGGCTCATCAAGTAGTAATACATCCGTTTTTAAAGCTAGTAACATCGCAAGCTCTAACTTTCGTTTTTCCCCATGTGCTAAATCTTTCGCTAATACATGTTCTTTCTCGTGAAGTAAGACTGTTTTTAAGAAACGCCTCGCCTCTCCCACTTGTTGCTTAAATTTTGCCGAACTCTGAAAAAAACTATAGTAATCTTGAACAAATGATTGAACACTTAAACGAACATTTTCAAGTACCGTTAACTCTGGGAATATATTTGTAAGTTGAAAAGAACGACCAATTCCTAATCGAGTTCGATCCGAAATTGATAATTTTGTAATCTCTCGTCCTTTAAAATATACTTCCCCCTTTGTTGGAGAAATTTGTCCACTTAGTAAATTAAATAACGTTGTCTTTCCTGCACCATTTGGTCCAATAATGGAAATAAGTTTTCCTTTTTGTACCGTTAAATTCACATCCTTAATAACATGATGCTCGCCAAAAGATACGCTAAGATTTTTCGTTTCTAGCAAATGTGTCACGAAATCCCTCCCTTTAAAGCTTTAAGTATGAAAGAAATACGTATAAAGAGGGCATCCCCCTCTTTATACAAAAACAACAGAAAATTCAGTTTATTTGTTTTGAACTGGTGGTTCTGTCTCTTTCATCGTTAATTCTCGCTCTAATACTGGCACCGGATAATCAACACCATCTTGCTTTTTCAATATGATAGAATAAAGTGTTTGCATCGCTTGGTGATCCTTTTCTCTAAACTTCATCTTTCCTTTCGGTGTATCAAATTCCATTCCTTCCATTTTCTTAATCAACGTATCAACATCTGTATCACCTTTTGTTTTCTTTAAAGCTTCTACAATAGAAATTGCCGCTGACATTCCACCTGCTGTAAATAAATCTGGCACCGCACCATTAAATCGTTTTTTATGTTCTTCCACTAACCAATCATTCACCTTATTTTTCGGGAGTGTATGATAATAAACAGAAAAACCTTGCATTCCTACTAACGCATCCATCGTTTTTAATGCCGGTATATCTGGTGCACCGGTAGAAATTTTAATACCTTGTGCTTCCACATTCATATCTTTTAACTGTTTCCAAGGTGAGTTTGCCCCTGCCCAAACGATAAATAAATAATCTGGTTTTGAGCTAATGATATTTTGAATATTTGCAGTGAAGTCAGTCGAATTCGTATCAGCATATTGCTCGTTTACAATATTCGCACCTAATTTCTTCGCTCCAGCTTTAAAAGCTGCAATCCCTTCACGGCCAAATGCATTATCCGGAGCAAACGTCGCAATCTTTACATCTTTTTTTGCAATTGCCGCTGCTCCTGCAATCGCATCTTGCGAAGAACTTCTTCCTGTTCTAAAAATATATTTATTCCAGTTCTTTCCGGTAATACTATCAGCAACTGCCGGTTCAACAACCATTATTTTTTCATATTCTTCAGCTAGTGGTAATACCGCTAATGTATCACTTGAACTAGATGATCCGATTAAAAAATCGACTTTCTCTTCTTCTAATAACTTCGTAGCTTTTTTAACCGCCACCTCTGCTTTTGTTTCCGTATCTTCTACAACAAACTTAATCTTCTTCCCTTCCACTTTCCCAGTTCCACCCGTTGCATAGTCTAACCCTAATTCAAATCCGTTCACTGTTTGTTTTCCATATGATTCTAATGGACCTGTTAATGAAGCAAGAACCCCTACCTTAATCGTCTTTTCATCCTCTGTACTTGTTTTCTTTCCTGAACAAGCTGCCGTTATTAATAACGAACTTAAAATACAACCAGTAGCCACCGTTCTTAGCCATTTACGTTTTTTCATCGACATTGTGATCCTCCCCATACTTTACTTTCTGATAGAGTCAAACACGCCAAAGTTGCCCATCCGTAATTATGACTTTTCTTTGATTATACAAACAAATCTGTTAAAAAAATTTAATGAAGTACCTTTACATTCGCCGCCTCTTTCCAAATACCTCCATTTACCATATATTCATCTAGCATTTTTCACCACCTAATTACAGTCGCTGCCCACGTATATCCAGTCCCTGCACTAACTACTACTGCAATATCTCCGGCCTGTAATTTTCCCTGTTCATTTGCAAAGTGAAGACCAATGCAAGGATCCAGCGCTGACATATGTCCATAATGATCTAAATATACAACTTGTTCTTCTGCTAGCCCTAGCCCCTGTATCAATTCTATTAACATAGAACGTTTTGTATGCAGTGGTAACAATACTTTAATATCTTTAGGAGTAAATCCACTTTTTCTTAACGCCTCCCGAATCACCTTGTCAAAATTAGGAGTTGAAACCCGGTCTAGACGTTCTTTCATACTAATAGGATCTATTACATCAATAATAATGTTGTCGATTCTCAACAGTATCATAGCTCGCAACCTGCTTCGATCCACCAGCTGGGATACGAACATCTTCATGATCAAAATGAATCAACGCCCCGTCAGTTAACTTTTTATACTTCCCTCTTATAACACCAAATATATTTAAGCAATATTCCGAAAGTAAATCCATATTTTACAAAAACTAAATATACTAATATAATAGATAAGTGATTATCACTTAAAAGTAACGGATATGGGTGAGAAAATATTGTTTTATATACTTAGGAGGAATCATAATGAATTTTAAACATGTACTTGCAACAGGCTTAATTACCGCCACATTATTCGGTGCAACGAATGCTCATGCACAAACTGAACGTTTCATCGATGTACCAAAAGGGCATTGGTCTGAAGATTCGATTGACCATTTAACTGAACAAAATGTCATGAATGGTTATGGTAACGGAAAATTTGGATTTGGGGACAATGTAACTCGTGGGCAAGTAGCTGCGATTATTTCAAGATACTTAAAACTAGAAAATACCGGATCTACAAGTAAACATTTCTCTGATATTCATGGGCATATGTTTGAAAACAATATTAAAGCAGTTGCTCAAAAAGGAATCATGACAGGGGACAATAGCACTGACAAGTTTAGACCTGATGATACATTAACTCGATATGAAATGGCTGTTATCTTACAAAAAGCGTTTCATTTACCTGTAAAAACAAACGACCTTTTCTATGATGTTCCAAATAATCATTGGGCAACAAACTCTGTTCGTTCATTGTATAGTAATGGTATTACAAACGGAATTGGAAACTATCAATATGGCGGAAAACTGAATGTAACAAGAGAACAATTTGCAAAGTTTATGTATAGCGCAATTAATGTAAGTCCTTATTTTATTCCTGATTCTATTCCTGCGAAAGATGAGGATAAGTATAAAGAAATTGAGAATATACTGATTGATTCTGGGTTTTTAAAAACCGATTATAACTATGTATTCACTAAAACTGGTCAAACATATGATGGCATTATGCAATTTAATTTTTCTCCCTATGATGACAGTGCATATAGAATGTCTATTCATAGTGATGATCCTGTATTAAACGAGCCGGTGAGAAAAATCCTAAATACACTACTACCAACTAAAGCAGATTATCTGTATAGTCTAATTAAAAATCCTACTGCAAGCTCTCGAACAATAGAATTAGATGGTCGCAAAATTGAATTTAGTAGAGACTCTAGTACTAGAGTAAATGTTTATCTTGGAAAACGAAAATACTAAAAGAGTGACTATTTAACATGAATACAAGTAGCTAAATGGTTACTCATAAGAAATAAAAAGGCTGCCCCACAAGTCGGTTTCAACGACTTGTGGGGGCAGCTCCTTTAATCTTAATTAGAATTAAGTTCCACTTTCTCTAACCCTTCAGCCAATTGTTTCTTATCTAGCCCTTCTCCTATTACTACCAAGTTCGTTGGGAAACCAAAGTCTTGTTCCAATAAAGTCGGTACCCCGAACGAGTATTGGAATAAGTGAGGATATTTGTCCCCATGAAATTTCACAAAACCTTTTACACGATAAATACTATCTGGTAAATTCGAAAGCCATTCGTATAATTTATCTTGATCAATTGATTTCGTAAATTGATATGTCATCGTTTGTATATGTAAATGCTGTTTTACATGTAGTGTCTCATGTTCCCCATCATTCGTAAATTCAACTTCTTCTATATCCTCTAAAGATATATTACAATACTTTGTTTCAAACAATTTCGCATGATTATTTATTGCTTTCACATCTTCAATTACTTTGTTCTTATCCGCATCTGTTAGTAAATCTGATTTATTAATTAAAATTTGGCTACCAAACTTCAGTTGCTCATGTAATAATTGCTGAACGTTTGCACTTAATACACTTCGATTTAACCACCTTACTGCATCTAAAACGACTACTATTGATTTCACTTCTAGGAAAGGTGCTAAAATTGGTGATACACATGCATCTAACACTTCAATTGGATGCGCAACACCTGTCGTTTCTATATAAATGACATCTGGTCTTTCTTGTTGATATAACGAATGTAATTGTATTTCAAGCTCTTCTTTTAGCGTACAACAAATACAACCTTTCAGAAGCTCTCTTAAAACATTCTCTTTTCCAATAATATCTGTATCTACTGAGTACTCACCAATCTCATTCATCAACACTGCAACTTTTCTATTCTTCTTTTTTTCCGCTAACAATAAATTTTGTAATAATGTTGATTTTCCACTACCTAAAAAGCCACCTAATATATGAATTTCTACTTTATTCATTTGATCAACCATCCATTTCTTTATTTCAAAACGTATTCAAAGCGTAATAATTACGATTTATATTTATTATTTTATTAAAAGAGTGGTGATTTGTAAATATATCTTCACTTTTCGTTTACTTCATGAGCAACTCGAATTCCAGACTCTATTGCTCCTTGCATCCACCCATGTGTTAATGTCGTATGCTCTCCGGCAAAATGCACTTTCCCAGATGGTGGTGTAATATACGGAAATAACTCGAGTTCTTGGCCCGGTTCGAAAGCTGTAAATGCGCCGCAAGAATATGGATTTTGACTCCAGCTAAAAGATGCCCCTGTAACAAACTCACTATAAACGATGTCACCGTATATTTCCGCTAAATTTCTTAATGCATAACGAATGCGTTCACTATTCGGTAAACTATCCCATGTTAACGCCTCATCTGCCCACGTATAACTCGCTAAAACGGTAGCTGCCCCTGGTGTATGAATGCCATAACTCGGATAATATGTAAACCGTATAGGTAAATCTGTAATAGATTTACCGCCACACTGTCTCGCTTTCTCCCAAAATCTACTTTTAAACTCTATCGCAATTTTAGTTGCAGCAATATAATTTAATTCACGAATTGCTCGTCTTTTATAATAAGAGAATAAATGATACGGCCGAACTTCTACAAATCGTAACGCTGAAAATGGAATTGTGATAATAGCAATATCACTTGTTATAGTAAATCGCTCTAACGTTTGCTCACGATTTCCTTGTAACATTACTTTATTATCTTCTTGTATAATTTTCTCTATTTTATATGACATAAAAATATTATCCTTTAGCTGTGGCAAAAATGAATTGGGTAATACATCCATTCCACCCGTTATCTCATAATATTTCGTCGTTGAAGTAAAAAAAATCATTTCCCGTAATACTTCAATTAAAGACATTCCCATATATGCTTCCATATCTAGAAGTACCCCAATCATATCTATTGCTCCATCTGAATAATACTCACTTAAAAATGATCCGAGCGAATATGTTTTATACTTTTTTTCAACGATAATCCAGTTTTTATTAGAATCTTTTTTTATAAAATTAAGTATTGGTTCTAGCACTACTAACATTAACTCTTCTGCCGTTTTCCCTTTTTCATTCTCTAAAATTGGATATCCAAGTATACTTGGATTTTTTTCAAATACGCTCAATCTCGTTTTAATATTATTCGTATAAATAATATCTGAAGCGGTTTTATTTATAAAAAGATTTAATGGTAATTTAAATTTACGAATGTAAGCTAAAGTTAACTCGTGTGTTTCAGGAATTCGCATTGGCCCTGCATTAAAATATAAGCCTCTGCTAAACGGTTCACGGATCGTATATATTCTTCCGCCTATTCGGTTATTCGCTTCTAAAATTGTTATGCTATGCCCTGCTGCTTTCAATAACGATGCTGCAACTAATCCTGAAATTCCTGCACCAGCAATAATAATTTGCTTTGGATTCTTCGTTTTTACGAGCCCCACATTAATAATATGGAGCATTCTTTCCAGCGTTAATGGCTGCATCATGCCCTTTTCCCCTTCGATAAAGGATTTTATTGCATTATATTCGGTTCACTTACTCCCTATGTTTCGTGCAAAGAATTGCACGGATACATTTTCAATTACTTGAATATCTTTTATAAAATGTAATAAACTAGATATGACTCTATAGAAGTAAGACGTATTATCTTACATAATAAAATCAATGAAATTGCGAGGAATTTTGAAATGAAAAAAGGGATTAACCGTGTTGTATTAGTAGGAACAGGAGCAGTTGGATGTAGTTATGCTTACTGCATGATTAACCAAGCTGTAGCTGAAGAATTTGTTTTAGTTGATGTAAACGAGGCAAAAGCTGAAGGAGAAGCAATGGATTTAAGTCATGCTGTTCCATTCGCTCCAGCTCCAACTAGAGTATGGAAAGGTAGCTACGAAGATTGTAAAGATGCTGATCTTGTAGTCATTACGGCTGGATTACCACAAAAACCAGGCGAAACACGTTTAGATTTAGTTGAGAAAAACGCGAAAATCTTTAAACAAATCGTTCGTAGTATTATGGATAGCGGATTTGATGGTATCTTCTTAATCGCAACTAATCCTGTCGATATTTTAACTTACGTAACTTGGAAAGAATCTGGTTTACCGAAAGAACGCGTAATCGGTTCTGGTACAACTCTTGATTCTGCTCGTTTCCGCTATATGTTAGGTGAGTATTTCGATATTGGTCCACACAACATTCATGCTTATATTATCGGTGAACATGGTGATACGGAACTTCCTGTTTGGAGTCACGTATCAGTCGGTATTCAAAAACTACAAACGCTTCTTGATAAAGACAACACATACACGCAAGAAGATTTAGACAAAATCTTCATAAACGTTCGTGATGCAGCTTACCATATTATCGAGCGAAAAGGTGCAACTTACTATGGTATTGGTATGTCACTTCTACGTGTTACAAAGGCGATTTTAAACGACGAAAATAGCGTATTAACAGTATCAGCTTACTTAGAAGGCCAATACGGTCAAAAAGATGTTTATATCGGCGTACCTGCTGTTTTAAATCGCGGCGGTGTTCGTGAAATTTTAGAAGTGGAATTAAGTGAAGAAGAAGAATTAAAATTCGATCACTCTGTTCAAGTATTAAAAGAAACAATGGCTCCAGTTCTTTAATCGTGTATGCAAAAAAGCAATCCAATTTATTTTGGATTGCTTTTTTGATTGTTCCTTGAAAACATCAGTTACTTTCTATCATTTCCTATTTTTTAAACTGTTCCTCATTGTTTACATCAAGTACATCTAATAAAAAGATAAAGATTGGTATCCCGATAATAAGCCCCCATATTCCAAGGAAATGTTCTGAGAAGATGAGAATCATAAATGTATAAAAGATTGGCAAATTCGTTTTCGCAGACATAAACTTCGGGTTTAAAAAATAACTTTCAAGAGCATGGATTACTGTAATGAACACAAGTATGTATAAAACGTACATAACTCCGCCTACGTTATATGCAATAATACAAAGTGGAAACAAGGAAATGATTACCCCGGCAACAGGGATTAATCCAAGTAAGAAAATCATGACAGCTAATACGAGAAGCTGCGGAAATCCTAACACAATTAATGCAATGACAGTAAGAATACAATTTACAACTGCAATTAAAAACTGCGCTTCAATTACTTTACCGAACGATCTTGCAAACCTTTCACCAAAATATGCAATCTCCTCATAAAAAACCTTCAGACTACTATCTTTAAATTTCGAAGTAAATGATATGATGCGTTCTTTTTCTAATAAGAAAAATAAACTTAAAATAAGTGAGAGTAATATTTGCAAACTGACTTTTCCTATATTTGCAATCGATTGATATATGACATCTACACCTTGTTCTATATATTTTGATACTTCCATTCCGTTAATTGTCGAAAGTGCATATTTAATGATTTCATTATCAGGTGGGTTTTGAAAAAACAATTTAAATTGATAAATCAATTGTGAAATTTGTATCGTTAACACAGGTAAATATTTATATAATGTCGTGCCAATAAAGGAAACTAATATGATATACAAACAGGCGATAACAATTTTCCGGTTCACTTTCAATTTCTTTGAAATAAAACGTTGAAAACGATCCATTAAAAATGTCAGTATAAACGTAATTAATATTAAATTGATCATACTTTTTAATCCATATAATACTAACGCTACTATTATTAAAACGAGAAACCGTTGAAACCCTCTACTTCGAAAGAAATTTTTCACTTCATTCATTAAGATTTGACCTCCCCCTTCAGTGGATGGAAATTGAATATATTATATTTTATGAACTTCTATAGACAATCTTTCTTACTAATTAGAAAGAATCCTTTTTTTCTTTTTATATTGTTAGATTCTATTTACATTAGCCACCTACTTACTTCAATGGAGCTCTTTTTTTCGTTTACCCTTTTACAATTTAGGTGATTTTCTATTTTTAGACTGCTGTTCATACGCATAACCAATATTGAATAGTTCCTTCTCACTGAATTGCTTCCCGACAAACACTGCACCTACTGGCTCTCCATTGTTATCATATCCTGCTGGCACCGCTAATTCTGGATAGCCAGCTACAGCTGATAGAAGAACTTCATCGTTGTTAATCATAACTAAAGCATCCAAACCTTTTTCTACTAAATATCTATCTAGCTCTTTTCTTGCATTTTCTTGACTCGTTTGCACTACTTTTTCAAACTCATCTTTCGTTATAACAGATTTTTCAGACGCCTCAATTAATGTTTGTCCATATTTTATTCGTCTATTACTATCCTTTTTATTAAACGCTATAATCTCTTCTAACGATTTTACCGGTACATTTTTTTGCTGTGAAAAATAATCGTTAACATTATGTTTGAATTCATATTCTAATGTTTGCAGATTATCTACACCCTCGCTGTTTAACTGAATATCATCAGTCAATATCGCACCTGCATCTTGAAGGTCTTTTCTAATCTTTTCTGCTACTTTCTTTCTATTCTCATCTTGTTGATCTATTGAAAAAACAACCCCTATTTTTTTCCCTTTCAATCCATCTATTGATAAATCCTTCGTATAATCAATTCTTTCTTTTTCTTTCATTTTTTCTGTCATAGTATCTTTTTCATCATAACTTACCATTATGTTAAATAACGTTGCCGCATCCTTTACCGTTCTTGCCATCGGCCCTGCTGTATCAAGCGTTTCAGCTAACGGAATAATGCCTGATCTACTCACCATACCTAGTGATGGACGTAATCCAACTACTGATTGCTGCGTCGCTGGTGCTACAATTGATCCAGTCGTTTCTGTCCCGATTGCAAGCGGTGCAAAATCTGCCGCAACTACTGTAGCAGATCCAGAGCTTGATCCTGATGTATCAAACGTAATCGGACCGTACGGATTCAAATTTTGTCCTTTTTTCCCGCTATATCCGCTAGGCATTGTAAAGGATAAATAATTTGCCCATTCAGACATATTCGCTTTTCCTAAAACAAAAGCACCTTCTTCTTTCAACTTCTTCACGATTGTCGCATCTTCATCTGCAATCCAATCTTTTAACACATACGTGCCCGCACTTGTCGGCATCACCTTTTCTGTTTGTACATTATCTTTTACGATAACCGGCATGCCGTATAAGTTCGATTTCTTATTTGAAGACCTTTCTTTATCTAACTTTCGCGCTTTTTCCATTGCATTTGGATTAATCTCTGTAACAGCATTTAATGCTATTCCATTTTGGTCATGTTCTTGTATTCTAAAAAGATAAATACTCGTTAATTCTTCATATGATAATTTTCCATCATCAATCATTTTTTGAAGCTCGTTTACAGTTGCATTTACAACCTCTTTTTCTTTTATCTTCACATTATCTATGTTAATCCCTTTCAACTGATTATGTATCGGTTTTAACACTCTCTCTTTATCATATACGATACGCTCAGGTTCCTTTGGAAAATAATTTTTATACACGTAATATCCTCCGGCACATGTCAATAGGACGATACCCCCAGCAATTGACAGCGTTATCTTTATCCACTTTTTCATGCTGTTTCCTCCGCTCTAAAAGTTGCTCCATTGTATTGAAAAAGAGAGTTATCCTCATAACTCTCTCTAATTAGAATGCTACATGAAAAAATAAAGAATTTCGATTTCATTACTTCTTTTTTTGCATTTGCTTTGCTAATAATTCTTTCACTTGATTATATGATAATCCCGAATTTTCATTTAAACGTTTTACTTCTTCAACATCAGTACCTACCACTGTATACTTTTTCTCATCATTCATTTTCCCACTTCCCTTTCGATTATTTCTTATATTTTTCCCCTAAACTCTTATTAATTAACACAAATACAAATACGGAAACTGGACGAAATTCAATAGCTAAAGGGAATTCAGTTACATAAGAGGAAAAGATAAAAAAATGTCGAATGTATATACTTGTTAAATTTAAGGGCTTGGAGGGTACATTTTGAAAACATATGAGTTTGAACATAACATTCCAACATTAGAAGAGTACAAATATTTGTGTGATTCTGTTGGATGGACTGATTATATGAATTTTGAAGTAGCAGATACTTCACTGAAGAATTCTATTCACTGCATCACAGTGAAAGATAATAAACAAATAATTGGCATGGGGCGAATTGTTGGTGACGGATCTATCTATTTCTATATTCAAGATATAGTAGTTCATCCGGATTATCAGAAACATGGTATCGGGAAAGAAATCATGCATCGTTTAGTTGCATACTTACATGAGAATGCCCCTGATAAGGCGTTTGTCGGTTTATTTGCATCAGAAGGTAAAGAATCGTTCTATGAAAAATTTGATTTTAAGGATTACTCACCAAACATGACGGGGATATTTACTGTCATTACAAAACAATAAACATAACAGATTTTTAATTGTAAGGAAAAACTTCGATTCATATGAAGGAAATCGTTCTTGCAGTAAGAGTTTAACATTGCATACGAAAGGAGAGTACATATATGACTAATACGTACTCTCCTTTTATTTAACTTTTTATATATTAAATTTCTTAATAAAATTTCACTACATCTTCAGTAGGTAAGAAAGTTCTTTCTCCTGGTTGTTCATTTGGCTCACCAAATGGCATTTGTCCTACTAAGCTCCACTCTGCTGGAATGTTCCAAGTTTCTTTCACTTCAGCATCTACGATTGGATTGTAGTGTTGCAGGGATGCACCAATTCCTTCAGCCGATAATAACATCCATACAGTATGCTGTAACATTGCATTTCCTTGATGAGACCAGAATGGGAACTGATCTTTATATAATGGTGCATTTTCTTGCATTTTTTCTACTGTTGCTTGATCTTCAAAGAATAACACAGTCCCAACACCTGTATGGAAACCTTTTAATCTTTCTACAGTCGCTTCAAAGTTTTCTGCTGGTACGCGGGCTCTTAGTGTTTCTTTAACAATATCCCAAAACTTTTCATGTTCTCCATCCATTAATACAACCATACGACCACTTTGCATATTGAAAGATGTTGGTGCGTGTAAAGCTGTTTTTAAAACTTCTTCAATTCTTTCTTTCGTAATTGCATCGTTTTTTGTTACTTTACGAATAGAACGACGGTTCACGATTGCTTCTTTTAAATTTGTTGTAGTTGCTGACATTTTAATTCCTCCAAATATTTGTTTTATAATTTATTTTGTTATTTCATAACAAGCGAATTAGCAATATCCATCTGTATTACATTGCATACCTTCAAATGAATTTGTTTTATCCTTTTCAATTTCTTTATCGATGACTCTTTGTAGCGTTTCTTTACTAGCAAGCCCTTGAATGACTTCATCTCCAATCATGACAGTTGGAACAGCCATAATATTTGCTTCATCATATGCATGCTGAATTGCTTCTTGATGCTTTTCTTTATATTTACGCGTTACTAAAGCATCTTTAAATTCAGCTTCAGGAAGACCTACTTCTACCGCTAATTTTGTTAAAACATCAATATCTTCAATGTTTTGCTCTTCTTGGAAAAATGCGGTGAATACGCGGTGATGATACTCATTTCCTAGTCCACGTTCTTTCGCAAATTGACATCCTTCGAAAGCTAAATGTGTATATGGATGCGGTGAAACACGCGGCAAACGCATATCGATTCCTAACTTCTTCGCAGTTGGAAGAATAAAAGCATCCCATGAGCCTAATTTTTCTGGCTCATTCCATGGATCTATTTTTGAATATGGACTTGGACGTAATTCAAATGGCATCCATTCAATTTCTACATCTTTCTCTTTCGCTACTTCATCTAATGGACCTTTTGCTAAAAAACAAAATGGACATATAAAATCTGAGTATACTTTCATTTTTACAGTCATACTTTTACACCTTACCTTTATAGTTGTAATCGAATCAGTTACATTAATAATAAAAAAATATAAATATGATTTAAGCATTCATTTTTTCTTGCAAAGTTTCAAACAAATGCCCCATCGTAATATTTCTCAAAACTTCT
Organism: Bacillus sp. EE-W1; assembly: GCF_009760835.1. NCBI lineage: Bacteria > Bacillati > Bacillota > Bacilli > Caryophanales > Bacillaceae > Bacillus > Bacillus sp. EE-W1. The sequence continues at coordinate 226,812 of NZ_WIPE01000056.1, read as the reverse complement.
TCCATCGCGGATTGCGCTTGTATTAATATAACTTCTAACACCGCTTGAATATTTGCTCCAATTGGACAATCTGGATTTGGTTGCTCGTGAATATGAAATAGTTTGTCTTCTTCGACTACATTTACTGCATGGTATACATCTAACAATGTGATTTCATGTAAATCCTTTAATAATCCCGCACCACCTGGACCGCGATTTACATATACAAAACCAGCTTGTTTCAAGTACGACATCATTTTACGAATGACTACTGGATTTGTGTTTACACTTTCAGCTATATAGTCTGAAGTACAAAGTGAAGATGGATTGTTTTTCAAAATAGATAAAATATGAACAGCTATAGAAAAGCGGCTACTAATTTTCATCGTGATCACCACCTCGATGTAATCATTATAGTTACAACAAAAAGATAAGTCAATCCTTTTCATAGATTTTTTATAAGCAAATTAAAAAGTGTCCCATTATGATATATGAGACACCTCTTTTTATTCTGCAAATAGCGCTTGAAATTCTTCAATAAATAGCTGCACAGCGATTGAGGAATCCTTTAATGAAGGAACAGCTAAAGCAATTTCTCTCCATACTTGTGGTTCCAATTCTCTCGTTTGCACATTCTGTGGTAAATTCGTTAAAGATAATTCGGCTAATATTGCAATACCTAACCCTTCTTGAATCATATTTAAAGCTGTAGTAACGGTCGATATTACATACTCAGCCCGAAGTGGTACGTTGGCTTGTTTAAACATATCAATAATGGGTGGTTCGTATCCACCCTTACATAATATGATCGGTTCATTCTCTAAATCGCTAATTACAATAGAGTCCTTCTTACAAAGAGGATGATCATCTCTTAAGATAGCAACCATTTTCCCCTTCGTTAATGGGACAATCTCCATCTCTTTATTAGGCAAAATGACAATTCCTATATCAACAACCCTCGATACTAACCAATCTTCAACTTCTTTAATCGTTCCTTCACAAAGAACGACTTCTAAGTTCGGATACTTCTCCTTAAAAAGGTTTATCATTTTGGGTAAGAAATGTGCAGAAGCACTCGGAAAACTCCCAATTCGAATCGTCCCAACTTCGTGTCCTTTCTCCATCGCAACTTCTTGTTCAATCTTCTCTACACCGTTCAAAATCTCTCTAATATGCACAAGAATTCTGTTTCCTACATCCGTAACGATTAGCCCTTTTCGTTTATCACGTATAAGAATCGTAACTCCTAACTCTGACTCAATACTTGAAATCGCATGACTTACAGCTGGCTGCGTCATATTTAACACCCGAGCAGCCTTCGTAAAACTACCTAACTCAACAGTTTTTATTAATACTTGCAGTTGTGTAATGGTCATAACTAATCACTTATACTCCTTATAAAAAAGATTCATTTTATTTATTACAGTCGATATCATATCATAGTGAAATGAATAACAACAAGGAGGTCTTACCGTGACACAGCTTTCTCGAACTAAGACGGCCATAATCCTTACCTTTCTCGTTTTCATGTGGGGAATCAATTGGCCTTTATCTAAGTTTGCCCTGCATTATACACCACCCGTTTTATTTGCAGGCGTTCGAACTTTAATTGGAGGATTCATTTTACTTCTTTTCGCATTACCGAAATACAAAGAGTTACACTTAAAAGAAACTTGGCATTTATACGTTATTTCTTCTTTACTTAACATCATTATATTTTACGGATTACAAACTGTCGGCCTTCAATATATGCCTGCTGGGCTATTTTCCGCCATCGTATTTCTACAACCAGTTTTACTCGGCATTTTCTCATGGATTTGGCTTGAAGAATCTATGTACGGTTTAAAAATTTTCGGGCTTGTTCTTGGATTTATTGGCGTAGGTGTGATTAGCTCTAGTAGTTTAACTGGACATATTTCTATTATCGGAATCCTTCTCGCGATAGGATGCGCGATTGGCTGGGCACTAGGTACAGTATTTATTAAGAAGACTGGTCACCGCGTTAATTCCATTTGGATGGTAACACTGCAGCTTATTATTGGCGGACTTTGCTTAATTGGATTCGGATCAGAGTTTGAAAGCTGGTCTAGTATTGCTTGGAGTATACCGTTTGTTAGTGTTCTACTCTTTATTTCATTCTTTGTTATTGCAATGGGATGGCTTGCATACTTCACTCTTGTTGGAGCCGGTGAAGCAAGTAAAGTTGGGGCTTATACATTCCTCATTCCACTAATCGCTATTATTGTAAGTTCAATTTTCTTACATGAGGCCATTACTATTAGCTTATTCATCGGACTATTATTTATTGTAGTGAGTATTTGTTTCGTAAATATAAAGCCGAAAACACTTGCTGTAAGGCAGCAGGTTGAAGTGAAATAAAAATAAGAAAGAGTCTACGTTTGTAGGCTCTTTTTTATTGTATGATGATATTTAAGTAGTAAGAATTTTTTCTAATATATACGAATAGACTAACAATTCTAATCATAAGGAGGAATTATATGGTGTTACAATATAAAGAATTTGGAGATTCAAGCTCTCCACTTATGGTTTTTATTCATGGGGGTGGAGTCAGTGGTTGGATGTGGGACAAACAAATTAAACATTTTACTAACTTTCACTGCCTTGTTCCTGATTTACCTGAGCAAGGAAAAAACAGAAGTAAAGATCATTTCTCAATAAACTTTAGTGCTGAAAAAATCATAGAACTAATTGAAGAAAAAGGAAGAGGTAAAACTGTTATAGTAATTGGTTTTTCATTAGGCGCTCAAGTATTAATTGCCATGCTCAGCATGAAACCAAACTTAATTCAATATGCTATGGTAAATAGCGCATTAGTTAAGCCAATTCCTTTCGCTAAAACATTATTAAGCTCCCTTAGCTTAACCTACTTCCTAGTAAAGTGTAATTCATTCTCCAAAATACAAGCAAAATCAATGTACATAGATGAAACACAATTTGATAACTATTATCATGACAGTTGTCAAATAAGTAAAAATACATTTGTAAGGATATTAGAAGAAAACATGTCGTTTACAATACCAAAAGTTTTCAAGGATGCTAGTATTAATATATTAGTAACTGTTGGAGACAAAGAAAAAAGAATTATGAAAGACTCGATGAATGAAATCCTTGAAAGTAATACGAATTGTACTGGTATTATCATTCCTAAAATTGGTCATGGAATCTCTTTGGCAAATCCCATACTATTTAATACTTTAATTGAAAACTGGCTCGAACATGATATTTTGCCGGAAGACTTAATAATCGTCAATTAATTTCCATACATTAATAAATTTCATTATACAGTGACTATAATGGTGCCACTATCCTCATTCTTACTAATCCATAGACGTAATAAAAAAGGTCTCATTATTTACGATGAGACCTTTCAATCTTACTTATCTTTTACGACGTACTACAAAAACACACGTACCTACCGAAGATACAATCGCCAAAATAGATAAAACAATCGCTATCAATTGCAAATTACTAGTACCTTCATTTTTTTCTACATGAGACACTTCACCATGTTCCCCTGTTAATGACATACCTTTTGCAATTGTAGTAAGTGAATGTGGTTTTTCAGCTTTTTCATCGCCTGTCCATTCAACAATTTCTCCGTCTTTATATTGTTGATATGCATCCCAAGCTATTTTTTGTTCTTTATCCGGATTTTTAGCGACGAAAGTAAATCGCTGGAACTGACTGGGTAAAATCCCTTCTCCTGTTGCTTCCCATACTACAGTTCTAACTTTTCCAGCATTATCTTTCTGCTCTTCCACTTTCCATCCTGTCACTGGTTCATACTGTTGGAACTCTACTCCAGACGGTATTTTCAATGTAACTTTTGTCGTTGCTACATTCTTCTCAACTGGTACTTTTATCGTGTAAGTCTCCCAAGAATTAACGTCCGAAGCTTCTGGTTTCACAGTGACGTGCGCACTAACAGGTAACGAAAAAATCCCCATTGCAATTATTGTTGCGATCATTGTTGTGCCAAATTTTTTTATACGTTTCATTTTCTATTAGCTCCTTTTTATCTATACCTTCTCTTTATCCCGGCTATTCGCCGGATAACCCGATTGATGAGGGCTGATTAAAGTTTCACTTTATCTGCCGCCTACAATAAATTTATAATCCGTATCAAAACTATCAAGAGATTTTGTTAATCCGTGCACTTGCATATTCCAGTTTCCTGTCATGTTAATATACATGCCTTCCGCTTCATATTCTCCTGGTGACACGGCCGAAACTTTAAATGAACCCTTCCCCATATTCATATCCAATGATTGCGTGGTTAAAATAATTTGCTCCATATCAGTAACAGGTTGGCCATTTTCATCCTTTAAAGTAATATGGAATGTATTTTGTCCTACTTTATTAGGACTTACATGTAAAGTAAGTTCATACCCATTATCTAATTGCTTACTCTCTGTAAAAGGTCCAGTAGGAGGCATCGGTGGTGTTTGTACGTTTGTCATAAAAGCTACGATGACGAAAATGATAATTCCAATGATAAACTCTACTTTCACCGTAGCGCCTAATCCTTGCTCCGCTCTCATTTTCCCTTTCACATAGTGAACAATTCCCAATATCCCCATGAAAATGAATAAAAGTATCTTTGCTAATAAAGCTAATCCATACTTCGTATCAAATAACGAGTGGATAGTTGGAATAAAGAATGTACTGTTAAAAAGACCTGTTATTAAAATCACGATGACAGCACCTGTTGCCCACGGCGAAAAACGCTTAATCATATCCCAATACATACTCCACTTGTCATCCTCTTTACGTAAAAGAAGAATAATGGATGATAGACCACCAATCCATAATGATGCTGCAAATAAATGCAGAAAATCCATAACGACAGCAATCTCTTTAAACTTTAAACCATATGCATGACTATTAAATGCTTTCATAACAAGGATCCCAATAAACAATACTATCGGAATGCTCCATACTTTAAACGACGACAGCTTCTCACGCTTCATCGCAAAATAAGTAACAATTATAAGCGAACTAATAAGAACCATTTGAGTAATCCATACATATCCAAAAACAGAAAGCTGTAATGTTTCTTTTAATAGTAATGGATCGAATGCTTCTAACCATGAAACATCAGCATTTATTTTCGCTTGCAATGGCAGATTGAATAATAAGCTAATCAATATACCCAATAATGAGATCCATATTATGTTCTTACTCCTTGATCGAACCGAGGTTGCATTCCCTTTATACATAATAAGATTAAAGAATAGCACTCCTATAAATAGTGAGAAACTTGTATATAGTACTCCACGTTCCATAATCATATCTATTTGCGGGAAATATCCCATCTCTTCTACTTGTACGTCGTCTGCTCCCGCTTCTGCTGCCCCAATGCGGAACGGAATAACTCCTTGAATGGGATGCCCATCAGCAGAAATCACTTTCCACTGAATAGAGTAGAGACCGTTTTTCAAATTTCCTTTTAACCCTGCTTCTAATAACTTTTTGTTTTTCTTATCAATATGAGCATCTTTTAAATCTACTCTTGTACCTGAGGTATCTCTTACAAACAATGTATTAAAATGCGAAACTTGTATATCCTCATCAAATTCAATTTTCACTACAGATGGTGCTTTCTTCAACGTTTCATTTTCAGCAGGGTTTGATTTCACAATGTACGCATGAGCAGATGCCCTTTTTGGTATCAATATAATAAGCACACATGCAATTAATAGCCATGCCCCTAACCTTCTCATTACTTTCACAACCATTTCACTTCTTTCTTCCACATCACTATATTTTCATTCCTTTAACTTCCCAAGTTCAATTTTCCGGCGAAATATTAACCTGATTAAATATAAGTTTCTACACAGTGTAACTCTTTATTTCTCTCTCACCCCTAAACTTCCAATACAATAGTAACTACCTTCAGTGATACAACTTACATTTTTAAAGTCGATTGTTATTATATCATAAAATATATTTATGTAAGTTCCTGACGAAGAAAAGTTATCGTGAATCATTTGTGAAGAAAGTGTGAAATACATAAATAAAAAAGGTATTACGTTATTACGCAATACCCTTCTTCTATCATAAAATTTCTTTACTTCTCTTCTGGATAATCACAATACTCAATGATTGTTCCCTCTGTATCAGCTGGGTTAAGATATATTAATCTTCTACCGTGCTTATTAATTCGAAGTGTATGCTCTAACGTTCGAATACCTTGTTCTTTTAGCTCTTCTAGGGCCACATCTAAATCATCGACACGATATGCAACGTGATGAACACCTTTACCTTTTTGTTTAATAAAGCGTGCTATTGGAGATGTCGTATTATTCGTAGGCGCAAGTAATTCAATTCTATCTCCATCCACTTCAAGAATGGCTACTTCGCTTTCAACACCAGGAGCTTCACTTACGTAACGATCTATTAAAGTTCCTAACAACACCTTTTCATAAAAACGTATCGTACTATCTATATCTCGAACTGCGATGCCGATATGATCAATTGTTTTTTTCATTTTATTTCCCCTACTACTTTATTTTCTTTCATTATTAATAGTAACAAAAAAAGTTATAGAATCAAATTCTATAACTTTTTTATTTACCCTATTTTCTTATTCGCACTAGCGGGTTGAACTTGATTTTTTGCTTTTAACACGCTAATGCCATATCCGATAAATCCACCGATAATCGCTGGGAAGATCCATCCTAATCCTACTTCTTGCATCGGAAGGAATTTAGTGAACACTCGGCTTACTACTTCAATGTTAACTCCAGCTGCACTTAATCCATCGAATAAGCTGATGATAAATGTTACGATTAAGCTCACTTGATAAACTTCAGCTCTTCCTTTGAATAATGAATGGAAGAATGTTAAGAAAATCAATACGATTGCTAGTGGATAAATTGCTGTTAGTACTGGAACAGAAACTGCGATTAATTGTGTTAATCCTACGTTTGCAACAATTGCACTAAATACACATAGCGTGATTGCAATCGCTTTGTAAGGAACATTTGGGAATAACTTATGGAAGAATGAAGAACATGCTGATACAAGTCCCACACTAGTTGTTAAACACGCTACTGTAATCATTAATCCTAATAATACTCCACCATATGATCCAAAATAGTAGTTAGAAACTTTTGCTAATACTTCTCCACCATTCTCTAAATGTCCAAGCTTTGCAACACTTGAAGCACCCATATAAGAAAGAGCTGTATAGATAATTGCTAAAATAGATGCTGCAATGATTGTCGCTTTTGCACAAACGATCATAATCTGCGTTTTCGTTTTCGCACCTTTTTCTTTAATTGCATTAATGATGATGATTCCAAATACGAATGATGCAAGCGTGTCCATTGTTAAGTATCCTTCTTGGAATCCTTTAAAGAATGCATGTGATGTATAAGCTTCCACTGGTGCTTGCATATCTCCAATCGGATGTATAAAAGCAACGATTACTAAAATACCAATGAAAGTTAACTTAATTGGCGTTAAGATTTTTCCAACAATATCGACAATTTTCGCAGGATTTAGCGAAAAAAAACAAGTGATGCTAAAGAATACAATTGTGAAAAGAATTAAAGGTGTAGAACCTAATCCTTCTGGCATAAACGGTTTAAGACCAATTTCATAAGAAACATTTCCTGTTCTTGGTATTGCAAATAACGGGCCAATCGCTAAGTATAAAACTGTTGTAAACACAATCCCGAATACTGGGTGTGCACGACTTGCTAATGACTGTAAATCATCTTTACCCGAAAAACCAAATGCCAGTACACCTAGTAATGGTAATCCAACACCCGTTACTAAAAATCCAGCGTTAGCAATCCATACATTCTCTCCTGCCGATTGACCGAGCATTGCTGGGAATATTAAATTTCCTGCTCCAAAAAATAGTGCAAATAACATTAATCCAATAACTACTATGAACGAAAACGGTACTTTATTCGCCATAATATAACCCCCATTCAAATTTCCTTATCTCATTTTCCATTTTTAACTAATTGAATTTTCTGAATATTAAATTCGACTATCAACTATTCTTGAACTCATTATAGTTTGTCATATAATATTTTGCAATACTATTTTCAAACTTTTCTTTTATTTTATAAATATACATTTTTTAACATAGAAATAGACTAAAAAACCAACATGGTCATCCATGTTGGTTTTTTACATTTACTATCAATTAAAATTTCGCCGCTACTTTTTTAACGTTCTCTAAACCTTCTTCAACAATTTGTTGTGAACGATCTGGATATTGATTGTGCCCTTCAATTACAACAGTCTCTGGATTTGTAATTCCCCAGAACCCAAGCACATTCGTTACATAATTAACTGCCATTTCCATAGGAGCCATTTGTTCTGAAGAGTAATCTGAACCACGCGCACCTAATACAACGACTTTCTTATCGCCAGCTAAACCTACTGGGCCATTTGCTGTATATTTAAATGTTTTTCCAGCTTGAGATAAGTATGAAATATATGTGATTAATGGCGCTGGTACTGTGAAGTTCCATAGTGGGAACGCAAATACAACTTTATCAGCTTCTAAAAACTGATTTAAATATTGATCTACCGTTGCTACAGCCTTCTCTTCTTCTGCTGTTAACTCCATTCCTTGACTACGTTTATATCCACCTGAAATAGCGATATTTCCGTAATACGGAAGATCTAATGCAAATAAATCTAACTCCGTAATTTCTGTATTTGGGTTGGCTTCTTTATAAGCACTTACAAATGTTTCATACATTCTTGAACTAACTGCTTGCTCCGCTGGACGATCGTTTGCTTTTACAAATAATACTTTTGACATTGTTTTATTCCCCTCTACTTTTGTATTTTCTTCTTTTTTACCAAATAAAGAGCTAAATAATCCCATTTTCTTCACCTAAACTTTCTTATCATATTCATTATTCATCATCATAAAAATTCTTATTCTAATAAAGTGAAACTTTAATCAGTGGGGGATTTCTTCATTCCCCACTGATTATTAGTTGAACCAATCGGGCTTTTATGGGCAGTTGATCTCCGCCTAACTTCTTTGCTTTCGCTGAATTCTGAGGTGGGGGTCTTACTGCCCATTAATGCGGGATAAAAAGTTCCAATTGATACCTTAAGTAAAACAATTAATACTTTTTGTTATTTAATTACCTTATGTAAGTGATTGTAATACACTTCACTTACTTTAGTCAAGTAACTTTAAATAAAAAATAATATCTCGAATTAAAAATAAAAACCTCGATACAATTAAAACATCCATTGTAACTTTATTATTTGTATAATGGATGTTGAGAGGGCAATTCATATTTAGAAAGGATTTACTCATGAGCACTATAGAAAAGATTCAAACTTTTATTATTCTTTTTGCTGTTACATGCGGCATCGTACTCGGACAATTTAATTTGATACATATGTATGCAGAGCAATTTATTGTCCCCTTCTTATTTTTCATGCTGTATGGATTATTTCTCAGCATTCCATTGAAAGAAATAAAAAATGGATTCCGCAATTTAAAATTCGCTGGAACAAGCCTTACTATTAATTTTGTATGGACACCTTTACTCGCTTGGGGATTAGGAGCACTATTTCTTTCAGATCACCCAGCACTTTGGGTTGGATTTATTATGTTAATGGTTACTCCATGTACAGATTGGTACTTAATCTTTACTGAAATAGCGAAAGGAAATGTAGCACTTTCTACTGCAATTTTGCCTGTAAATTTAATTTTGCAAGTACTACTCCTTCCCATTTATTTATTTTTATTTGCTGGTGTCATGAAGACTGTAGCGGTTTCTGTTTTAGTAGAAAGTATTGTTATCGTAATCTTCTTACCATTTGTACTTGCACACGCTACAAAATTCATTATGAATAAACTGAAAAAAGCTGAAACACTCGAGAATAAACTCATTCCGTTTTTCAGCTCTGCTCAAATTGTATTTTTAAGTTTAGCAATCGTAGCGATGTTTGCATCACAAGGAAAATATTTACTACAAAATATGAATGTCGTTTTATTACTACTCATTCCTGTTCTATTGTTCTTCATCATTAATTTTGTACTGGGACAATTTATCGGACGCATAATGCGTTTATCTTATAAAGATACAGTAAGTTTAAACTTAACAACATTAGCAAGAAACTCACCTGTTGCACTCGCCATCGCTGTAACAGCTTTTCCGGACGAGCCTCTTATCGCACTTGCACTCGTTATTGGACCGTTGATTGAACTGCCAGTACTTGCTTGTGTTTCACAAGTGTTGTTACTTATTAAGAAAAAACAGTAATATACATAAAAAAACGTCCTACTTTAGGACGTTTTTTTATTGTCGAGAAATTATAGAAGTAACGATAATTATCAGCTCTAAGGATTTTATACGTTATAGAAAATTAGCTTGTCGTTACATTAACAAAACCTTTCTAATTAAACATTATAGGAAAAGTAAATATAACGAAAGCTGCCCAAAGTCCGTAGATTGGCAAATACTTCGTAACAGCATCTTGGATAGCTGTCGGTCCTGATTTGTTTTGTAGAAAACGCATATAGGAAAACATAATCCAAATGAGATTTGCCCAAATCAGTATGTTTACGCCTAAAACAGCAAGTCTATTAGGTGTAATCCCGTAAGAAGAAAGTCTGAATACAATGGCTGACAATGCGACAGTGTCTATAATAAGCGCCAGAACAATTAAGGCAAAATTTATATAATCTGAAATGCTCTTTTTCTCGTCTGAATCACTCTCAACGATAGAAAATATAGTAACAGCCAATACACCAAGGAGTATTCCGTTGAAGGCCATTAGGAAATTGCGGTCCAAGAATGGATTTTTCCCGACCCAAATTACCGTTATTAGATAGATAAACAATGTGATCAAGACAAGCGGACTAAAAATTTTAGATATGTATGGTGTAATATTTTTAGCAAGTTTAAGATTCAATGATACTAAGTATGCAGCCACTACAGCGAGAGCGGCAGCTCCAAATAAAACAACATTACTAAAATAGAACTCTCCTATATCCAAGTCAACGAAGCTAAATAATCGCATGGTGAATAATGCTAGTATCATTCCGCTCACTGCCATACTCGCGTAGAGAAGACCATATTCTAAATTAAATTTAATATACGCTAATCTTGTACTACCTTTTGAATATTCATTTCCCGTAAACGCAAGTCCCAATAAGACCCATAACATTATAGGAAGATGTAAATACGCAAGGATACTGCTGTCTTTATAATTTAATGGCAACATATTAAGATACAACCCGGCAATTAGGAACAACGCTGCAAGTAAGTAAATAATACTTTTTTTCGGAGTATTATTGTAAATAAAATAAGCAGCAATAAAGGGAATTACACCAAAAGCCAAGTTAATTGGAGCAATTGCTTCCTGCTCGACAAAGTGGAAAATGATTCTAGTGCTTAGCCCAGCTAGAATAGCTAACATGCCCATGAATAAGAAACCTTTTTGAAACAGCGATATTTTTTCTTTATTTGCCGTCTCCTTGAAATTCAATCTTTCATACCAAGCAGCTAGAAGCTGAGAATCAGGGTTTTCATCCCATGCTTGTGAGAATGACTTTTTAAAAGCTTTCGGGTCTTTTCTATACATTCTCTCCAACTCATGAGGGTTATCCATATTTTTAATAATCAAATTGTGATTGTTCATAGTTTTACCTCCTCTAATAAAAAACAGCGTTGTTAACTTTCTATAAAAAGCACCTCACTGATTTATTATGATATTGATTTTAATACACAATTTATTGTTTTACAATAAATATTTATCAATTACAAAGATTTTTTTATTGTATATTTTATTTTAAATAAAAATATATAGTACTACTTATTCAAAAAAATATCCTATAGAATAGACTTTTTTAGTGTCTATTCTATAGGATACAGTTTAATTATCATATTTTTTTATTTGTTGAACAACTTAATTCTCAAACACAAAATTAATCTTATTATCTTTCCACTCTAACATCGCATCAAACGTTTTCTCGCCTTTTTTAAAGCCTTTAATTAAATCGGTCTTTTCACCTTTTAAAAGTTTTGTCATATTCTTTTGCGAAATTGTTTTGCTTAATATTTTCTTTGAGATTGTAAAGTCACATTGTGTCGTGTTGTAATTAGAACAACCGTAAAACGTTGACTTATCAATCACATCGCCATCACATTTTTTACAGCTACCAACCTTTTTACCTGTTGTAAATTTCGATCCTTTTCGCTCAATCGATTCAACATGTAATCCAGTAAAATCCCATTTCTCTGACATTTCCACTGCATCTTCAATAATTTTAGCTGATAGCTTTTTCGTTTGTTCCATAAATGTAGCTGGTGATGCTGTGCCTTCACCAATTTCCGCAAGGCGTTGCTCCCATTTCGCTGTCATTTCTGGTGAAGCTAGTATTTTATCACCGATTGCGGTAATTAATACTTTCCCTTTATCGGTTGCATACACTTGGTTCTTCTGCACATCTATATATTTACGGTCTTTCAGCATAGTAATAATACCTGCACGCGTTGCCTCAGTACCTAAACCTTCTGTTTTCTTTAATACTTTCTCCAGCTCTTCATTTTCTAAATACTTACCGGCCGTTTTCATTAACGTAATAAGTTGTCCTTCTGTATAACGCTTCGGCGGCTGTGTTTTTCCTTCTTTCACTTTCACCTTTACAACTTTTCCTTGTTCACCTTCTGCGACAATTGGAAGAATTGTTTCGTCATCTTTATCGTCTTGGAAAATAACTTTACGCCAACCTTCTTGAATTTGCTGTTTTCCTTTTGAAATGAATTCAGCACGTTCGTCTACAAGAGTTGTAATCGTTGTGTAGTCAAAGATTGCTACTTCATAATGCGCCGCAATCAGTCTTCTTACGATCATATCGTAAATTTTCTTTTCATCACCTGATAGTTTGCTTGGATTTGTAACTTGCTCTGTCGGTATAATTGCATAGTGATCTGTAACTTTTTTTTCATTCACATAACGCTTATTATTCATAATCGATTCAATTGGTGCTGGCAATAAACCTTTATATTCATCAAACTGACTTAACTTCTGTAAAATATCAGGGAACGTCGCTGCTTCTCCTTGTGTAACATAGTTAGAATCCGAACGCGGATAAGAAACTATCCCTTTTTGATATAGTGCTTGTGTTATATCAAGCGTCTTTTTCGGTGAAAATTTAAAAGCTTTATTAGCTGTCGCTTGCAGTGCTGATAAATTAAATAAAAACGGGGGCTGAAACTCTTTACGCTCCGTTTTCATTTCTTTTACTACAGCCGGTTTACCTTGGCAAAATGCTGCAATTTTATTTGCCATATCAGGGTCCTTTAAGCGGGATTCACTATCCTTCTCCCATTTCCCCTCATACTTCTTTCCTTCTATATTAAAGGTTGCGAACACTTCCCAAAACGGCTCAGACTTAAAGTTTTCTATTTCCTTTTCACGCTTTACGATTAACGCGAGTGTCGGTGTTTGTACACGACCAGCTGAAAATACATCGTTCATTCCTTTTTTCTTTAACAAAATACTAAAGACACGCGATGCATTCATACCAACGACCCAGTCCGCACATGACCTTGTATATGCCTCATAGTACGTATTAATTGTATCTGCTTCATCTAGTAAATTTTTAAATCCTTGGTATATAGCTTGTTTCGTTAAAGATGAAATCCAAAGACGCTTCATCGGCTTTTGCACGTTACAAAGATTAATAATGTTTCGTACGATTAATTCCCCTTCACGCCCAGCATCGCCCGCATGAATAATTTCTGTTACCCCCGGATTATGTAACAGCTGTTTCACAACGTTAAATTGCTTATACTTTGACTTTGTTACTTCAAATTGAAAACGCTCTGGAATCATCGGTAACGTATTAAGTGACCATTTTTTCCACTCAGCGTGATAATGTTCTGGATTACATAACTGCGTCAAATGACCAATTGCCCATGTACAGTACGCTCCATTTGGAAATAACTCATTCGCTTCTACTTCTAAATATCCATCTTTCCGGCGATATTTAAATTGTGAAACAAGAGCCAAACCTTGATCTGGTTTCTCGGCAATAATTAATTTCATTTTATAACTCCCTATCTGTATTCCAGTGTTACTTTCATTGTCTATCTGTTTAGAGGCGATGATAAAAGAACAATCTTATTTATCATTCGCGGGTTACTCCCAGTAATGGGATAACTATAATATTATACGCTGATTCTTTATGGCTTCACAATAGAAACTCATTATATAACAATTTCTTTCTCATGCTCACAAATAAAAAAGATGCTCAAAAAATCAAGCACCTACTTACTTACATTTATTAAATTGTGCAGATAATATGCAGATATAAATAAGCATAAGTAATCTCCATACGAACATATGATGAAATGAACGATAGGACAGGGAGGTATCATAATGTTCGTTTACACATCGACTGCCTTAACACTTTGTTGTATCTCGATTCTTATTACATCATATATTTCTAAACGTAACGGTACCCTAATGGGGTATATGGTATTTATTATGTCTTTTAGTATGAGTATCGGTTTAAGTATAGGTTTTTATTTAGGTATTCTTTTTAAAGGTGAATTACTATATTCTACTTTGCTTGCGATTTTGATTAGTGGTTTTATCGGTTTTTTAGTCGGTCTACGGTTTCACCTATTTACCGCTTTAGAAGGAATGTTTTCTGGATTAATGGCAAGTATGATGGGAGCAATGATTACAGAAATGTTAAACGCTCAACAAGCTCATAGTATACTGTTTATTAGTCTTTTACTTACGATAACAATAACTATGTCATGTATGATTCAACTTTTATCAGAAACCTTTTCTACTTTTATCGAACGGCGTTTTTTATTATTACTTTCGATCAGCGTAGTAATTGTTCTTACTGTATTCGTAACATTCCCAGATCATACCCTACCGCTCCCCTCTGAACATGAACAACCTATCCATAAACACTAGCAGCTATAATCGATAATTTTATTTTTTAACAAATGAAAATAAAAAACACTTTTGAATCGTCAGCCCCAAATGAAATGTGGTTTACGGATGCGACTTACTTATTATTTGGAGTATTTGTAGATAATAACTATAGTTTAGCTTCTGGCATGGGATCAGGATTAATAATTATACAGAAAACTAATAAATAATAGCTTTGCATTATATAATAAGAGGTCACAGAATTACAATGCTGTGACCTCTCTTTTTCAAATTAATTCATGTCGTAATCTTCACCATCAATTATTTTTCTACTTTTCTACACTTAATGAACCTTCTAAATCTACATGATTGATAGTATATTTTTTCAGCTCATAGATATTCAATTCTCTTAGTTTGATGAGGTATACAATACCCCCATCTTGAAATAAAAAATTCTTACTTAACTAATATATTGTTTTGGATCCATAGCATTGCTCTTCTGTGCATTCCATTCACCTTTATGGATTTCAAAATGTAAGTGTTGTCCTTCAGATTGTCCTGTATTCCCCATTATGCCAAGTTGTTGTCCTTTCTTCACTTTTTGACCTGCAGTAACAGAACGACTCTTTAAATGAGCGTATACAGTTATATATGTTTGTCCGTTAATATTATGAGAAATAAACACCACATTACCGTAGCTTGTGGAATAATATGAGCGAGTGACTACACCTTTTGCCGCAACAACAACTGGCACTGTTCCTGAAGCAGCAATATCTAATCCGTGGTGCATTTGCCCACCACGTTTCTCAAATCCAGAAGTATATCTTCCTGCAGCTGGTTGAATAAAGTCATTTGTTTTAATTTCATTAGTTGTATTTACCTCTTGGGATTGTCGCTGCTCCTCTGTATCAGTCTCACTTGTTTTTGATAGAAATTTACTTGATACATAACCGTTTTTACCGTTGTAATTAATTTTCCCCCATCCATTTTGTTCAAATAGAACTTGTACTTTTATTCCTTTTGATAAAGCACCGATTACACCATGATTTGTACCAGCACCGCTTCTTACATTTAACATGCTTACGTTAACATAGTAGTCACCAACTGTTGCTCCAGTAGATGGATTACTTGTTTCAGGTTTTGATGGTGTACCCTCTTTAACGAATTTTACATATTCACTGCTCACATAACCAGTTCTGCCATTATGATTAATTTTCAACCAGCCATTTTCACCGCCAGTTACTTGCAATATTTGTCCGTTTAATACACCACCAATTACACTATGGTAAGTAGCAGGACCTGTACGCACACGTAAAGAAGTAGCGTCTACAATGTATGTACCGTCAGTTTGAACCGTAACATTATTTTGTTGTTCATTTGTTTGGTCTACATTTGCATTAGAGCCACTCTTTGAAATGTAATCTTTACTAATATAAGCAGTTTGTCCACTATAGTTAATTTTGACCCAGTCTTGAACTTCACCAGTTACTTGAACAACTTGTCCTTTATGTATAGAGCCTAAAATCGTATGGGAAGTACTTGGACCTGTACGAACACGGAGGGAGGATACATTAACTTTGTAATTCCCACTCGCTACTTGAACTTTTCCATTGTTATTGTCACTTCCATTTGAGCTATCGTCTATTACAAATTGACTGCTTACATAACCTACTTTTCCATTATGGTTAATTTTCAACCAACCGTTGTCTTCTCCAATAACTTGTAAAACTTTCCCTTCATACACGCGCCCCATTATTGCACTAGACGTATTTGGCTGTGTGCGAACACGTAGAACATTCGTGTTTACTGTTACTGGATTTTCATATGTTACTGTATCAGTAGGTTGCTCATGTTTTTTGTCTTTTGGCACTATAGAAGTTTGCGCTTGAGCAGTACCAATAAATGTACTTCCTGTAACAGAAACTACTGCCACACTAGCTAAAATTCTTTTCATAGGTATTAAACACCTTCCCATAAATACATTTAAGTATCATCATATCTTTAGTTTATTATTTTTTATATCAAATGCTTTTCTACTCATGTTGTACTCTTCTTTTCTATCAACCTCTATTTCTAGATATACAACGGAGGTGTTATTCCATTCTTTCGTAACGTACGAAGGCAATTAAGAAAAAAGGAATCGCAAATCCCAGCTTGTAAACTGTAATGTAAATAAATGCTTGATCTGGATTCTTTGTACCAAGCATTAATAATGCGGTCAAAATTGGACCGATGCACGATGAGACAAATGAAAGCATTCCCGTTCCTAGTACAATCCATATCTTTTAATCTGCTGCATTCATTTTGCCTCTTTTCACAAAACACTACACTGTGTAGTTTAAATTCTTAAAAAAAACCACAAACACTCACCCATAAGTTAGTCACTGTTTTCCAAAAGATGCGGTCACAAGATCATTGGAAGCTTTTTTCCATTCCAATAAACTTAAGCAAAGCACTTCCCATTCCAAAAGGTGACTTTATTTTATCTATCACATACTGTACTACTGATCAGCTAACAATTTTTGATATGTGCTGTAACGTTGTAACATTAATTTTTTCTGCACACTTTTCATTGTGATACCTTCTGAGCACCAAATAATTTCTATGATTTTTGCTTCAAGCGGTCAAAAAAATAATTTATGCCTTATTCATTTCACTTATAGTTTTGCTTGAACATACCCGTCCTCCCTTCGCACTACGAATTGTAGTATAAAATAAAAAAAAGGTCAAATGTAAGGGGCTATTATCTATCCTTTTTGAACTACAACACATTAAATTTACCACTGTAATTTTATCAACTGAGTATACAAAAAATTAGCGATTTCTTCTATTATCTACTTCCAAACCAGAAACGAATATGTTTTTTAAATCCATAAATAACAAAAATCGCATTTTTTATCTTGTAAACTCTTATACAGGGCATTATCGCTCCCGCTTCCTAAACTTTTATAAAAATAATATGCCCAATACACAACATTACATTTAAAAACAGCTTTTTTCATGCTAAAAATCATTAAAACAGCTATCCCTAAGATAGCTGTTTTATATTATCATCAACTCCATAAATTTTATATTATTCTGGCTTATTAGGAATGTTTGGGTTTGGAACATAATCAGATTTATAATCTGTATATTTCACTTCTGTTACCATCCCAGCGGAAGCATGGTGTAAATCATGACAGTGGAACATCCAATCACCCGGATTATCTGCTACAAAGGCTACTTCATATTCTTCACCTGGTTTTAGGTTCAAAGTATCTTTCACAATTGGAGAACCTTCTATCGGTTTTCCATCTTTACTCAACACCTGGAAGAAGTGACCATGTAAATGCATCGGATGATCGTCCATTTTAGAACGATTTACCAATTTTACTTTTACTAAATCACCCTTTTTTACTGGAATCGGGTCAATGTCTGGAAATACCTTTCCGTTAATTGTATATACCATTTCATTTCCATTCATTTGCGTATTCAAGTCCATATTATATGTGGCAGTATACTGCTGATTTAACGTGAAACTACCTAGTTTTTTAGCACCATATTTCGTCATATCTAATTTCGATAATTTTTCTTTTTCATCTGCTTTATCTTTCATCTCTTTGCTGCCATCATATTCAATA
The DNA here is from genome assembly GCF_009760835.1 of Bacillus sp. EE-W1. Classification (NCBI taxonomy): domain Bacteria; kingdom Bacillati; phylum Bacillota; class Bacilli; order Caryophanales; family Bacillaceae; genus Bacillus; species Bacillus sp. EE-W1. The sequence continues at coordinate 208,297 of NZ_WIPE01000056.1, read as the reverse complement.
ACAGCTTTCATTCCTTTTGCACCTTTATTTGCTGAATGGTCTTCAACATACCATTTCCCAGGATTATTAGCAGTAAATTCAATATCATAACGTTCACCAGGTGCGATTGAAATTACTTGATCCTTTATAACTTTTGGATCGTTTATTGGTTGACCATCTGTCGCAATTACTTTTATATCATGACCGTGAACGTGTATATCATGTGATAGATAACCAGCATTAACGAGTCGAAGACGGACTTTATCCCCCTTATTCACTTTTAATGGTTCTACTAAACCCCCGCTTTTACCATTGATTGTGAATAAGTCATACATACTCATATCATGGCCTTCCATCTTCATATTTCCATGGTCCATTCCTGTCATATTACTAGAGTCTTTTTTATCACTGCCCATGTCCATACCGGAATGATCCATGCCGTTCTTATCTTCATTCTTTTTCGTATTTTCATTATCCTTAGATTTATTACCTTTTTGCCCTTTTGTCATTTCTTTTAACTGTTTATTAATCTCTTCTTTATCTGTTACCCATTCATCTAACATTACTGTGTAATCTTTATCATATTTTTCCTTTGTATCTTCTACAATGAGCGCTCCATACAAACCTCTATCTAATTGATTTACAGAATCTTGATGTGAATGATACCAATACGTTCCTGGTACGTTCGCTTCAAACTCATAGGTGAAACTTTTTCCAGATTCAACCGCATCTTGCGTCACACCTGGAATTCCATCCATATTATTTGGGACAGGATACCCATGCCAATGAATAGATACTGGTGCAGATAGTTCATTTTTTAATGTCACTTTCACCTTTTCGCCTTTTTTCACCCGAATTTCTGGACCAGGAGATGAGCCATTAAATGTCCAGACTGGAACAATAACACCGTTACTTAATTTTTGCTTTTCTTCTTTCGCTATTAAAGTAACTTCTGGTCCTATTTCAACTTTCAATGGTTTTGTAGCCGTTTCAGTCTGTGGTGTTTTTTTATCGTTCATATTTTTATGATCATTTGTTGTATTTGTGGTCGCAGAACATGCAGCAATTAAAGATATGACAGAGACTGTAACTGCTGTTAACACAAATCTCTTCATGGAAACCCCTCCTTTTTCTTTTTCAAAATCATTATAAAAAATGATTTTCAAGAAAATATGGAGATATGCAATGAGCTAAATAAAAAGACGCCCAAAATTGAGCGCCTCTTCTAATGATTATTTCGTAACAACTTCATCTTTTTTTATATTTACATTGTTTTCTCTCATAAACGCTTCAATCTCTTCAACTTCTCTAATAATATCTTTTGACAAGTTTTCATGTCCGTCTTTCGTTACAAGAATGTCATCTTCAATACGAATTCCAATTGCTTCTTCTTCAATATAAAGACCAGGTTCAATTGTTATAACCATGCCTTCTTCTAACACTCTATCTTTATATGTTCCTACATCATGCGTATCTAAACCAAGGAAATGGCTAACACCATGATAATAGTATTTTGATAACTCTTCGTCTTCTTGAATTAAACCAATTTCTTTACACTCTTCTGCTAGTACCTTTTTTGTATGCTCATTTAATGCAGCAAACTTTACTCCTGGCTTAATGAGTTTCGTTGTTTCTTTCAATGCTTTTAATACAATATTATACATTTGTTTTTGGCGACTAGAGAATGTTCCATTTGCCGGGAATGTATAACTAATATCAGCGTTATAGTAGTCTTTTTGAGCGCCTAAATCTAGCAGTACTAAATCACCATTTTGAATTTGTGCATCATTGTCTTCATAATGAAGAACTGTAGCATTTTTCCCACTTGCCAAAATTGTATTGAATGCATGATGCTTAATACCAGATGACTTCAATGTGAAATCAAACTGAGCTTCTAATTCATACTCCATCATGTCTGCTTTTGCATGCTTAAGTACGTTGTAAATACCCTCTTTCGTTACAGCAATTGCTTCTTTTATGATTTCAATTTCTTCTTCTGTTTTAAACACTCGTAATTCACAAATATTCGGATATACATTACCAACTAAAACGTGTGGATACTGTTCTCTTACATGTTTAGCAAAAGCAAGCGTTTTTGTCTCCGTACCATTCCACTCACGACGCTCTAAATCTAAATATAGATGCTTCACATTTTCTGTAAAAAGTATATTTGACATTGTCTTTTCAAAGCTATCTAAATATACAACTTTCTTTATACCTGAAATTTTCTCTGCTTCTTTGTTAGAAACTGTTTTACCGACCCATTTTTCCATGACTGGATCCGATTTTTCAATGAACAGTGTTTCTTCAACACTATTTCCAAACTTCTTCAACATGAAAATAACATTTGGTTCCTCGATTCCTGTTACATAGTAAAAATTTCGATTCGGCACAAATTTATAATGTGCATCCGCCGACATATGAGGTGCTTGTCCAGCAAATAAAATAGTAATAGATTCATCTGGTAATGTGTTTACTAATCGTTCTCTATTTTGAGCAAAAAATGTTGATTTCATAATAATCCCCCTAGCGTTCTATGTATACTTGTAAATCTAATTACCCAATACAATTCATTTTATTATTGTTATAATTTTTCGTCAATTGATAGTACTCATATAAAAAGGAAAATTTTCATTACTAGAGCCCATTCCAATCTAAATGATGCATACCACTCCACAATTTCTTGACATTTATTCCATATACTTAAAATCTCATATATAGGAAAGGAGCTACAACTTTGAAATATTATGTAGCAACAGGGATAGCAATTACTTCTTTATTCATCATTACAGGATGTTCTAGCAACGCCGAAACAGCACCAGTGAAGAAAGACACGGTGCAATCTCAACGAAAACATACAGAAACAGTAAATACGAGTCCGCAAAACTTCTATAAGGAAACTACATCTGGAAAAATCGAGCACATTCATGGAATTGGCTATGCAGGAAATATGCCCGGAGTTTCTATTGCCACTCACAGTGGTATAAAAGTTTATCAAAATGGAAAATGGTTTGAAACTAAGACTGAGCTACATGATTATATGGGGTTTCAGGCAACAAAGAACGGATTCTTTGCCAGCGGCCATCCTGAACCAGGTGCAAATTTAAAAAATCCTTTAGGATTAATGAAAAGTTCTGATGGCGGTAATACCCTCGAGAAGCTAGCGTTTTATGGAGAATCTGATTTTCACAACTTTGCTGTTGGATATAATACGGAAGCAATTTATTTATACAATGAGCGTCCAAATTCTAAATTACAACAAGGTTTTTATTTCAGTACGAACAACGGACAAGATTGGAAAAATAGTAAGTTAAAAGGTCTTTCAAGTACAATTCATTCCTTTTCCGTACATCCTGATCAATCTAGTGTAGTCGCGGTAAGTGCTAAAGATGGTGTTTACTTATCTACAGATTACGGAAATACATTTGAACTATTCTCTACATCACTTGAATCGACAGCAGTTACATTAAGTAATGAAGATGTTTTTTACGCCCCTATCAATAAGCAAATGATAACGAAGAAATCAATTGCTACAAATGAAGAAACAAACATACAAACTCCATCTTTAGATTCTAAAGATGCAATTATGTACATATCACAAAATCCTCAAAATTCATCTGAAATAGTATTTGCTACAATGAAAGCAAATGTGTTCCTTTCTACAGATGAGGGGAAAACTTGGAAGCAGATTACGAAAGAAGGAGCATTTCAATTTAATTAGAAAGGTGAATATAACGTGTTTTCAACAATTAGCGAGTGGAGTTATCAACTCATGTCTCCTTTAATGGATGTCGCGAATGCTACGAAATCAATTCCTCTTTTATTTGCATTTTTATTAGGCATTGTAGGTACCCTTGCTCCTTGCCAATTAACAGGAAACATTAGCGCTATTACACTTTATGGGAATCAATCTTTACAAAAGGGACATGCATGGAAACATATATTGTTATTCATTTTAGGAAAAATAATAGCTTTTACGACACTTGGACTATTAGTATGGTTTTTAGGAAAAGAGATTCAGCAAATATTAACTTTGTATTTCCCATGGTTACGAAAAATAATTGGACCTTTATTAATTTTAATGGGGCTAATGTTGGCAGGTATTATAAAAGGAAGAAGTTTCTTCTCGATCAAATTTATACGAAAACAAAATGAGGTTGGCTCATTTTTACTTGGATTCTTCTTTTCCTTAGCTTTCTGTCCGACTATGTTCGTTCTATTTTTCGGAACGTTAATCCCTTTATCTTTCTCATATAATTATGGTTACTTGTTTCCGACATTCTTTTCGATAGGAACTGCTCTCCCTATCGTTATATTAATGTTCATCATCTCCTACCTTGGATTAAATGGAGCACTACTTAAAAAGAGCCGAAAAATAGGAAAACACATTCAACTTATAGCAGGGGTACTACTCATTTTAGTTGGAATTTATGATATATCCTTATATTGGGTATAAATAAAAAAGGTAAGTTCAAGTGATTTGAACTTACCTTTTTTACAAATTATATTTCACTCTTCTGCATGCCCTTTTGTTTCATCTCCCACTTCTTATACAATAGTACTGCACCAAATAAAAATACCCCTGCAATGAATGAACCTACTGGTAACATTTTTATCATTTCATCAGGAAATACGAGCGGAAGTAAGGGAAATGCATACGCTGCTGGAATACGTACTCCAACTATTTTTAATAAAATAAGCATTAATATCATATTGAATAAAGTAACTACAATCCATGAATCAATTGCAAAATACAATAAAGTTCCAACAGTTGCTGATGTAGTTAATACTACTATTTGTTTAAATGCCATTTTTTCATTGTACATCGGTTTTTGAAGTGATTCATACACAACGACTAGAATTGGCGGAATAACCGCTAATTGTTCATAACCAGTTATCCAACATAAACTGATCCAAACGAAATTTAGTATTAGAAATACAGTCATATATTTATACTGTATATTCACTTTTAGCTCAATACCGTTATTCAATTTAAAAATAAGAACACCAATCATTAAAATAAATGTCAAAACGAAGACTGAGATAACAAATGACCATTCCGTCGCATTTGTTACTAATGGTAATAAACCTGTCGCAATAGATGGTGCTAAATTGGACTGAATAACACGTAAAAACAGCATCATCAATACAAGCGTTAAGCTTACTTTCCCTAAATAGGCTATATCCATTTGATTCACCATAAAACCAATTACAGCTGTTATTGACGGTGCAATAAAGATTTTTTCTGGTTGTCTTAGCCATCCCGGCTCACGATACGCCCATAAAGCGATTGCCATCGCCGCTATTTCCGGCAAAATGACTTCTGGATCATTTAATAACACACCTGCTGTTACCATAGCTAAAATAAATAAAATAGCAATCGTATATGAGATGATTGTTTCTTTCTTTGAAATTACTGCATTCATTATTACATACTCCTTTTTGCTTATTACTTTCATAATGAAAAACAACACCTTTATATACCCTGCTAAGGTATTGTATATTAACATCTTTTCTATTTCAAGTATTAGTATTTATTTACATTCTCTATCATTCCATACACATACAAAACAAGGAATATTTACAGGCATTGACACTTATTAAAAGATACGTTACAATAACTATATATTAGTAAGTAACTAATATAATTAAATCTAACTAGAGGTGAAACAAATGAAAAACATTTTATTCCGTATTAACGAATTATCAAAAAAAGAAAAAGCATCTGGATTAACAGTTGATGAAAAACAAGAACAACAAATGCTACGTCAAAACTATACAAAAACATTTCGTGGCAGCTTAGATTCCATTTTATTAAACACAAAAATTGTTGATCAACATGGTCTTAACGTTACACCAGCCGCATTACAAGATGCTCAAATACGTTTAAAATTAAGCAAATGAAATCAAAGCTAAAAAAACAATCGTATAAAACATAAAAAGAGCCGGAATTCCTATTTAGAAATTCCAGCTCTTTTTATTGTCTTTTCCAATTTAACATATGAGCGATACATCGCAATTCTCCACGACACAATCATCGCAAATGCAAGTAAGAAAAACATTCCGCTTAACTCTGCTAAATCAATTGATTGACTTAAATACGATTTTAACGCTACTCGTACAGCCAATAAGCCCACTAAAATAAATATGAATGCTTTTGACGGTTTCATATATATATGTTCGTTTCTTATTTCAAACTTAGTTGTTTTAATAAGAAATATAGAGAAAATAAGTCCTATACTAATCGCCTCTACTATTTCTAACGATGTTAATCGAAACTCCGGTAAGAAGTACATCATTGCGCCAGTACTCATAAAAATTGGCGGTAATATAATTTTCTTTTTCGTTACCGGTTTTTTCGCTGCTTTAAAGCGAAGAAACATGACACCAACAGCCATACAAACCGCTACAATACTTGATAAAAGTGCTATCATACTATCCACTCCTATCTATATAATAAACCTATAATTAAGTAAATAAATGCTGCATTATATAATTTCTTCATTTTATTCCTCCTGCTGTAAACTTTCCATATTCGCTGCAATCATTTTACACAAAGTTTATGAACGGAATATGAACAAAATATTACATTCAACTTTTGAAAATAAAAAAGCCATTCCACAATTAATATTTACGGAATGACTTTTCAACTTATTTTAAATCTTCTATCGAGAAAGCACCTGGAAGTAATTGCTCAACAGTCACTTCTTTTTCATCACCTTTTACATTCGTTAGTAAAACTGGCATTTTCGGTTCACAGAATTCAGCAATTACTTGTCTACAAGCACCACATGGTGATATCGGTCCGTCCGTTTCGCCTGTAATAACTAAGTAACTAAAGTCGCGCTCCCCTTCTGATACTGCTTTAAAGATCGCTGTTCTTTCTGCACAGTTACATAAACCGTAAGAAGCATTTTCTATATTACAACCAGTATAGATTTTACCTTCTTTCGTAACTAATGCTGCGCCAACAGGAAATTTCGAATACGGAATATATGCTTTTGCTAACATCTTATTTGCTTCTTCGATATATTTTTTCTTATCCATATTATTTCCCCCTTAAAGTATGTGTAATTATGATTAGTCAGTAATAACTGTATGAACTAATTTAGGAGCCACTGCTGTTTCAGCAATAGAAATATTTTCATAAATTTTTGCTTTTACATCTTCTACATTTTCACGATTTGCATAGATCGTTACGAATGGCTCGCCTTCTTTTACTGCATCGCCAACTTTTTTACGTAACATTAATCCTACTGCTAAATCGATTTCATCTTCTTTTGTCGCACGGCCAGCACCAAGTAGCATAGCTGCGATACCAATTTCATCTGCAACAATGTTAGAAATAACACCTGAAGTTTTTGCAGGTACATCAATTACATACTTCGCCTGTGGCATTTTTTCTGGATTGTCTACAATTGAACTATCTCCGCCTTGATTGCTTAAGAACTCTTTAAACTTCTCAGTTGCTTTTCCGTTTTTCATAACTTCAATTAGCATTTCACGAGCTTCTTCTAACGTATTTGCTTTTTTCGCAAGTACGACCATTTGACTTCCTAATACAAGTACTAATTCCGTTAAATCTTCTGGACCTTCACCTTTTAACGTATCAATCGCTTCTTTCACTTCTAGAGCGTTACCAATTGCAAATCCAAGCGGTTGTGACATATCTGAAATAACAGCCATCGTTTGACGTCCTACATTATTTCCGATACGCACCATTGCATGTGCTAATTCTTTTGCATCTTCTTCTGTTTTCATAAATGCGCCAGCACCTGTTTTTACATCAAGTACGATTGCGTCAGCACCAGCTGCAATTTTTTTACTCATAATTGAACTCGCGATTAAAGGAATTGAGTTTACTGTTCCTGTTACATCACGTAATGCATAAATCTTTTTATCTGCAGGTGTTAAGTTTCCAGTTTGTCCAATAACAGCTACTTTGTCACGGTTTACAATATCAATGAACTGCTCTTTCGTAATTTCAACGTGGAATCCTTCTACCGCTTCTAATTTATCAATTGTTCCGCCTGTATGTCCTAAACCACGACCAGACATTTTTGCTACTGGTACATCTAAAGCAGCTACTAATGGTCCTAATACTAATGTTGTCGTATCACCAACACCGCCAGTTGAATGTTTGTCTACTTTAATTCCTTCAATTGCTGATAAATCGATCGTTTCTCCAGACTCAACCATCGCCATCGTTAAATCTGCACGTTCGCGATCTGTCATATCTTTAAAGAAGATTGCCATTGCAAGTGCACTCACTTGATAATCAGGAATACTTCCGTCTGTATATCCATTAATAAAGAATTTGATTTCTTCAGTCGTTAATTCTTTGCCGTCACGTTTTTTCGCAATAATATCTACCATTCTCATTACAATCACCATTCCTTTTTATATGATATGAATCTGTTAAAATAATAAGCCTACGATTGTTGCTGATAAGAAACTTACTAATGTTGCACCGAAAAGTAATTTCAAACCAAATCTTGCGACTACATTCCCTTGCTTTTCATTTAAGCTCTTAACTGCCCCTGCAATAATTCCAATTGAAGAGAAGTTTGCAAATGAAACTAAGAATACAGATATAATCGCTGTCGTTCTATCTGAGAAATTAAAGTTTCCTTGTGCTAAATCTGTCATAGCGACAAATTCATTTGATACTAATTTTGTTGCCATAATATTTCCGGCATTAACTGCTTCATGCCAAGGTACACCCATAATAAATGCAAATGGTGCAAATACATAACCAAGAATTTCTTGGAATGAAATACCGATTACACCTTTAAATACTGCATTAATGAATGCGATTAAAGCAACGAAACCGACTAACATAGCTGCTACTGTAATTGCAACTTTAAATCCATCTATAATGTATTCCCCTAATACTTCAAAGAAAGTCTTTTTCTCTTCTTCTTGTACTTCTAACATATCTTCTTCTTCAGTAACTTCATAAGGGTTAATGATAGAAGCGATAATAAAACCACCGAATAAGTTAAGCACTAAAGCGGTTACAACATATTGTGGTTTTAATAACACCATATATGATCCAACGATAGACATTGAAACGGTAGACATTGCAGATGCACATAATGTATACATTCTTTTCTCTGGCAATAATCCTAGTTGTTTCTTAACTGAAATAAACACTTCAGATTGTCCTAAAATCGCAGAAGCAACAGCGTTATATGATTCTAGTTTCCCCATTCCATTTACTTTACTTAATGCTAGACCGATAGATTTCACAATAATAGGTAATACTTTAATGTGTTGCAAAATACCTATTAAAGCTGAAATAAATACGATTGGCATTAATACACTTAAAAAGAACGAAAACTCTTTTTGATTTACTAATCCACCAAATACGAAATTCACACCGTCAGCGGCATATTTTAATAGCTCTCCAAAACCATCTGCTATTCCGCTAATTAATATATTCCCTACACTTGTATTTAATAATAAAAACCCCAAAATGAATTGTAATATAACCATCGTTATGATTGGGCGATATTTGACTTTCTTTCTATCATTACTAGCAAGCCAAGCGATACCTAAAATCAATACGAGGCCAAAAATACCGATTAAATATTTCATAAGCCGTCTCCTCCCATTCGTATCCGCTTACATTTTTTTCAATTATTAAAGCAATAGATACACTTTACTTTGTGTATCTATTGCTTTTGACTTCATTAATGATTAGTAGTTATCTGTAGCACCTTTTGCATCATTTAATACGATTGCAACACTAGCACTTGCTCCAACGCGAGAAGCTCCAGCAGCTACCATTTTGTCTGCATCTTCACGTGTACGAACGCCACCAGATGCTTTTACACCAACGTTTGGTCCAACTGTTTTGCGCATTAATGCGATGTCTTCAGCAGTTGCTCCGCCAGTTGAGAATCCAGTTGAAGTTTTTACGAAGTCAGCACCAGCTTTTACTGATAATTCACAAGCGCGTACTTTCTCTTCATCTGTTAATAGGCAAGTTTCAATGATTACTTTTACAAGAGCTTTTCCTTTTGCTGCTTGTACTACTTCATAAATATCTTTTTCAACGAACTCGTTATCGCCGTCTTTTAAAGCACCTACGTTGATTACCATATCAACTTCAGTTGCACCTTTTGCGATAGCATCTTTTGTTTCAAATGCTTTTGTTTCAGTAGTGCTTGCTCCTAATGGGAAACCGATTACAGTACAAACATCTACATCATGTCCAGCTAATTCTTCAGCAGCTAGCTTCACCCATGTAGGATTAATACAAACAGAAGCGAATTTATATTCCTTTGCTTCTTCGATTACTTTCATAACATCTTCTTTAGTAGTATTAGCTTTTAAAATTGTATGGTCAATTAACTTTGCAATATTCATTATCTTCACTCCTCATATCTTTTAACAACTTCATTCTAACTCTTAGTTGAACAAATGTAAATACACTTTTGAAATTTTGTTCATTCTTTTCAAAAAAGAATTTTCTTGTAGTAAATAAAGCGCATTCTAACTAAGAAACAATTCATATTTAAAATCAAAACTTTTATATTAACAATGGTAGTATGTATCTCAATATCCATAATTATTTTTAAAAAGGCAATTTGTATTCAAAAAACACTCCCATAATTCATACATAACAAAATAAAAGGCTTTCTCAAAATTAACATCTTGAGAAAGCCTTTTATTTCTAACCTTTTTGATAATGTAACAATTCTTTTGCTGTATGCTGATCGATAATTAATACATTTGCATACCCGCCACGTAACGCACCATCAATTGCTTTTATTTTTCTATTACCACCAGCAACTAAAATAGAACGTTTCTTTAATTTCAGTTCTTCTAACTCAATTCCAATTGTACGCTGATTAATCTCTTCGCTACTAATCTTTCCGTCTCCATCAAAGAAACGTGAACAAATGTCACCGACCGATTGTTTTTTGAGCAAATTCGTTTCATCCTTATCGAAATAACCTAATCGGAATAATAGTGCTTCGTCTCTCACTGTTCCTACAGTGAAAATTGCAACATTCGCTTGTTTCCCCATTTCGATAATGTGATGAATATGTCGATCCTGCTCTACTAATTCTTTTGTCACTGCATTATCAAATATAACTGGAAGGGGTAGATTTCTTGGTGTCGTTTGAAAAGCATCTGCAAATAAAGCAATCGTTTCATTCGCATATGTATTTACACTCGAATGACTAATACCACCTTTTAACTGAACAACTTCTACACCTTTTACATGTTGTGGTACAATTTTTCTAGCGATTTCATACATCGTCATTCCCCAGCTTACACCAACGATATCACCAGTTTTAACCGTCTTTTCCATATACTCAGCTGCATATTTACTAATATACTCTGTAATCGTTGCATATTCTGGCACTGGAGAAAATACGACATGTGCCTCTAACAAGTTGTACTTTTCTTTCAGTAAATTTCCAACGTTATCTAAATCAGCAAATGGATCGGCTATGCTAATTTGAACAAATCCTTTTTCTTTCGCGTACTTTAATAATCTAGAAATAGTCGGCCTTGAAATATTTAATTTACTAGCAATTTCCTGCTGACTATAATCTGACTGATAATATAATCTTGCAACTTCAACGCTTAATTGTTGTTTATCTTTATCCATAGTAACTCATTACATATCCTTTCCTGTATTTCCTTTTCGTTACAAGTATTATACAGCTTTATGCAAGAAATTTCGACTACCGAATTTTATCTAACTGAACTTCTACTACACTTCGTATTTAAAATGAAACTTTATTGTATATATTTACAACCTCAACATAGATACACTTGAAACATATAAATCGATTTATATGTAATTCATTCTTTTTTGCTTTTTCTGTAGTAACGATAACAAAGCCTTTCAATAAGAAACATGAAACATCGTCTAAAAAGTTACCTTTACTAATAACTATTCAAATACCCCTCATAAACAGAAAATACTGTTTATGAGGGGTATTTATTCAATTTAAGTCTATAAAAATTGGATAAAAACAATGCAAGTTTTCACTTATTTAGAATAAGTGACAAGATGATGTTTTATTTGTTCAATAAAATGATGATGGTGTATATTATCGTTAGATACTCGACTTGCCATAATAGCTCCCTCCATTGAAGATGCAAGAAAAGAAGCAAGTGATATAATGTCTATATCTTCTTTAAGTTCTTGTTCCTCTATTCCTTCTTTTATGAGAGAAGCCATTAACATTACTGTATCGTCATAACCTTCTGCTGCTGCTTTTTGTAATTCTGGAAATACTCCAGTACTTTCAATTGCACTATTAAGTAATGGACAACCTCCAGCAATAGGAGGATTATTAGCTGCATCTTGATATACAAGGAAAATTGCAAGGATTTTATCGATTGCTGTCTTTTTATTTTCCATTGCTTTATGAAAATGACTCCACATAATCTCACCACTTTTGTCGTAGGCAGCAAGGACAATTTCTTCTTTATTTTTGAATCTACGATAAATAGATCCTTTAGGTAGTTCAGTAGCTGTCATTATATCCTGGATGGATGTGCGAGTTATCCCATTAGTATTAAATAAATATAAAGATGTTTCAATAATTTTTTCTTTTACCTTATCAACTTTAGTCATGCTTTGTAATCCTCCTAATAAAAACGATCTTAATATTCCAGGTAATGTTTACCTCTATTTTCTTAATTTTTTTGTAAGTATAAATAAATTTGGAACAGAAATATCTTATGGAAACCTCAAACAATACAGTTTGAAAAGAGGTTAATCAAATTGTATTACCCATATAATCAGAGTGAATTTTCTGCCAAAAACAACATGACCAATTGTTTAATTCAGTCATTTTATTCAACTAATTTTACCTAAAATCGTAGAAGATGTAAAAATATATATTTTAGTGTATAGACATATGATTATTATATATAATCTCTATTAATATGTTTAGCTAAAGTGTTTGAACTACCCCCACTTTCACTTCATATATTAGGATATCTACCGCATTCCTTGCGGTTAAAAGCCTTATCACTTCATTCTTTAAAAAGGAAATCGTTAATAATTAATGAGTACTGAAATTTAATTGTAAATAAGAAACTCACATATAAGTATTTTGTATTTTTGTCATTTTGATTTTGTTAATCCTTTGTAAAAAGGATTAACAAAACTAGAAACTTATAGTATTATTAGTTTCCGGACCGAACCGTCCGGTTTTGAATCTTATATAAATATATTTAGAAGGAGAACTTAATGCAGAAAGAAAATTCAAAGATTGTAGGTAATTTAATTAGGAGGATAATAAAATGAACTTTATAAAAATGAATAAAAAAGAACTTATTATGTTAGTAATCTTTACACTGTTTGTACCATTTCAAATTGGCTTGTACATATTATTTGGCATATCACTTTTAGCTAATGTCAATTTAGTTGAATCAGAATTTGTTCTTAGTGCCATCGGTTTTACTGTACCTGCTATTATAGGAATAATTTTCTTTAGGAAAGAAATCATTCAAAGTTTTACTTATTTTAAAGAGAAGACAATTTTGAAAATAGTAAGTATTCCTATGGTGGTTTTATTTACGGTAATTGTGGAACAGTCTATTATGCGTTTTCTAGCAACTGGTCAGCCAGAGAACCAAGAACAGCTTCTTGAAACGGGTGCAGAGGTACCTATTATATTTACATTGCTTATATTTGGTATTCTGGGACCAATACTTGAAGAAATTGTGTTTCGTCACATATTAATAAATCGTTTTTCTTATCATATTGGTACTGCTATTGCATCTATCATTTCGATCATTATTTTTACACTTCTTCATACAAACCAGCTTTCGGATATTGCTATTTATTTACCTGGCTCGGTGATACTTACTGTGGCTTATCTTATTTCTAAAAGATCCATTGCATATGTAATAGCGATACATATATTAAACAATTGCCTTGGTTTCATTCTATAAGAAATTAGACTTAGTTCTTTTGCAAAGTAAAAAAATAGAAACAGATATTGATAAATGAGGAGTACAATTTAGACAGTGACTAATGATTTATGAAATTCCTTGTACGTCGAAATACCGCAGTTTGGATGTAAACTGCGGTTTCTTTTATATAGGGGGGCCCACTGCATCACAATTAAACTAAAAAAGGAAATACCAAGACTAATATATGTTCTCCTTATATCCCATTACAGTAAACATTTTTGGAAAATATCCAGAATTTTATTAGCGAGTTAGTAGTTGAAGAAAAATTTGTTCCTCAGCCCTTAAGTTATAATACATAAAAATTAAATTGCTTAGTTAAGAGAAAAGATGAAGTATCAATTTTGCTTAAAGTATCTAAACTACCTTGATTTTTTCTTATACAGCAAACTATATCAAGTGATTAAGGAACTCATTTTTGAGGCTCAAGTTAGATATGTATATAAAATTAGTATGAAGGTGTGAAATCAATTATAAAATAGTAGCTTTAGAATAAATGAAAAGAGAAATAAATAACCACCATTATTTATTTCTCTTTTCATTTACATATTTATTTTTGGAAAAACAATCTAACTCCAAATACTAATAATACCGCGCCTGTAATACCCTCTATTGTACGGTTCACTC
>NZ_WIPE01000056.1:181221-193728 GCF_009760835.1 Bacillus sp. EE-W1 | reverse complement strand
ACCATATTGCTGTCAAAGTCGTAAATGTGACTCCTAATAATAGAAATTGTAGGAAATGATTTTGATTACTTACAATAAATTGGGGTAAAAAACTAAGGAAAAACACAGCGGTTTTTGGGTTTAAAATTGCCGTAGTAAATCCTTGTCTAAAGCTTTTAATTGCCCCAATATCCTTAGAGTACATTTCTACTGAACCTGACATATCTTCTTTTTTATGTAAGGCACTTTTAATTGACTTTACAGCTAAGTAAATTAAATAAAAAGCCCCAGCATATTTTATAAATGTAAATAACATAGCAAATTTCATTAGGATGGCAGAGAGTCCTAGCGTAGCCATTATTGTATGAATCATCATTCCAGATATCGTTCCTAAAACAGTCTTTATCCCACCATTTTTACCATGCGAGATAGTGTTTTTTGTAACTAGTGCAAAACCAGGACCAGGCATTATTATGATTAGCATTGCTGTAAGAATAAATAATAGATAATTTTCCATGTTCTAGTATTTCCTTTCCAATTTTTAATTTTACTTACAGTATAGCTTTTTTCATTAAAACATTAAAATTAAAAGACTTGATCAAGAGTTCCGACAGGAAAATGCGGATTTACAACGATAAAGAAATTCTAATATAAAAAAACAACTTTTCAAATGCTTCCACACATTCATTCACCAAAGTAGTAAATTCTTTACATGCTTTCATTCGCTTATTTCGTATCCACGCCCCCCCTTACTGATAATGCACTCTTCTGTTCACTCATCATTCATCCTCCTCCAAAATAAAAAGTACCCGAATGGATGCTTTTAAATTTACTCAAATATTACTGTAACTAGTTTAATATTTTCGAAGTCTTCACTTAAAAATAAAGTTTGTTATCTTCACTTTCGGCAATAGCTTTTAAAACTTCTTGAAGAGCACTCGATGCTACCAAAGAAATATCTTGATTTTTATTATTTAACTTTATCATCTCCTCTTTATGGCTTCATTAAGCTTACATTATATATCTATAATATAATTAAAAGTTACTTTTATGACAAAAAAGAGCAACCCATTAGTTACTCTTAAATGACAAAAAAACTGGCATTCTAAGATATAGGAATATACAGGATTTTAAAAAATAGGAATTATAAAAATCATAAATAATCTTTATTCTGGTGTTTCCGCACCTTTCAACGTACAGCAGAAGAATATAATATTACCCGACTGCCTTTCATTTGCTGTACGCTCAAAGGAAAGGAAAACCCTTCCCCGTATATGAAGTTACTATTAAAAAGTGGAATGAGCCCACTTATTTATTTTTACATAATTTCACCACTTAAATATTTATATTTTTTCCTTTTAAGCAGAAAATGAATATTACAAAAGAGTAACCATGCATCAGTTGTACTTTCGTCAATTCCTTATATTTTTACAGTAATTCCCTTTAGAATCAAATTAGGTCTTACTCTCAATTACAATTGTCTTGTCCCGATGAACATTTGAAATATTTTTGGTCATCAAACTGACTATTACTAAAACTACAATATTCACAAATAAAGCGATAATCCCTTCATTCAAATCTTTAATAACCTGAGGAAAACCAGGGAATAGTTTACCAATACTAATATTTCCTAAGTCCATAATTGAGACTAACACCCCTCCTGTAATAATCCCAGCAAATGCCCCTTGTTTAGTCACAAAGTTCTTTCTCATCAAACTCGCAAAAAATGCAGGAGCGAGTTGTGTAATGAAATTATAAGCAATTAGAGCTAGACTAAACAGGGTATTCCCTCCTTTAAAGGTCAAATAAATTCCTACAAGAGAAATAAATGGGACTAAGTATTTTACCAATTTGCCAAGCTGCATTTCCGTTACAGATGGATTAAATACTTGATATATATTTTTGGCAAGCAATGTTGATATTGCCATTAATAATAATGAACTTGGTACTAGTGCCGCTAACACTCCCGCTCCGCCAATTACACCAACAAACCATGGGTCAAAAGCTTGTTTAGACAGTTGCAGCAAGATAGTATCAATATCACTACCATTTAATCCTGGCATCCGCAAGATTGCAGCAAATCCAACGAAAAAGGCAAATAGTAAAATTAATTGATACATTGGCATTAAAATTGCATTTTTTCTTAATGCTTTTTCACTTGATGCAGCAAAAATGGGTGAAAAACCATGTGGCCACATATAAAATCCAATAGAGCTTAATATTACTGTTGATATATACCATGATATACTCATCCCCTGTTCAGGCAGTATGGTAAAGTTCGGTTTTACTTTTTCAATTGCCTCATACATAGGTTGAATCCCACCATAATAATGAATAGGAAAATAAAGTCCTAAAAATACGACAATCCCAAGAATTAAAATATCCTTTAAAATCGATGTTTGCGCAGAGCCATGAATACCAGAAACCATCACAAAAACAGCTACCCCTATCGCTCCAAACCAAATAGCTGTTGTAGAAGATATAGCACCGTAAGATGTTGCAGAAACGATATATCCTAGTCCCTTCAATTGCAGTACTAAATAGCATGTACAGGCTATTACACCAATAACTGCAACAAGTACCCCAAGATAAGGACTTTGATATTTTTTCACAAAAAAGTCCGACTGTGAAACTAACTTATGTTTCTTTGCATACCTCCAAATAACAGGAAAGGTCCAGTAGGAGATTACCGTTGCTAAACAACCATATGTTATGATACTAAAAATAGATCCCCCCTCTCCATAAGCTGAACCACTTGCCCCTAAAAAGGTAAAGGTCGTATACATTTCGCCTGCAGACAGAAGGAAAATCAACAGGGCTCCCATTCCACGACCTCCAACCGACCATTGCTCTAAATCCATTTCTTGCCCCTTTTTAGCACGAATACTAATCAAAATAGGGATGACGAAAAAACATAAAATGAATAACACTGAAATATTCATCTTGAATCCCCTTTCCGGTTAGTGGGATCTATTTTATAAATAATCGATAAGATAACTGTAGTTATAAGTGACCAAAGTACAATCCAAAAGTGGAAGAATGGCATTCCAAAAACATAAGGATTTACCTTATTTGTAAATAAAGCCCCTACAATAAACCCTAAGAATGGAATAAAGCTAAGCCAATGTATGATTTTCATACTTTTATCCCCCTAATACGCTAGGTTTAACATCTTATAAGTACCGTGAACTAATAACTGTACTCCATATCGTAAAGCTTGTTCATCAATAGTAAATCTGGGATGATGGTGAGGATAGATAATTCCTTTTTCTTCATTACGAGCCCCTATAAAAATATAAGATGATGGAGTCATATATTGGTAGGCAGAGAAATCTTCACTCCCCATAATTGGTTTTAAAATCTCTCGATTGTCTTCACTAAATACTTCACATACTGTCTCATCCATCAATCTTGTTACTTCTTCATCGTTTATAGTCGGAGCATAGCCAAACTGATAATTGAATTCATATGTAGCTCCATGTGCTTCTGTAATTCCCTTTACTATTCGTTCGATAAAAGTTGGAACTTTTTCTCTTAATTCTGGATTAAAACTTCTAACAGATCCCCCTATGCTTATCTTATCTGGAATAACATTAATTGCACCTCCTGCATTAAACTGAGTCACTGAAATTACAAGTGTTTCCTGAGCGTCTCGATATCTCGAAACAATATGTTGGAGATTAGTAACAATTTGAGTTCCAATTACAATGGGGTCAATCGTTAATTCAGGTTGCGATGCGTGTCCTCCTTCACCTAACACCGTAATATTAAAAGTATCTGCTCCAGCCATCATTGGACCGTAACTTAAGCCGATCTTACCCACAGGAAGCGCCGACGACAGATGACTTCCAACAATCATATCTACTCCATTTAGTACACCAGCTTGTACTAACTCTTGAGCACCACCAGGTGGAAGTTCTTCAGCGTGTTGAAATATAAAACGAATCTCCCCTTTAATTTGATTTTTTAATTGTGCAAGAACCCATGCCGTACCCAGTAACATTGCCGTATGTCCATCATGTCCACAAGCATGCATTACGCCTTTCTTCTGTGACACAAAGTCAAAATCATTCTCCTCCACAATTGGAAGCGCATCCATATCTGCCCGTAATGCAATTACCTTTCCTGGCTGCTTACCAATTAAACGAGCCATAACACTTGTGTTTGTCGGACGTGAAATTTCTAGATTACCAAAGCTTTGTAGCTTTTCAATAACAAATTGTGCAGTATTTTCTTCTTGAAATGATAGTTCCGGATATTTGTGCAAATGCCTCCTCCAACTAACAACTTCACCTTGAATATTTTCAATTAAATTATGAACTCTTTCTATTTGAGACATGTATTTCAACTCCTTTTCAATTTAAACTTCATTAGAAATTCTATTTTAGGTGTATTTAAGGAAAAAATTCCTTAAATGAAGTATATTAGTTATTAAAAGAAATTTCAATATTTTCAGATAAATAAAATCTTGTATGAATTACAAAACAAATAAGCACCCCTAATGGATGCTTATAACAATCGATAAATTTTACTTGGTCTCCCACGTGTTGCATAGGTCTCTTGCCCGATACATTGTGCCAATTCAACCTCGCACATATCCGTAACAATACGTCTCACATTCCGTTCTGTCATCTCAAGATGTGTCGCTAATTCCTTTGTTGTGAAGCAATTCCATTTCATTTTATCTATAAGAGCCGATATTTTTTTATACGTTTTCACACTTATATTTCCTTTTTTTAATTTCTCTAAAAGGAATTCACTTTGGGTACGAATTGTAAAACTTAATTCTTTTTTATCACCCGGCGATTCAACAATTGTACCATCATCTTGAACAATTACAATCCCACGCTTTTTCATTCCCTTAGAATGCTGAATTGCACGAAAAGCATTAATTTCTGCCGAATATGCAGTCTCACCAAAACCAATTCCAACGGCAACAGTTGTATCTGCTTCAAACGCTAATCTCTGAATAGCATCTTGCAGCATCTGTATTTCTCTTTCAATTGCACCACGAGAGCTAAAAATCATATATCTACCGTTGCCCTTATCTGAAACAGACCCGTTAATTGTTTCACCAAGCTGAATCATTATTTCTTTCAATCTAATCTCCAAGTATTGCAAATGATATGGAGTCTTCATTTCCTCCGCAACTTTATTAAAATACTCAACTTCAATGATTTCGACACCAATTTGTGCATCTTTAAAATAGGCGGCTTTTACTTTCTCAGAAAGTATTCTGAGTGTCTGGCGAATTTCCATCTTACTCATCGACATTCTATAAGATGGAATTCCACGCTCTCTTAGGGAATCACATACTGACGGGAAACAAGTTAAGACTCCTGATATTTTTCCTTTTTCCCATAAATCCATGTGAAAATTTAATAATTCCTCCATATCAATATCCAAATCAAATACTTTCGTATAAATCTGTGGCTTCTTTATATGTAACTGTGATAAAGCTTCTTCACTAATATTATTTAAAGACATTGTATCGATACTTAGTTTCTCAATAATTCTCCCCTGTTCATAAATCATCTCTAAAAGAGATTTATATAAGCCTGATTCTGTAGCAGGAACATAAACCATTATTTTATCAGTGCCTATATATTTTTTTGCAATTTCATAGGGAAGCGGGCCAGAAAAAAGCCACGCATGGACATGAGGAGTATATTCATTTACAATTCTCTCTATTTCCTGTATTTGTTCATAGGAATAAGAGGTAAATTCCAACTCATGTTTGTATTCTTCTACCATGCCTAGAATCTGATCTATAGAAGTTTTTAAACCGATTAATCCAACTTTATACATACTATATTCACCGCCTTTACCATATATATGTACTCATATTATATAGGATACATACAGTATACTATATAACTTAGACTTAGGACTTACGATTATAAGGCAGTTATCCCTTACCTAAAGTTCTAATTTTATACCTTCTCATTTTCCGACAGAAGATCTCTCTCTTGAAAATGCGGAGGTATAAAATAGTTACTCTAAAACATCCTTACTCACTCTTAACTCGATAGCAACATAATACTTCTGAAATATGCACATTAGTAAGAAGGCATTCGTCTAAATACCGTTTTTAATCAAAACGTATATCTAAATCATCCTCCCTCTCGCTTCATGTCACCATATGTTAGAGATACATAGAAAAAAAAGAGCAATGTATAGCTATTGCTCTTTTTAACTCTCATATCAAAATATTACTAGACTTTTTAATTTTCACATATCCATCTAAGTACTGACCATCAATTACAGCTGCATAAGCAACCAGTTCATGTGTCTCTTCATTTTTATATAAATTTAAAATTATATATCCCCAGACTGAAACTTTGCAATACCGTCTGCACTATTCCCATGAGCAATCACAAATCCATTACCTGCCGTTGCCCTAGATGCTATTCTATTTATTTAATATACCGATTTCATAGCGATTATAAACATGAAATAAACTTTATCTATTCACCAAACTCATGGCCATTCAAAGTGATTCATCCTAATAGAGGTATCTACTTTTGGATACCAAAAAGAACCCTTCCGTTTCGGTTAGGTTCTCTTTGGTATACTGCTTATAATGAAATTATCCTCATTATTTTCGGTCCTTATTTCTTCTTCTTTTAACTCCTAAATAAAGTACCCAAATAATTACAGCGAAGATCAAAATACCTACCACAATTCCCAATAAGTTAGAAAAAACATAGGTAATGAACATAAGTGAAAATATAACATGAATCATTGCTACAATTATTGATACAACTCTTACAGTTGTAGGATCCATATCCTCATAGTTATCTTTCAATATATCTTTTAACCATAGCCATATCATTACAATATTAAAAACTAAACTTAAAAGATTTATAGCCAATGTCCACATCATGTCTAAACTTCCCCGGCCATTAAATATACTGCTATAAAAGCCTTTTACTGTTTCTATTCTTATTTCTTGAAATCCAAAAATCGCCACAATACCTATAATGATTACAATTAATGAACCTACTGATTTTCCTAAACGATTTTTAAAGGTATCTAATACTTTCTCCATAATATCTCTCCTCGTACTTTTTATGATAAATACGTTAATAGGTGAATCACACCGTAAAATTCCTCTATCCTTTCATCTAGGATAATCTTTATAGTAGTTTGGTGTTATTCTAACTTCCCTACACCAATTGAGTGCATATAAGCCTCATCATTGACAAATCCAATTCTACTTCATATTTTTTCATTAGTTTCTAAAATTCATTTCCCCTTGACCCTCACATTAGACTATCATAAAAGCTATTATTTCTTACATGTTTAATGAGTTTCTTCTGTTGCTTACTTTTTCTACACTTTCATTCCAACAAAATAACCATCATAAGGATCCATTGCAAATTTTATAAAGAGTATAAATAGAACGAAAGCACTCAGTTAATCGACTTAAATGATAAATAGCCCTGCCTTGGATAAACAGAGCTTTTCATCAAAAGTAGTGCTATGTATAATAAATACACTAGGGTAGGGTATTTAAACACCTTTCAACGTACAGAAGAATATGCCGACATCTCACATGTTTTTAATCTTGTTGTAGACTCAAATGAACTTAATATATCGATTATCGCATAATCACACTGTGAGTTTTTATCTATTTTTTCGTTAATATACGCAAAAATAGAATTTATTATTAGAATTTTAATTTATTCAATTGATTACATGTTTTTTTACATTAATTGTGCAAAATTTGTATTTTACATACAAGCGATCACTGTATATCTAGAGAAAACTCAAAATAAAAAGGAAAGGTTTTTCCCTTTCCTTTACACTAATTTATATTTTTTACTTGTACCAATTCATCCGTTATGATAATACTCTTCGAATTATCTAAAACAGATATACATGTCACAAGAGTTACTTCTGTCTTACCATGATCTTCTATCACTTTTCACTGTTCAGGTGTAACTTTTAATATTCTCGTCACGATATGTTATTATTCTGTACCGTTGTCATATAGATAAATTTTATCATTCTTTTTTAATTTTGATAGCTCACTAAACAAAACCACTATGCACATAGGATAGTGGTGTTATTCCCTACATAAAGAAATAAGTAACATATCGCAAATTACCCATCATTGAAAAGCAATTCTATTTTAACAAACTTTAAAGGTAAATTTAAAAACATTTTTTCTTTATTAATGGACGCTCCTCCTTTTAGAAATACATACTTTGAAAACCTTGAAGTATTTGAAAATCAATTTTATCTGCTTTTGTCCTTTGAATTATAAAATCCAATACATTATTAACATTATCTGCATATTTAGGCATTACTTCCAGAGTATCTGCCAATGGTTTAGTGAAATCATCCCAATGTATTGGAATAACAAGTTTCGGTTGCACCTTTCCTACCGTTTGTTCGTAATACCTATTTAGAAACGTACTTTCCTGCTTTCCTAATCCCCCTACTCCTAAAAATAAAACATCAGCTTGAATATTATCTAATCCCCCTTCTATATAGTTAGCACTTGGTTTAACAAGGAAAGCTTTATTATTATGTGTAATTAAGAAATCATATGAAGAGTCCTCATGATAATCTAAAGCTTTAGCTGGTTGTTTTAATGGCTTCGTTATTTTTTCCCCTTCGTCAAAGGTTGGTGAATGTTTTGACGGAAGGACAGTGATAGTAAAGTCACCAAACTCTATAGCCTTATTTATCTCGTATACAGACATCTGTTTCTTATTTATACCACCACCAAGACCTACATTGATTGTTGATTCTGAACCATATACATATTAGTTCGTTTAGCAATATAAGCTAAATCAAATGCATGATCATAATGTGTATGTGCGATAAACAATCCCTTAAGTTTATTATTATCAACCCCTATTCTATTAAAAACTCTATCTACAGTATCTTCATCTGTTTTTAAACTGCTAAACACTATCCTTGGTAAAGATGGCCTAGAAATAAAACCATCAATCATTAATTGTGTATTACCATCATCAAATAATAATGATGATGTTCCTAAAAATGTGACCTTTACCTCTCCTTGATTCAATACTTTTTGTATTGTCTTTGGAGCATAATATTCCTTGTATTGCTTAATATCTGCTGAAGGCGTTAAAAATTTATAATAAACAAAAATGGAAGCAATTATCACCAATACTAATAACCCTATAAAAATACCCTTAACTTTTTTTCTTAATATATATTTCAAAAAACAATCTCCTTTTCTAGACATAATATATTATTAACACATATTTTACAGCGATATTACCGGATAACCAAACATATTCATTCCATAAATGGGGTACCACCACATCTCCATCAAGCTAAAAAATTGTATCCATAAAACACAAAAACGCGATTCTTTTTGTAGAAATATACAGAAAGAGTCGCGTTTTTTGTATGAGTTTATCGATTTCTGATGAATTACAATTGTTTTCTAAAGCATTACAGCAACTTAATATTACCTTTCTCTTCTAAATCTTTCTTTTTCACGTATCCCCTAATCAGGTATTTCAAACAGTTTAATGATAGGACATACACAACACAAAAGATAAACAGTTCTGAATCACAATCTCAGCGACTCTTTCTATAAAGTCACATCACTTCCCCATAAAAGAAAGTAATTACAGTTTTGTAGATTTCAAAAGTATAATTAACTGTAAATTTCCACTATAAAAAATATGACAATTTATAAAAAAAACGAAAATTACAACATAAATAAATTGAAGATTTTTTACTAGCCATTACAATCTTATGTTTGTAAAATAAATTCAGGGTATTTTGTAAAGCTATGTAAATTTTTAGGAATAGCTTTAGGAGAGACAATCTATGAATATACTTGTATCAAGCTTAATTTATAACAAATCTGCAAAAAGAAAAATTCAAATCCTTGAAATACTAAGTGGAGAACAAAAATCCATATCCTCCATTGAATTGGCAAAACAAATTAACTGTTCAAATCGGACTATTACAAGTGAAATTAGTGAACTTAATATTTCGCTTCCTGAAACTTGGGATATAATCGGAGAAAAATCTAGGGGCTACATGTTACAAAAACCAACAACTGACAGTCTTTCTCCAATTATTATGTCATCCATAAAAGACAGTATGGTTTTCAAAATCCTTACAGAAATATTCATAAATAAGTATTATTCTTTAGAAAAGTGGTCACAAATTTTATATATAAATAAATCCACATTACGGAGTAATTTAAAGGATTTTGAAAAATCTATATTAACTCCCAATAATTTAGAATTTAAACTAGGCTTGATTAAAATTAACGGAGAAGAAATCAATATAAGATTTCTTTATAAAGCTTTTTTCTTTAGTATAGAACAGTATACAAATGTAATTTCACTACCAAACGATTTAACGGAAAATATTAACAACACTCTTAATTCGCATAATGTAAAAATAGATTCTAATTTATTAAAAGTAATTATTTATGTCTCTATTCAGAGAATTATTGGCAAGCATTTCGCAGATACTAAAATTAAGTTCCCTGTTATTTTTACATTCGAACAATCACTTTGTTTCAATGAAATAATTTCGATCATTGAGGATTACTG
The DNA here is from genome assembly GCF_009760835.1 of Bacillus sp. EE-W1. Taxonomy (NCBI): domain Bacteria; kingdom Bacillati; phylum Bacillota; class Bacilli; order Caryophanales; family Bacillaceae; genus Bacillus; species Bacillus sp. EE-W1. Next base: position 183,187 of record NZ_WIPE01000056.1, on the reverse strand, counting down.
TATGGTGAACCTACCTCAGGACGAAATAGACACATTAAATCTTGCTTTCTTTCTTTGTTCAACTAGTATTACGCAACAAAAAGTCAAAACTCTTAAATATCTTGAGAAAAAAAACGAAAACTATTATCAAGATTTTTTAAAGCTTGTGGATATGATTATTTCTAATAATAAAAGACATACTATCAAAAGTGACTATTTAAAATCGGAATTATGTATCTATTTTTATAAACTTTATGTTGCTAAACAGTATAAATTCTCAATGGACTGCTTTTATACACAGCCAGATTACCTAGTTCCCAGCTTAAAAGAAATGTATGATACAAATCATCTTATTATTTCTAAGTGGAATACTACCATCAACGAGAATAAATTTAATGAAAATGACATTAGTCACCTAGCACAACACACAATTCATATTCTTTACTCCACCTATTCCAGAAAGAATGTATTATTTTCTTTTTCAGGAAATCCAGCGTATGCAAAACTTGCCAATATGACTTTAAAGGCACACTTTGAAGAGTCTATAAATATTCATTTAAACCTAGACAATTCAACAAAATACGATCTTATAATTACCAATGATAGAACAACTTCTTACCCTAATGATTCACCGGTTTATTTCATTCATCAATTTATTACTAAAAAAGATATCCAAGATATTAATGATTTACTATTTGATTAAAAGTTCATGCCATAACAACATGGGGTAGCAAACCCTGATTTTCTTCCAAATAAACCGACTCACGCAAAAAAACAAAGTGAGTCGGTTTATTCTTGACATAATGAAATGAATTTTAACACGCAAACGCATATAAATGAAAGATAGTCACAGTTTAATAAACTTCAATTATTATTTATTATTTAGCAAACAGATGATTTCCAATTTGTGCCACAGTTTGACGTGTTGTAATCCATTTGTCAGTGGATGTTTGAGGATTATAGAAATAGAGCCAATCCGAATTTGTTTCTTTGGAAGTGAGAGCCTCTTCTACTGCCATTCTTGCTTCCTGAGTAGCAGGCTGATTAATCCTACCGTCTGTAACAGGAGTAAATGCATAACCGTTTTTAATGGGTTCATAAATTACGTCTTTAATTGTATTTGGAAAGCCATTAGTGTTAACCCGATTTAACACTACCTTTGCAACCGCAACCTTCCCTGCATAAGGTTCCCCTCCTGCTTCTGCATTTACTAATCGAGCCATTAAGTCCACTTCTTGTAATGAAATACCAGTATTGATCTTTAAGTGCTGACCGACAAAAATATGATTTCCGTCTATTTTATTGTTTTGTTTTATAGACTCTATTGAAACCTTATATTGTTGTGATATAGAACTTAATGTATCTCCGCTTTTCACCTGGTAAATTGCTTGATATGTATTAGTTGAAGCTGTTGAAGTATTCTTTTGAACATACTCGTTTGCAGTTGACGATCTTGGTATTGTTAAACGTTCTCCAATATTAATTTGATCATTTGCTTTGCTATTAGCTTGTTTAAGTAATTGTACGGATACTCCATATTGTTTACTTATCGCTTCCATAGTATCATTCTTTTGAACCGTATAGACTGTTGAAGCTGCAGCCCCTACTGGATTTGATATTATTGTAATCATTGCTGCAGATAGTGGTAACCAGGTTTTCACCTTACATAACTTCATTCAAAAAAACCTCCTAAAAATATTCAAATAAGCTTTATTATGTTTAAGCTGAAAACAAATCAAGCTAGTTATAGCGTAACAAAACATATAATTTTAGTCATTGCATTTGTATTTCTATATACATAGTTGAATTGCCGATGATATTAAAATGAATTATTATCGTTTAGATTTCAATAGAACCGTATAATCTGTTCTAATTCTCAAATTAAAAATGGTGAATATAGAGACTTTAATTTTTAACGTATTCCCCGAAAGAATTCTCCTTCCTCAAGCATGTGAAGAGCGTAGCCCAACGATAGGTGGGATAATTG
>NZ_WIPE01000056.1:82588-181211 GCF_009760835.1 Bacillus sp. EE-W1 | reverse complement strand
CGCTCAGGGAGACGAAAGGTTACTTTCGTCTCGGAACTTGAGAAGCTCCCACTTTAAGTTTTGCTAAGTGGCGAGTAGTTTACATCCCGCTTTTTAAATAGAAAACCCCTCAATAGTATTGAGGAGTTTTCTTAGTAAACAGTTCATAAACTAACACTTATAATCAGAAAGTATACATCTCCTATGAAAACATGGAGATACTTAAGGATTAAATCTATTATTTCATGAAAAAAACTTTAAAAATAATATAAAATTTCCTGTTACAAGCAAAAATAGGTTTCCTAAAATTTATCCTTATGTGTTAAAATGCATGTTTATATTTCAAGCATTACTATTCTCATTAATTGTATTGAACCTATTTTAAATACCTATTATTAATCTAGTCAAAAATATTTCTTAATTAGCTACAAAAAAAACAAACATACATTGGATATGTTTGTTTTTTTGTATACAAATTCTTTAGGCACATGAGACGAATACCAAAGAAAAACTTCTTATATTTATTCTATCAAAGTAATTCTTCAAAAAAATTAATGATTTTTCTCTTGATACGGAAATTTCGCATCACATTATTCTTATTTTTTAAATCATTTTTTAATAATACACAAAGGTACATCATTGATTCTAATAATAATCAATTTCGAATATCTGAGTTTTTCATATTAGCAAAAGTAAAGGAGGAAGCAAGATAGATTCTCTATTTATATTGGAAGAAACCTCTTCTGGCTAGGAATGCAGAAGAGGTTTACAATAAGGGATCTTGCTCTTGCAATTTTTAAGGAGACAACCTATTTAGTTGTCAGTTATTATTATTACACAGATCCTTTTCAATAAGTTTTCTTAAATTTCCTTATTAGAGGAAAAAATGAAAACGTTTAACAAATCCCATTAAGTTATAATATAATTGCAAAGATGGGAAAGCAATAATAGATATTATGACACGGAAAAATAACCGATACTCAATTCGAGTACCGGCTATTTTTGTATTTATATAGAAGACTCACTAAATTAATGAATTTTATTGACTCTACATATTTTCTTATATTAAATGAAAATGCCTCCAATTCCAATTGGAGGCATTTTCAAATCATGGCAAAATATAACGTTTTCTCTTACTACTTGAAGTGGATACTATTAATTATCACATCAAGCTATCTTTATCACATTATAAGACAACGTGTTTATTAAAAATAGATAATGTTATTTCTCAGTATTCAATAAAGATTTCCCCACCATAGCAGCAGCGATTCCACCTAAGGTTGGAGCAATAATGAATACCCATAATTGAGAAATAGCTTCTCCACCAGCAAATAATGCTGGTGCAAAACTACGTGCAGGATTAACAGAAGTTCCTGTTAATGAGATACCTAATAAGTGCACTAACACTAAAGTAAGACCAATTACAATTCCAGCTAAATTAGTAATCCCCTTGTTACCAGTTACAGCGATAATAACTAAAATAAAGACAAATGTTAACACGAATTCAACTATGAATGAACCCGATGCCCCTAAATTTCCAAAACTATTCTGACCTAAGTTACTTAATGTCATTCCCGATGATTTTAAAATGGTTACTAAGGTTACAGTTCCTAATAAAGCACCTAAGATTTGTGCTACTATATAATACGCAAGCTCCTTAGCCGTCATTCGTTTATTTATAAACATGGCAATAGATACCGCAGGATTAACATGGCAACCAGAAATTGTTCCAATGCTATATGCCATAGCAACAATTGATAATCCAAAGGCCATCGCAATTCCTAAAATACCGATTCCTTCCACTCCTCCACCTATTACAGCTGTTCCAGTTCCAAATAGTACCAATACATTCAGCAATTGCTTTGTTTATCATGATTTTCCTCCTTTAAATATGCATGAAACGATTTTATAGGGTTTTAAATCGTTTCATGCTAATTAAGTTCTCTTTAATAGAACTACAAATTAAAAAGCATTCACTTTTATTACAAGTGAATGCTTTTTAAAACACAGTGAATAAGATACTGAACTTGAATAAATACAATACAGTTCATAAAAAACTCAATTAAATTATAACAAACACAAAATAGTATTTTCGCTACATTTTTTCCGGTTAAGCGGTAAAATTATAACGAAAATTATTTATTTTGACTTTTTTATCCTATCGTTACCAATACCTATTCCACTAATTAATCTACATTACCTATAATAAACTTCTCATATTTAAGAATAGTAAAAAATTCATAAGTAACCTCTGGTTCTACATAGATTACTGTTTTTGTCTGATTTCCTATTTCTATTGTTACTACCGAATTTCAGTATACAACATGAACTTATAGAAACAGTAAAGGTTAATTCAAATGATAAATACAAATTTTAATTCAATTAATGTCACCTTCCGTTAACTTTCCTGAAAAGTATATAATTGGGGTTTTTGTTTTAGTTAGAAAACAAATGATTAATAAATTTTTTAAGAAGATCCGTAATACGGATCTTTTTTATTAATAAAACTAATTCAAATAAAGCTTTTGTTTAATTACCTTTCAGTGTTAGTTGTTTCATGTCCCTAACCCCATTGAACGAGATATAATTTTCTTCTTATCTGCCTGCCCCATGGTTAATGCAGCGATTTCTTCATGTACTCGTCTTCTATGGGACTGGCGACCACCTGCTTCGCAAGCACATGATCCCAATGGATACCTACTATCCACTCCAATACCGTTTTGAGTTACCCCTGTTCCGTTACACGCGTAATCGTCACCCTTTCTTATTACAACCTCGAAATTACGTTCTAATATCTAAGCTACTGAAAAAGCTAAGTTGTTATGGCGAGCAATGCTTAAATGTAGTTTGTTAAAGGTATATAACAATCATTTATCAGAAAGTCCAATCTTTTAACCTGTTGGCTGTCTTACTAAATGCACTTCTATTTTTTCAAGTACATCGATTTCTATACCGAATTCCCCATCTGCTATTTTCTAATGTACTTCCCCTATATTTTTTCGATATCCATAATGCTTGCCAACCACTTTTATTAAATCGAACAATATTTTCATTTCAATCCTTCTAACAGTCGGATTAACGTAGCATATTGAGCAAACTGTTATCATTTTTTCTTCAATCGTTCATTTTCTGATTCAATGATAGGTTTTTCTTATTCTGTGCTGTAGCAGATAGGACATGTCGGATAACCACCGTTTATTCCTTTTACACATAATTTCTTAAACGGATTTTATGATTTTTACTTTTAGTACAGACATCAGAACTCATACTGGAATTCACTTTTTTGACTAAATGTTTTATTACAGGATTCGTTTCTATTTGAATGACTTCCATTCTTGTCATCTGAAGCTTAGACCCTATTTTCTAACAATATAGTTATAACTGCAAAAGAACGTCCTTAACGTAAGATGCAACTAGACTTTCAAATTAAAAATTATTAACATACGCATCTCACATTACTTTGGATATTGCCTTCTTATAATCCAATCGTTCTATTCATTACTTTTTTACGCTTTACAAAGGAAAAATGTATAACAAAATGGATGACCTTAATTTGTTATACTTACTTTAAATATTTTATTTGAGAGATATAAAGATGAAATAATTCAGGACTTATAACTGGGTTTTAATCGTCGATAATGAACAAATCGCTTTCAAATCTTCAGAAGTGTTGGACATTAGCAAGAGGATTGTAGAGATATAATACCAGGATATTAAGAAAATCAAATTTAAGAAACCTAAGTCACTAACTAACGGTTATATTCACTTCGAATTGATTAGTAAATCGGGTACAAAAAGAACTAAATTAGAAGTAACAAGAGAAGAAAACGCCGTATTTTTCACAAGGAAGCTAAAAAGCTGGTTGAAAGTCATCTGTAAACGAAGGAGCATAATAATGAAAAAAAATTACTTACAGCATTAACTTTTAGCGCATTACTTATGGGGATGGTTGCTTGTAACCCAGATGAGAAAACTACAACTGAATCAAAGTCATCTGAACCTACATACAAAAAGGATGAAACAAAACCAAAAGGGAAATTAGCATTTCAGGATATGACTACAGATCAATATCTGCAAAACTACAACAATATTAAAGACGATTCAGTTAATCAAGGTATTCAAATACTACCTTTTAATCTTGAATATGAAGAAAGCACTGAAACTCATCGTTTTTATTACACAAAAGCTGAAGATAGTACATCAGAAGCTAAATGGGTTAGTGTGAGCCTGAGAAGAGATGATAAAACAATTAACAGTATTTTATATAATGGCGCTCCAGACCTAGACACTGTTAAAGCCATGATAAAAGCTACAGGGTTAACATGGTCAGACAAACTAGATAGAATGGTTGAAGGAAATGAATCAAATAAAGATAGCAATGAGATAGTAGTTGATGCTGTAAAAATCTCTATTTTCGGAAGTCCTACTACTATCAATGTTTCAATCGATGCACCGGCAAGCATTTAACATGGTTAATATCAATTCGGAGGAAGGCACCTTAGGGTATCTTTTTTCCCTATTCTGCTGCAAATGATTAGGGTATTACACTAATAATAAAAAAGAGCTATAAAATATATTATTTTTATACAAAAATAATATATTTTATAAGATTGAAAACAATTTACTTATTTCAACTTCTACCTTTACTTTGTTTAATAATTACTCTTTAATTTACTTGGAGAATACCATTTTAATTCAAAAAATGATCTCGTTACATTCTTTAAGACCATTGAAACTTTCTTAACATGGTTAAAAATGAGGGGATCGGCTTAAAAATGGACTTAGCGTTGTAAATCCCCATTTTTCTGATGGTACCCCATCAGAAATTCATCTATGTTATTAGTATCAATTTGTCTAAATGTTATTAATAACATAGATAAAAAACACAGAAAATTTATATATCAAATTACAAGTCCAACTCTCACAAAAAACAGGATAAAAAAATAAACAGCGGAACTAGTCCACTGTTTACTTCGCCACGCCTTCATGTAATTTTTCTGTATAATCTTTTACATCTTTCCAGCTATCTTTCGCTGTATGTAAATCTTCTTTTATGAAGGTAAATTCTTCAGGGCTGATTCCTTTTACGTTTTGCAGTAAATTATTATACTTTGCCCCTACTGTATACCATTGATTTGATATATTTTGCAATGCTGTAATTGCTGCATCAATTGTTTCAGTCATATTTGTTGTTTTATTTTTTACATCTGTCAATATTGCCACTTCAGCTTGTGCGCCAGAAATTCTATCTTTTAAATTGGAGATTTCTCTTTCTGCATTTGCGATATCTTTTTTCGCAATCGCAATCATCGGTCCGCCAGCAAGACATGTTATTAGTGCTACGCAAAGTACGCCACCAGCAATGACCATATCATTACTCTTTTTGATTGAATCGTTATATGTATTTATTTGTTGCTCTAGAGCCGGAATGCCAGCATTCGTACTTGCTAAAATTGCTGTTAATTGATTTGTATCCTCTTTAAAACTATTTGTGTCTTTCGCCATTCTATCGCGAAAAGCTTTCAAATCCCCTAATAATACATCTACCTCATTTTGATTCTTTACAATATCCGCATACAACTTTTCTAAATCCGCTTTTAATTTTCCACTATCCTTTTGTTCAATCGCTACTAGCATGCTATTATAATACGCTTGAAAAGTATTATTGTAATTAATAATATTTTGATCTGTTTTCATAATTTGAGGCTTCATATAATTTAACCAATACGCTGCGTTAATTTTTGCATCTCTTTGGTGCTGAATCATATTTCCTTTAAACTCACTATTAATGGAACTTATTTTACTCAAATCAGTCTCTTGCTGATTTTGAATTAATTTTGCATATGAATCCATTGCAAATATGCTCGATGTCGTTTGCGCCATAACATCTTGGAATCCAGCTGGCCCTAGCGAATAATTTTCCGCACTTTCTTGCAATGTTTTTACGTTTTGTTCTGCTGCAAAAGGATGTAAAGGAAATGCGTTACTCGTTGCCACTCCAGCAATCATTAACGTTAAAAGACATTTTTTATAAAATCGTTTCTGCATACTTTTCACCTATCTTCTTTATAAGGGTATAAAAAGCTCCTGCTCACAACTGAACAGGAGCTTCAAATCACTCATCAATACTTAACGCTCTAACGATTCGTATCCGATTATGCTTTTTTCGTATCTACTACTTTAATATCTTCAGCATAAATCTTTTCTGCATAGTCTTTAATGTTTTTCCAGCTATCTTTCGCAATGTTTAAATCTTCTTTAATGAAAACAAGGTCGTTTGGACTAATTGAATCTACATTTTGAAGTAAAGAATTGTATTTTGATCCCATTGTGTACCATTGGTTTGAAATGTTTTGCAACGCTGTAATTGCAGTATCAATTGTATTTGTTAAATACTCCGTTTGTGTTTTAATGTTCGTTAACCCAGCTACTTCTAATTGAGCAGTTGTAACTTGTCCTGTTATTTTTTGAATTTCAGCTTGTGCATTATCAAGTTCTTTCTTCGCTAATACGATTCCAGCTGTACCACCGCCTACAGCTGCGGCACCACCTGCAATTAATGCGACTCCTAGCGGCGTTCCTGCACCTGTAGCAATAACTACTGCACCACCGATAATTGCAATTGGTCCTAGTGCTGTTGCAACAGATGAACCGATAATAATTGCATTATATTTACTAATTGCTTCATTGTACGTTGTAATTTGATTTTGCAGAAGCGGAATTCCAGCATCTTGACTAGCTAATATAGATGTAATTTGATTTGCATCACCTTTAAAGTTTTGCGTATCGGACGTCATTTTGTTTCGGAATTTTTTTAAGTCTTCTACTAACTGATCTACTTGCGCTTTATTTTCATTAATACTACTTGATAATCTAGTTAACCCTTTCGTAAGAGTCGCTTTATCCTTCGAATCCACCGCAGCAACTAACGTATCATAGTAGTTTTGGAATTTCGTATTGTAGTTAATGATATTTTGATTCGTTGAAATAAGCTGCGGCTTTAATACATCTAACCATTGTTTCGCATTTCCTCTAGCTGTATCCTGGTGCTGAATTACTTTCCCTTTTAGAGCCGTATCAACAGAGGATACATTACCAAAGTTAACATTCCCTTGTTTAATAATTGTTAAAGCGTACAGATCCATTACTAAAGCGTTTGAACCTGTTCTTTCCATTGCATCTTTTAGGCCTTCTGGTCCTAATGAGTATTCTTCATAGTCATTATAAGCTTTTGCTACCGCATGAATTGGAGCTTGTTTCACTGTACTTTCAGCTGCATACGTATGAGCTGGCATGATATTTCCTGCTGCAAATACTGCCATAAGTGCTGATAGAGCCATTACTTTATAAGGTTTTTTTGTCATTTTTCTTCTCTCCCTATATCGTTACTTATTTTTAATGTACTTCAACGTTTGTAACGTAATCTTCAAATTGATTCGTTTGTTTATTCATTTCATCACTTACTTTTTTAATTTGATTGAAATGTTTTTGAAGTAAACTACTATCTGTATATGTGCCTTCTTCAACATTCTTTTGAATTTGGATCATATTATTGTTTAAAACTTTCCAATCCGTTAATAACGTTTCTAAAGTTGTAATTTGACGATCGATTAGTTCTGTAAAGCTACTTACTTGATCTTCAACGAATGTAATTTGTGTCGCCTCTGCTTCAGTTTGTGATAACTTTTGAATAAGTGGTAGTAGCTCTTTTTGCTTTTGCTGAATGCGAAGAGCTGCTTCTCTCGTTTGACTATCTGCAGCATTTACAATTTCATTACTTAAAGTACCGATAGAAACGAAATCAATTGTTTTCGTTTGCGCAGTTTGATTTGTAATTGTAAATACTTGTTTACCGATATTAATAGAACCTTTAATAATTTCTTGAGGTCTATTCAAAATAGTCGTTAATTCCGCTTGGATTTCTCCTTGAATTCTTTTAATATCTTCTCTTAATTTCACAATATCTCCACTTGATCCTTGCAGTGTTTTTATTGCTTCATCAGCTTTAAGTGATAAGTTGCTACTATCTTTGTCTAATACCGTTTTAAATCGATTTAACTCTAATAAATCTTGCTCCATACTCTCTTGGATGCTTTGTACTTGCAATTGTAATTTTCCATATGCATTTGTAAAATCTGCTTTTGCCTGTTCATCTTCATTGACGTTTCCTGCTAGTTCATAGAGCTTACTATAATAACTATTAAATCTAGTACTATATCTCATCATCTCTTGATTTAAATCGATTAGCTTCGGATTATATTCATCAATCCACTCTCTTACATTTGCCTTTGCAAACTTTTGATGATTCGTCAAACTACTCATCGCATTCACCTTAATGTCTGGCTGCTGTAAAATCACTAGTCCATATGCTTGTATAAGCGGTGACTGTGATCCTAACATTCTAATTGAATTGGATAATGTATTTGGAGCAATTACATTTTGTGCGTATACTGTTTTCACTTCTGTTTGCCCTTCCTTAGCGTAAGCGCTTACAGGAATAAAACAACTCGTAGATACTGCTGTAACCAATAACCCTGTAATTAAAGTCTTTTTCACTTTAACTCCTCCTATGTATTAGCAACTATTACTATCGCATTTTATTATTCTATTTTCTTGCATATAGTTTGAGATGGTTAAAATAGAGAACGTTCTCACCGCGATCCATGTACGAACCACCTCTCCCAACTTTTATTGCTACAGTACTTACTTATTGTTATAAAACATTTCATATGTGATTAGTATGAATAATATTGTATAAAATTTCTATTTTATAGCCATTCTCACATTCACACAGTGAATATATTACATAAAAATATTATTCATTTTAAACTAAATAACGTACGTAAATATGAAATTCCGTTTTGTTTTCATGTAAGTTTTGTACTGTAAGGTCATTTAAACACAGCTATTTATATAACGTAAAGAAGTATTTTCATTCCCTTTATTTTCAAGCTTTCCTGTCCTTATTTCAAAATATAATCCACTTCACTTTTTCAATTGAAATATCCATATATCACAACAAAAACCTCTACTTATTCATAGATACAAAAATTATATTGATATATCTTCCAGACCCGTATGCAATTATGCATAGTGTATACACAAAAAGGATAGCTTCACTTTCGTAAAGCTATCCTTAAAAAATCTTCTTACTTTTTCAAATGATATGGAACTGTCGTAATAACAACATTTCTTTTATAGAGTAAATACGCACGAATGAGTAAACTAGACTGATTATGAAGAATGTTATGCCAACCTTTTTTCGGAATGAACTGTGGTATAACTACAGTAACTCGGTAATTTGACTCACTCGCTTTATATTGTACTGTATCAATAAACTTTGTTAGTGGCTGAATAATACTTCTATAATGAGAATGTAAGGTAACAAGCCTTACTTCAGGTTGCCACTTCTTCCATTTCTCTTCAAATTTCTTTTCCTCTTCTCTGTCAAAAGCAACATATACAGCAATAACTTGATCTGCTGAAAGAGCCTTCGCATAGTTCAATGAATTTTCTACTACATGCGTCATACCAGCTACAGGAACAACAATTACATTTCCCTCAATTGGAACAAGTGGCTCACAAGTTTTTAAACTTAATTGATCACCCACTGCATCGTAATGCTTCTTAATTCTATGGAACAAGAAGATGATGGCAGGTAAGAAAATAAGGATTGACCAAACTTGTGCGAACTTAGTTAAAAAGAACATACTCATTACAATAAAACTAATGACTGCACCAATTAAATTGACCGTTAATCTCAAAGCCCATCCTTCAGGTTTTTCACGAAGCCATTTTAATACCATCCCCGTTTGAGAGAGTGTAAACGGAATAAATACGCCTACTGCATATAACGGAATTAAATGTTCTGTTTGCCCTTGGAAAGCTACAATTAAAATAATCGAAGCAATTCCAAGTATAATAATACCGTTTGAGTAACCTAGGCGGTCTCCTCTAATCGTAAACATTCTCGGTATGAATTTGTCTTTTGCAAGGTTAACTGCTAATAGCGGGAATGCAGAATACCCTGTGTTAGCAGCAAGAATTAATATTAAAGCAGTTGTACCCTGTATAAAATAGTACATGAAATTACGTCCAAAAGTTTGTTCAGCAATTTGTGAAACAACTGTTACTTCCTTACTTGGATTAATTCCGTAATAATAAGCTAAGAAAACAATTCCTGAAAATAAAACTGCAAGTAATGCACCCATTGCGAGCAATGTTTTCGCTGCATTGTTAGGTGCAGGATCCTTAAAGTTTGGAATTGCGTTAGATATTGCCTCAACACCCGTTAAAGCAGAGCTTCCTGAAGCAAATGCTCGTAACAGTAAAAACAAACTAATTCCTGCAACTGGTGTTCCAATCGGTGAATGTAATGTCGGTGAAACTTGACCAGTTATAATATTATAAATACCTACACCAATTAATATAAATAGTGCTAAAACGAATAAATAAACAGGATATGCTAAAACGGAAGCTGATTCCGTTACCCCTCTTAAATTTAAAATAGTAATCAATATAACAAATATAATCGCAATGATTACATTATGTGCATGTAAACTAGGGAAAGCTGATGTAAGCGCATCTGTACCTGCTGATACACTTACTGCAACAGTTAAAATATAATCGACTAATAAAGATCCTCCAGCTATTAGCCCTGGATTCATCCCTAAATTTTCTTTTGATACTACGTATGCGCCCCCGCCGTGCGGATAAGCAAAAATAATTTGTCGATAAGATAAAATAAGGGCTGTCAATAATACTAATACCCCAACAGCGATAGGAATAGAATACCAATAAGCTACTGCTCCTAGGCCTGCTAGTGCGATTAATATTTGCTCTGGTCCGTATGCGACCGATGACAATGCGTCAGAAGATAAAATAGCTAACGCCTTCGTTTTATTAAGCTTTTGCTCTCCTAACTCAGTTGATTTTAACGGCCTTCCAATTAAAAACCTTTTGATTGATGAAACCACTGCTGTCCACTCTCCAATAATTTTGTACGAACTTTTCTGCTAGTTACAGCGGGTAAACGATTTCTTCAGAAAACAAAAAATGTCTACAAGCCATAACGAAATAGACTTGTAGACATTATTTTTTTTGTCGCACAAGCTCCACCTTCCTTCTCAATATAACGCTTACGAGGTTAGCTGTCGGATTCGGGCCTATGAGTAGCCCTACCTTTTTCAAGGATTCACCCCATTGGATTAAGTACTAATCCATAAGAACGGGTCCCCCGCACCATGCGGTTTCAGCGATTTAGAAAATTGAAACTGTGGATTATAATACTCCTTTATTTTCAAAATGTAAACAAAAATTTTTAAAAAGAAAAAATTTAAATGATTGCGCATAATCCGCTGGTAAATATACATAATGAATACTAAAAAATCGATAAAGGAGACTCATATGTCTAAAGAAAAGAAGCCTATTTTTTCCGATTCCTATTTAGATGCATTAGCAAATGAAATTAATCAATTATACGGTAAACGTGAACAGGAAATAAATTTGACAGATAGAACGAAAAGAAATAAATAATTTGTCATAAAAAAGAAAGCAATACACTTATATATTGCTTTCTTTTTTATTTTTTCATACATCCAATTGTATTGCTGATCTGTTAAAGGTCATTTCTTCATACACTTTCAAATTTTGATATACTGCCCCTAATAATGGTGCTTCTATAGAAAATTGTTCCGCTACATCTAGTAAGTATCCTTGTATGTGCTCGCCTTCAACGAACGAACCTTTTTCCATATCACGCTGCATCGATGACTTCATATCATACGAAATTTTATCAATTTTTTTCATATGTTCTTGGGCAATTCCATCCTTAACTGGAGCTTTCATAGATCTCATGATTTGCACACATTCTTCAAATAAGTTTTGGATAAAATCGCGTCCACCTTCACTTTCGCGAATCGGTCCTATCGCTGCACGCATTAATGTCGTCACACCCGACATTACAGTAATAAATAAATATTTATGCCACATATCTTGCATAATATTTTCACTTAAAACAAAACTAGATTTCGTACCTGCAAATGCTTTAGAAATATGCTTTATTCTCTCTGAATCTTGAGACTTCATTTCTCCAAATACAAGTCTGTTGGCAACACTCGTTTGTACAATCTCTCCTTGATCGTTTAACGTCGTCTCGATAAAGCATAAACCGCCAATTACTTTTTCCACGCCGAATTCCTTTTGTAATAGTGATAAATGAGCAATACCATTTAACAATGGAATGATGACAGTATTTTCACCTACAAACGGCTTCAAATCTTGAATCGCCTCGTTTAAGTGATACGCTTTTGTTGAAAATAAAATAACGTCAAACGGAGAAGTTCGATCTTCTTTCGTTATTAATTTCGGTTGGAAGGAAAAATCCCCGTTAACACTACGAATAACAAGTCCCCTTTCCTCTAATTGCTGTTTTCTTTTACTGCGGACAAGAAACGTAACATCTTCTCCTTTTTCGACTAATCGACCTCCAAAAAAGCCTCCGACGCCACCAGCTCCTAATACTAAAATACGCATACAACATCCCCCTTTTCAAAATACAATTTTATAACATTTAATATACATAACATTATACATGTCCCCTACTAAATAAGCTGAATTTTCATTCTTAATCGAGTATAAAACAGTGGTTATTTTCAAATAAATTTGGGTATGTTGTTTTTATAGCATATATGGAAAGGAAACAATGTAAATGGAGGCAATACAAACAATCGAGGAAAAAGATGTGACAACAGCTATATTTCAATTTATATTCCCGTTTTCTTTTAAAACTGGATATGAACAAAATATGTTCCCTTTCTTACAGAAAAATGATTTCCGTCCTTTTCGACTCGATCATCTTGAAAATGAAAATACATACTACGGAAAGTTTCAAGTTTCACATCAAAATATGGAAGCATACTATCTTTCATTTACAAATAAAATTCTATTTCCTCACTCAGAGCATCAAAAAGGATTACAACGCTATTCTAAAGACCTTAACTTAACTGGACATTTAACAACAAATTTGATTTCTGTTCCATTCAAGATTCATTCTATTGATGTAACACTTTGCCCTTATGAGCTTGGCTTCTTAACAATTCGGACAGAAGTAGAAACCGCTCCAAACATGACATTATCAGAAGCAATCGAATTCGCCGCCCGCTTCCGTGTACTTGAAACTAAAAATGATACAAACGAGACTATTTGTATTGAATGTAACGGAAAACAATACTCACAAGTGGAAAAACTTATATTCGGTGATTTATTTCATGGTGTAACAGACTTCTTTGAGAAAAAGAGATTGCGGAGCTCTTACTTTCAAACCTTTCCTTTCTTTGAAGACCAAAGAATGTATGTACAAACTTTATTATCCGTGAATAAAGAGTCAGACCTTCATATAATCGATGTATACCGAACTTCCAGTCTTTCCGGATTAACAGACGATGGCAATCCGTATATTAGCGCAAATAACATCCCTTATATTCAAGATTATTTAACAAAACATTCTTATCAAAGATGGGCTCCTAATCGCTACTTTGTTATGGAAGAACATATTTTTACATGTATAACAAATGAAGGTGAGCAAGCAATCGCTAAACTTGCTAGTCAAATGTACGGGGAGTTTTATTACGCTTTGTTATTAAATCTATTTCATAAAGTTGTTTTATTAAAAATGGCAAACGCTTATGCTGAACTTAACATTGAACAAGATACAAATGAAATAGAGAAATTAATTTATTCAATCAATTCATTTACAGCAAATTACTTCTCTTTAGAGTTAGTATCCCAATCACAGAGTGAAGATATTTTCTTCCGCTTAAGAAATCTATTTAACATTGAAGTACTATACTCGAATGCAAAACAAAATCTTGATAGTTTGTTTAAATATCAAGAAAATGTCGCTTCTAAAAAAGATAGCCTTTTACTATTAATTTTAACGCTCTACTCTGTAGTAGGCCAAATGTTAGGGTTTACTATGATTGATCTTTTAAGAAACACCGATTCAAACAAAATCTCGTCTCCACTTGAATTTTTCGCGCTTTTAATAGCAATTAGCGGCATAGTCATTTCACTTATTTTAGGTGCGCAAAGTTTATACCAATGGAGTCTACAACATAAACGAAGAAAATCATGGATAAAACAAACTGTACTTTCTGCTGTTAAAGAGAAAGATGATAGGAAGTAAAGAAAGTTATTTTCAAATTACAAATATGTGGTACGCTTCAGTAAATGAAATTTTTATCAGCGATTTTTCGAATATATCGGCGCAACTCAAATTATATCAGCGATTTTTAAGATATATCGACTTACCGACAAAAACTGATAAAAAACACATAGTAAAAAAAGTACTCCAAAATAAAATTTGGAGTACTTTTTTATTACAATAATTTAGCTTACTTCCCTGCTTCGATTTTCTCTAATGCAGCAGCTACTTGCTCTTCAGTTAATTCGTGTTGAACGATATAACGATTACGTGGGTGTACACGACATTCATGAGAACATGCACGTAAATGTTTCGCTTCGTTTTCTTCAGAACATAAAATTTTCTTATTACATTCTGGATTTGCACAGTTTACATAGCGCTCACAAGGTTCACCTGTAAAGTGGTCTTTACCAACGATAACATGCTCTTTTTGGTTTACTGGTACAGAGATACGCTCATCGAACACGTAACATTGTCCATCCCAAAGCTCACCTTGTACTTCTGGGTCTTTTCCGTACGTTACAATACCGCCGTGAAGCTGACCTACATCTTCGTAACCTTCACGAACTAACCAACCAGAAAACTTCTCACAACGAATTCCGCCTGTACAGTATGTTAAAATCTTTTTACCTTCAAGTGTTTCTTTGTTTTCTCTAATCCAATCTGGCAACTCACGGAATGATTCAATATCCGGTTTAATCGCACCTTTAAAGTGACCTAGATCAAACTCATAATCATTTCGTGCATCAATGATAACTGTATCTTCTTGTTTCATTGCCTCATAGAATTCTGTTGGCTCTAAATATTTACCAGTTATTTCTTTCGGATTAATGTCGTCTTCTAGACGAAGTGTAACTAACTCTGGACGAGGGCGTACGTGCATTTTCTTAAATGCATGTTCATCTGCCTCATCAATTTTAAAAACGATTCCAGCAAAACGTGGATCATTGTTCATTGCTTCCATGTATTTCTCTGTTTGCTCAACAGTTCCAGAACAAGTTCCGTTAATTCCTTCTGTTGCTACAAGAATTCTTCCTTTTAACTCAAGTGATTTACAAAATTCTAAATGCTGTTCAGCAAATTCTTCTGGATTTTCAATTGTTGTGTACATGTAATATAGTAATACTCTATATGGTTTTGTAGTTGCCAATTTATTTCTACCACCTATCTAAATTTTAAAATCATGTATAAGTTAACGTTCATATCAAAACATATATAATAAGAAAATACATACTAAATTGTACTTAGCCTATTTTCTTCTATTTACAATTTTTTCTATAAGTTAACGAAAATAAAAACAAGATTACATCACAAAACACTATGGTTATGTTGTAATCCCAATATATTATATATCATACAATTTCATTTCCATCAATTAATATGCTGTAATATAGGCTCTATGTTCACATAAATTTCAAAATTAGCCCTTTAATTCATTATGTTTCCCCATGTAATCACACCATAAACTCCCATTTTTTTATAACACAACACCATCCATTGCAGCAAGGCATATAATTTGCACTAAGGAAACATTTGTGTTCAAATAAAAATATCATCTGATACATTTAAATGTATTGAAATAAACAATAAGAATACTTACAATAATTTCATCAAGTTAACATTTCAAAGGGGAAAACTACTATGAATAAAGATATATCAAAAGATGAACAAGTCCCTTCTCAAAGTACAACTGTTCAATCAGCACACTTAGCTTTAAGTGGAGAAACGAAAGGGTGGAAAAGACTGTTACCGTTTTTAGGACCCGCTTTTATCGCATCCGTAGCTTATATTGACCCTGGTAACTTTGCTACAAATATCGCAGCTGGTTCACAATATGGATATTTACTATTATGGGTTATATTCGCGTCTAACTTAATGGCAGTATTAATTCAAACTTTATCAGCTAAATTAGGAATTGCTACGGGAAATAATTTACCTGAAATTGCTCGCGAACACTTTCCAAAACCTGTGTCTATTGGCTTATGGATTCAAGGTGAACTCGTTATTATGGCTACAGATTTAGCGGAATTTATCGGGGCAGCACTCGGATTGTATTTATTATTTGGAATTCCGATGTTACCAGCTGCTTTAATTACAGCAGTCGGATCATTTATTATTCTTGAGTTTCAACGCAGAGGATTTCGCCCACTAGAAGCTATTATTACAGGGATGATTTTTATCGTAGTAATAGCATTTGGGATTCAAGTTTTTTATGCAAAACCAGAATTAAGTCCCCTTCTTTCAGGACTATTTATTCCAAAATTCCAAGGTGTAGACAGTATATTACTTGCAGCAGGGATATTAGGTGCGACAGTTATGCCACATGCAATCTATTTACATTCTGCATTGACACAACGCCGCGTGGTCGGAACAACTGATGAACAAAAGAAAAAAATTTTCCGTTTCGAGTTTATTGATATCATTATCGCAATGGTTATCGCTGGAGCAATTAATGCAAGTATGTTAATTGTTGCGGCTGCACTATTCTTTAAAAACGGCTTACATGTCGAAGATCTC
Organism: Bacillus sp. EE-W1; assembly: GCF_009760835.1. Taxonomy (NCBI): domain Bacteria; kingdom Bacillati; phylum Bacillota; class Bacilli; order Caryophanales; family Bacillaceae; genus Bacillus; species Bacillus sp. EE-W1. Next base: position 164,512 of record NZ_WIPE01000056.1, on the reverse strand, counting down.
GATGTTGCTTTTAACCAGTTCAGTACTTTAGTCGGCCCTGTATCAGCTGCTTTATTTGGAATTGGGCTCTTATCAGCAGGACTATCTAGCTCGTCTGTCGGTACAATGTCAGGTGATATTATTATGCAAGGTTTCATTCGAATGCATATTCCGTTATATTTACGACGTTTCATTACAATGATTCCACCATTAGTTATTATCGCTTTAGGTGTAAATCCAACTTACGCACTAGTCATGAGCCAAGTCGTCTTATCATTCGGTATTGCTTTTGCATTAGTGCCACTTATTATGTTTACAAGCAATAAAAAAATTATGGGTGCGCTCGTTAATCACCGCATAACAACCTTTATCGCTTGGATCATCGCTGCACTTGTTATCATTTTAAATATTTTCTTACTTTATCAAACATTTGTAGGGTAATGAGAAAAGGTATTCCAATAAAACTGGAATACCTTTTTTCATTACCACTTATGTATGTACCTCTTTCTGGCATTATCGTACCTTTTTCAGTTCGAAAGTAAAGTGGTAATCCTTCCGAAAGAAATATGCTCACCTTGGATGGATCCTGCCTTTGATGATGAATATGTAAATGCGGCTCACTTGAACTTCCTGAGTTACCAACTTGAGCAAGTACATCTCCTTCATTTACATGTTGGCCTTCCCTCACTTTAATTGATCCTTTTTTTAAATGGGCAAGAATCAAAAATGTCCCTGATTCATCTAGTTGCAAATAAATATGATTCCCCGCCATTGACTCAAAATTATCCTCTCCCGGAACTACATCTTTTTCATCATTATTGATGGATACAACTGTTCCAGAAGCTGGTGCCATTACTTTCGCTCCATATATTCCATAATCTCCTAACTTACGACTTTTCACTTCAGCAGGCGGAATGAGAATATCATATGCCCACCTTTCATTTGGTTTTATAACGTGATAGTTTGTTTCTAACCGATCACCGCCCCAACCTATTAATGCTCGTTCATTCAAAGGAAAACGAACGACTACCTTAGGACTCATAGAATGTACATCTGCTGGGTAAGCAAGTCCCCCTATGTTAGCAAACCACCCTAAGGGCCAAGCTCCAATTATAGAGAAAAGAACGATGAAGAGTAGCTCTCTTTCTATTCGCTGTCTGAAAATGCCTTTCCACACAAATAGTAACGTTACCCCTATCAAAATAAAGAGTGATACTATGCTAAAGACTTGTATACTCCACCAAAAAATGACTGATATAACACCTTTAGCTAAATAAACTACACTCCAACTTATAATTAAAAACGCAACTAAAATTACTAATACATACTTCTTCCACATAATGTATCCTCACTCTCATATCTTTGTTCTACATGATACGAAGTGAAAATTACGACATATAAAAGAAATACTTACGACTTTCTTACAATTCTTTATAATGCGGTAAAACGATAGTGAAAACAGTTTCTTTCTCGTTACTGCGCACAGTGATATCCCCTTTATGAAGCTCTGCTATACTTCTCGCAATTGCAAGTCCCATTCCTTTGCCACCCGTATGAGAGCTACGTGATTTTTCACCACGATAAAACTTCTCAAAAACGTAAGGAAGATTCTCATTCGGAATGCATTGTCCAAAATTTTTAATTTCTATTTCAACATTCATGTCGCTTTTAGAAACTTGAATTAAAAGCTCCTTTCCGTCTTTCCCGTACATAATACTATTACTAATTACATTTTCGAACAGCCTCACCATAAGCGCCACATCCATTTCCACATGTAACTCGTTATCACCTTTAATACGAAAGCTCATATCGGCATCATCTAGTTGTGGCACAAAATCAATCATGATTTGTTCACTGAACGCTTTCATATTTACTACACTTTTATGTAATTCAATCTCCCTATAATTTATTTGACAATAATCTAATAAATCATCTACTTGATTTTTTAATTCATAACTTTTTCGCTTTAATATACTTACATACTGTTCACATTCTTCTCTATTTGTATGAAGCTGACTTCCTAACAGGTCCGCGTAACCGATTAGAGATGTTACAGGTGTTCGTAAGTCATGAGAAATATTACTAATCATTTCAGTTTTCATTTCCTGTGATTTTTTTTCATTTTCGATAGACTCTTTTAAACTTTTAGCCATTCTATTAACATTCGCTGCCAATTCACCAATCTCGTCATTTTTTGAAATAGGTATATGTATCTCCAAATTACCATTACTTATTTCTTTCACGTTCTTATTTATTTCAGATAACCTTTTCATCATTGTTCTTGTCATGAATGCAAAGTATATTGTAGTAATAATTAAAAAAGCTATTACATATAAAAGTGAATATTTTTCTTCTAACGCAGTAACATGACTATATATATTTCCAATTACAATTTGAAACGCTATTATACTTACAGTTGCTAATAAGATGCTACATATGAATGTGATAAAAAACTTAGCTCTAATACCTTGTAATGATTTAATCTTCAATTTTATATCCGACTCCCCAAACATTCTGTATAAACTTCGGTTCTTTTGGATTCTCTTCAATTTTATTTCTTAATCTTGCGATATGAACCATTACTGTATTATTACTTTCATAGGCTCTTTCTTTCCAAACGCTTTCATATATTTCTTCAATAGTGAACACACGATTCTTTGCAGCTGCCATTAAGTACAAAATATCATATTCAGTTTTCGTAAGATTGATTGTTTCTCCATATAACATTACTGTTCTAGACACTTCATCTATTTCTAAACCCCTAATGTTTATTTTCTTTTCTATTACTTGGACAGTATTTTGATTGAAATATGTATACCTTCTTAATTGAGCCTTCACTCTCGCTATAAATTCAATTGTACTAAACGGTTTCACAATATAATCATCTGCGCCAGTACTAAATCCAATTACTTTATCTACATCCGATGATTTTGCGCTTAAGAACATAATTGGTAAACTATGTTTCTCTCTAATCCTTCTGCACAATTCTATCCCATCCATTTTTGGCATCATAATATCCAAAATAGCAAGTTGAATACTGTTATTATTTATGATTTCTAAAGCCTCTTCTCCGTTATGAGCACTTAAAACTTTAAAACCTTCTTGCATTAAATTCGCGTTAACAAATCGAACAATATCTTGATCATCATCTACAATTAAAATTGAGTTTTTCTCCATATACAAACCTCTTTTTGAAATATATTCCACAATCAATTTTATCACAAATCAAAAACATACTTTACCCTTGAATAATCTTTATTTTCAGACTAGATTATATAATAACAATACATTCTAGTTTCAAAAGAAATGGAGTGAAAGCATGTTTCCTATATTGAAAACCGACCGACTCATTTTAAGAGAACTTACCGAAGAAGATGCACCGAGTATACTACAATGCTTCTCTAATACTGACGTACTGCGCTATTATGGCCAAAAACCATTACAAGATGTTGATCAAGTGAAACAAGTCATTCATAACTTTAAACTGAGTTACAATGCAAGAAGCGGTATAAAGTGGGGAATTGAATTAAAAAACAAGAAAGAACTCATTGGTACCATCGGTTTTCACGATTGGTCTTCTGAGCATAAACGGGCCAATTTAAGTTATGCCTTTTTCCCTGAATACTGGGGAAAAGGATATGCGACTGAAGCTGTTTCTGAGGTTATATCATACGGTTTCCATACCATTCACTTAAAGCGTATTGGGGCAATTGTATTTCTTGAAAATGAAGCTTCAAATAAAGTGCTATTAAAATTAGGATTTGAAAAAGAAGGCGTTCTAAAAAATTATATGTATCAAGATGATATCCCCTATGACACGAATTTTTATTCTTTATTAAAATCGGTTTAATAGAAATTATGCGTAAAAACTCGTTTCAGCATAATAAATCAGGATAGTGGATCTTTAACGAAAGATGGGAAACCGAGTGTTATTCATTTCTTAGATCATCATACGACTGATGCGAAGTACAATAAATTATATAATTTTAAAAAGGGGCATGAGCATATTCTTACTCATATCCCTTTTTTACGCTCTTTTTCTGTTTTCGCAATGCTTTTGGAATGTATACACAGAAAGGTTCGCTTTCCATATAATCTCCCGTTATTGCATATGTTCTAGAACGAGATCCCCCACAAACATATCGAAACTCACAAACACCACATTTTCCTTTATAATTGTCAGGATTACGAAGGTTTTGAAAAACAGGGGAGTTTCGATAGATTTCAGCTAGCGATTTTGTTCTAATATTCCCGGTTTTAATCGGCAATAACCCACTTGGATATACATCTCCAATATGAGAAATAAATACAAAACCGTTTCCATCATTCACCCCTTTTGGAGCACGCCCAAGCTCATCATTTCGCCCTATATTTCCATTTATCAATACACCCTGATATTGAATTACCTGATTTTTTAATAACTGACTTGTTTCTCAGTATAAAATTAAGAGAACACGCCCTTTAGCTAAAGATTCTTAAAGTTTTTCAACATCATTACCTCTTTTCTAAAACTATAAAAAACGTACTATCCGGTAGCGCAACAGCACTCCCAGACTCATCTTTAAACTCGATTTTCTCGCTAAGATGTTGTGTATATCCATCCTGTAAATAGTTCATAGCTTGAACGATGTTTATTTTATCTCCAAAGATACCCTTTACGAAATCCTTATATTCGTTTGGCGTAAATATTCCAAACTGCTCTTGCACCTCATGAACGAAGGAATCCTCGCCCCATGTATACGTATATAAGAACTCCATTGCATCGTTAACAGGCATTTTGACTGTATCGTCTGCAAGTACCTCATACTGGATTATACGTCCCTTAAATTCACGGACATACTGCTCTAAGAACTTCATTCCGCCTGCATCTTTAAAACGAATCACACGCATTAACGTTTTATCTTCGGTCATGATGCCATCACGAATGATAATACGACCTCCTGGCTTTAACACTTCGTAAGCACTCTTTAGCCCCTTTTTAATTACTTCATGATTGAATTTCTTACCTTCATACTCGATATAAGAGAACAGCTCATGAAGAATAGAAGAATATACAATCGTATCAACCGATTCTTTTTCAAACGAGCTGCTTAAGTTGATTGCATCCCCTTTAATGACATCCCAAGAACGCCCCTCGTTCTGCTTCTTCTTTTTCAACGTATCAATCACATTTTCAGAAATATCGATACCATAGATTCGTTTGTCCTCGGTCTCTTCTTCGATCATGTCTAACATGACACCACCACCGGCTCCGACATCTACAATCGTATCTCCCCTTATATAATCAAGAATAATTCGTTTATCATCAGCCGAACTATTCATATGCTCCAGATACACTTCTTCGTTATGGAATCTATCATATGCATCCTTACGTAACCCGAAGAAATCAAACAGCAGCACATTTGCCCGAGCATGCATCATATCTATCTTTTCTGCCTCTACACAGAAAGTAATTAACGCCTCACCTACAGCGGAAAACTGAAACGACACATACGCAGTCTTCATATCTTCATCGACTTTAGCCTTAAAAGAAACATGCGTTGTATTCGGCTTCTCGTTCTCACGGTACTCCCGTAGATATTTCTCAATAACCCGCTTACGATACACGTTGTCCTTTTTCTCGCCTTTGAAATCATAGTGCAACTGCTGCATCAATTTCTCGAAATGTATATGCTGAACTTTTCTAGATCCTATCTCGTTCTTTAACATAATAAAAACTGTCCAAATATCCTCAAAACTAAGAGCATGCATAGACGGTTCTACATACCACAAATCCTTATTAGATAAAAATATTTGAACGTCTCTCTTCTCGCTTCCCATAATTATATCTTTTTCAAATACTGACTCCTTATGTTTTGGCGTGAGTCTATGTATGCGAGAAGTAAATGGCTCCATATAACCATCAAACAGGCCATCAATTGTAATCTTCACATCGTTCTTCACTTCACTCCACAAAGCTTTTGATACGCCTTCAATAATGCATTGGTTAAGATAGTATAGAATCTCCTTTAACCTAACGTCTCCGTATTCTTCTTTATATGTGTTAATTAAATCAACATGAGAGTCCAAACGAGCCTCCCCGCGTATATACTGCCCGATTAATCCATGTGTTCTAATTAAATCTCGAATAAACAAATACTCAGTAGAATTTAAGTTTGTCTCTACACGTCCAATAAACTGAATATCACTAAAAATATCAGCAGAACCCTCGTTATGTACGAATAGATTAATCCCGTTTTTCTTCCATTGCTCCCGCTGTTTTAAAGACCCTACCTTTGCAAGCTCACTATACGTTAGTACCTTTTCAATAATACGATACGCTTCTTCATCTAAAGGCAGTCCATCTAACACTTGTAGCGTACGGTGCACATAGTACAACACCGCATCTGTTTTTAATGTTTCAAGTACTTGTACATTCTCATAGTTTTGATGTATCTCCTCTGCCTCAATTAAATACTTTAACCACGTAGGGAGAGTATCGGAAAACCCTTCAATGTATTTATTTAGAATCTCAATGTTTTTCAACTTATTTACCCCCATATATAATCAATATCTGTAGTAAAGTCTGAGACACCTTCTTTAAAAAGATCATCACCCTATGTCCCCCTTTACCATCTAGAACTCTTTCAAATACAAACGCTTCAAACCCAGTCTTTTGCTCTTGTAAAAAAGAGTTATCAGGTTTGTAACACATTCTTTTATTCATCTCTTATTGTAACTTCATCAGGAATTTCGGCGGAATAAACAGTAGGACTCAGCGGATCACTTCTTACATTGATAAACATATGTTGCGATAGAATCAACCGAAAATGGAAACGGCAAGCGGGTGCACTCCACTTGCCGTTTTTTCATAGCTTAGTATGTATTTGAATTTCTTTTGCTTTCTCTTTTTCACCCTTCACTCGTACAATTAAATCATATGATCCGGATTTTGGCGCTTCAAAAGAAAGCAGACCTTCTTTTTGAGAAGTAACTTCTTCTTCATAAATAACCTTATCATCTTTTGTAACTTGCAATAAAATTGTACCTTCCTCAACGGCTGCTTCATAAGGAATTTCCACTTTTCCTTTTTCAGCTTTAACCGTTTGCACATCGTAATACCCTTGCAACGAACCAATTTTTAAAGTCGTTTCGCCATTTTTTTGAACCTTTGTGACTTGTGTTGCTGTATTGCATGCACTTAACAATACAACAAGAGTGAGAACCATAAATAAACGTAGTAATTTCATAAAAATTCTCCTTTTTTATGTACATGAATTAAAATTCTAACTCTAAATTTTGTCCCATCTTATTTCCCACCTCTTAAAATAGCTTTTTTTACAATAAAATACATAATAGAGAATAGTAAACAAGCTCCCATTGTACCAAAAACTACAATTGAAATTTTACCTGCTAATGTTTCATTTGGATCTAATGCATTAGGTAAGATTGTGCCAAAAATTGCAATACAGGCTAATACAACCATAAAATATTTAAATCTTTTTACTTTCTTATTCATACTAATTATCCCCTTTATTCCTTAAACCAAATCCCCATAAACCTACACCAGGACCTAATAGTACATGGAATTTGACTCTACTTTTTCTAGCTTCAAAGAATCCCCCGAGATTCCCAAATTAATATCGCCCAAGTATTATACATACCAATTCATTCATTTAGAAAAAGCCCCGCTCAAATCACACACTTAAGACCCTCTTTTTTTACAATACTCAAATAATTCTACACAAATATCTCTATCAATTCATCTTAATACCTTAATTACCTTTTAAGTATATCAATGACAAAATATATAATCTATTATTTTTTATATAATTAAAAACAAACATAATTACAACAAGAGATTGTTTGTATGCTTCTTTGTACTGTATTCCCTTATTCCATGTACTCTTAAAAAAACCTTACTTTTTAAAAGTAAGGTTTTTTTATTTATTCATTAGCAATATAAGCAGTCTTATAAGTATAAACACCACCAAATTGATGCTTCTCAATTCCTTTTACATAATCCTTTTGTACGTAAGCTGATCCCATTTGATAAAGCGGTGCAACTGCAGCATCCTCTAGCAGAATACGCTCAGCCTCTTGCAGAACTTCCCATCTTTTCTTCTGATCTAGTACTAGATCGCTTTTCGCTTTCTTTATTAATTCATCGTAGTGTCGATTAGAATAGTTCATTTTGTTATTCTGATTATCCGTCGTAAAGAGTTCTAAATAACTAATTGGGTCTTTATAATCCGGTCCCCAATTTGCCATAGATATATCGTAATCTCCTGTTTGTTCTAACTGTAATTTTTGCTTAAATGGCTGTTGTTTAATTTGGATTGCGAGTCCCTGCAAATGCTTTTCTAAGTCACCTTTTATATATTCTGCCATACGTTTTGCATTATCTTGTTCAAATGTTAAAAACTCGAGATTTACTTGTTCTACTCCAAGCTCTTTTTTCGCTTCTTCCCAAATCTTTTTCGCATTTTGCAAATCATATGGAGAAAGATCTCCATTTTCTTTTCTAAAATCTTTACCAGTCTCTTCATTTACATGACCAACTGGTACAAGTACACTTGCAGGTTTTGCTCCGTTATTAATAAAATGAGCAACGAAATCCTCTTTATTTAACGCGAATGAAATAGCTTGACGCACTTTCTTATTTGCTAACGCACTATTTTTTTCATTAAAACGTAGCATAGCAATTGCAGGTTCGCTCGACATATGTAATTCCTTACTTCCTTTATACTTGTCTACAAATTGAGAATTAATAGGCACTCGATCCAAATTACCAGCTTCGTATAAATTAACAGCGGTCATTGTATCCTTTACAATTTGAAAGTTTATCTCGTCTAATTTCACTTTCTTTTCATCCCAATATGTAGCATTCTTCTTTAATTGAAACTCTTGTTCATGCTTCCATTTCTCTAATACAAATGGGCCGTTATATATGAGATTACTAGGTTCCAATGCATAATTCTTTCCTTGTTCTTTCAAAAATGACTCATGCTGTGGCAAGTAAATCGGCAGTGCTAACAACTGTAAAAAATACGGAATTGGCTGTTCGAGTTCCACTTCTAACTTATAATCATTTATAACTTTAACCCCAAGTTCATCAAGAGGCATTGTTCCCTTATTTATCTCTTTCGCATTTTTCACATGAAAGAGCATGTACGCATATTGAGACGCTGTTTCAGATTTAATTGCACGTTTCCACGCAAACATAAAATCATTTGCTGTCACACTGTCTCCATTTGACCATTTTGCATCTTTACGCAAATCAAATGTATATTTTTTACCATCTTCACTTCTTTTAAACGATTTTGCTACTGCTGGAATAGGCTGATCTTGATCATCTAATACATACAAACCTTCAAATATGTTTTGCATAACATGTGCTGATGTACCATCCATCGTTTTCGCAGTATCAAGAGAAGGGATTTCTTCCGATACCGTTACATGTAATACTTGTTTTTTTGCCTCTGTGTCACTTTTATTCGCTTTATTATTACAAGCTGTTAATAATAAAGATGTAACAAGTGCCATTACCATTAAATGGCTCTTTTTTAGCTTCATGAGTTGTTCTCCTTAAGTATAATATATTATAAAGCGTAATATATTATAGCAGAAATACTAACAGAAAGATGCGACATTCTTTTGAATATTTATTCGTCCAAGAAAAAAGCTATCCTTTTAAAAAAGGATAGCTTTTTCAACTACATATAATTACCTATCTTTGCAAACCTCGTTTATAACGACTCGCTTCAAATATAATACGCTCTTCATCTAACGTTTTACATTCGCCATTCCAAACGACACGTTTGCCGTTAATAATTACATCACTTACATCTTTTCCACTAGCAGCATATACAAGGTGCGATAACACTTCATCTGCTGGTTGTAAATGCGGCTTATTAGATGGATCAATTGTGATAAAATCGGCACACTTTCCGACCTCAAGTGATCCTGTTTGTTTCATGCCGATTACTTCAGCAGCTCCTTTAGTCGCAAGTGTAAGAGCTGTTTCAACTGGTAGTGCTGTTGCATCTTGATGAATGCCTTTTTGTAATAATGTTGCTATACGCATTTCTTCAAACATATCTAAATTGTTGTTAGATGCCACACTATCTGTTGCAATTCCTACTTTCATTCCTGCTTCTAACATTGCTTTTACATTCGCTATACCAGATCCTAGTTTTAAATTACTATTCGGGTTATGAGCTACTCGAACATCATGTTCTGCTAAAAATGCACGTTCATTTTCATTTAATACTACACCGTGTGCAATAACTGTTGGGCGTTTAAACAACCCGCAACTTGCTGCATATTCTACTGGACGTTTTCCGTACTGTGCTTCAATATCACGTACTTCACGCTCTGTTTCCGAAAGATGAATATGAACCATCGTTTGATTTTCTACTGCAATTCGTGCGCATTCTTCTAACAGTTCTGTGGAACATGTATATGGACTATGCGGTGCAACCATCGTGGTTAACATACCACTTTCATTATAGTAACGCTTCACATATTTTTCAGCTTCTTCAATTGCTTTCTTTTCATCCTCTTTCGTTCCGAAGCTAAATAAAGTTCTTGAAACTGCAGCTCGAATTCCACTCTTTGATACCGTTTCCATAATTGCATCTTGATCTACTCCAATTGGATTAAACATATCAGAGAATGATGTTGTACCACTTTTCACCATTTCAAGTAATCCTAATTCCGTGCTAGCGACCGCAAGCTCTGGCGTAAACTGACTTTCAAGTGGCCAAATTCTCGTCTCAAGCCATGGCTGTAATAACATATCATCGCCAATACCTCTTAAGAGACTCATTACAACATGTGTATGTGTATTTACAAGCCCTGGTAAAACCCACTTTCCTTTCATATCAATTACTTCATCTACTTCAAAATCATTAGCGAATTCTCCGCTCTTTACATCTATAATTTGATCATTTTCTACAATGATATATCCATTTTCTATCACTTCATTTTGTTCATTCATCGTTACGATTGTAGCGTTTACATAAGTTGTTTTCAAAAGTATTTCCCCTTTCAACTCTATGAAGTTCCCTTTAATAAGTTACCACCATTATAGTAACTTATTAAAGATTAAGAGTCAAAAGATAATTTGAATTCTTTCATTATCTTTTCCTTCAAAATGCTATATTGTTTTTCATTTGTATCTGCAAATGCTTCTTCTCGATTTGATTCCACATCCAAATAATTCAATCTTCCATTGAACTGAGTCCCTGTAAAATCAAACCTTTGTCCAACTATACAGTTATAAAAATGCCACACCTCCCCTACTTTTGTCTTTTTGATTTTTCCTCCGTATATATCTTGAACGACTAAAGCCGTTATACCACACTGTCCCTTTGCCGGATTCTCAATAGTCCACTTTAAACTTGTTTCAATCGACCATGATTTTACTAGTGCTTCATATATCCTCTTTATCTTTACATCATCCATTCTAATCTTCTCCTACTATTAATTGTTTTACACATCATGTTGCAAAAGAGGCAGTAAACGATCCTCAAAAACCGTTGATGGTGTCTCTCCTATTAACTTTGCTCCCATCTTCAAGTAAAACCCTTTTGCATTCGGATCACTATCAATTGTAAAACTTTTTATTCCTAGCTCATTTGCTTTTTCTAATACATACTCCCAAAGTATTTTCCCGTACCCTTTTCCTTTGTAACGAGGATGAATGTACAAGAAATCAAGAGCGTTATCATTACGTAAAAATGAGAAAAAACCAATCTTCGTATTATCGTTTTCTAAAACATATACAAAATTATTTTTTATGTACTCATCAGTAATTGTTAAATCTTCCTTACAAGCAAGTATGAATGCTTCGCTATAGTTCCACGTTGCTTTTGAATGTAGTGCAAGTTCACTTAATTCATTTGCTTCACTTAATAACGCATTTCTTATCTTCATGATTCTTTCTCCTCACCTTTGATATATAAACTATTAAAATGATTCGAAAAGTAATTAAAAAAACCTCTTATTTCCGTAAATAAGAGATTACTTTTATAATTCCTCATAATAGGTAACAATTTTTTAAAAGAAAAAAACGCCATTCCTGAAAATTGGCGTTCTTTTTCTTTTAACCTTTATGGCATATTATATTAAGAATCATTTTTGCACTTCTAAACAGTTTCTACTACCGCTTCAAGCATTGTTCCATTTTTAGCATAGTTTGTATGCCAAGAAAAAGCTTTTTCTAAAATATGAGGAGTTTGTCCACCTCTTGTTCTTGCTTCCTCGTAATAAGCTCGTAGCTGTTCACGATACATTGGATGTACGCAATTCTCAATAATTAGTTCCACTCTTTCTCTTGGCGCAAGCCCTCTTAAGTCAGCATACCCCTGTTCAGTGACGATAACATCTACATCATGTTCAGTATGGTCTACATGAGAAACGAAAGGAACGATGCTTGATATGTTGCCACCTTTTGCAATCGATTTAGTAACAAAAATAGCTAGGCGTGCATTTCTCGCAAAATCACCCGAACCACCAATACCATTCATCATTTTTGTACCTAAAACATGAGTAGAATTAACATTTCCGTATATATCTAATTCTAAAGCAGTATTAATCGAGATTAATCCAAGGCGACGAATGATTTCAGGATGATTAGAAATCTCTTGCGGGCGCATCATTAATTTGTCACGATATTTTTCAAAGTTAGAAAATACTTGTTGCATTTTCTCTTCAGAAAGCGTGATGGAGCAGCAGGAAGCAAAATTGACTTTCCCAGCATCCATTAGATCAAAGACCGCATCTTGTAAAACTTCAGAATATACTTCTAAATCTTCAAACTCCGAATCTAGCATGCCGTGCAATACTGCATTAGCAACTGAACCAATTCCAGATTGTAACGGTGCTAAACGATTTGTTAATCGGCCTACTTTAACCTCTTCTCGAAGGAACTCTATTAAATGCTGTGCCATAATAACAGTTTCTTCATCTGGAGGAACAATTGTCGATGGCGAATCCAGTTGATTCGTAAACACAATTCCCTTCACTTTTTCAGCATCAATTGGGATACCGATTGTTCCAATTCGATCATCCGTTTTTACGAGCGGAATAGGGAGTCTTTCCCCTTGTTTACCTGGTTCATATAAATCATGTAGCCCCTCTAATTGCGTAGATTGAGCCATATTCATTTCAATAATAATAGACTTAGCATTTAAGGAGAATGCTAAGGAATTTCCAATTGAAGTGGTTGGAATAATCATTCCATCTTCAGTAATCGCAACCGCTTCCAAGATAGCGAAATCTATATCCATAACGTCAGCACGAAGTAACTCTGCTGTATGAGATAAGTGCTGATCCACAAATAAAAAGTCTCCGTTATTAATTCCTTTTCGCATAGTTGCATCTGCTTGGAAAGGCAATCTTTTCCCTAAAATTCCTGCCTCAGCAAATAATTTATCTACATCCGAACCTAAGGAAGCCCCTGTATAAACATTTACTTTAAAAGATTTATCATTCTTAACTCGGTTTACAAGTGCAAATGGGACTGCTTTTACATCACCAGCACGTGTAAATCCACTTAATCCTAAAGTCATTCCACTTTCAATCCATGAAGCTGCTTCTTCAGGTGTAACTACTCGATCTTTTAATCGTTGATCCCTAATTCTATCTAAATTATTCTCCATATGTAATCCCTCTCCCAATGAATATTCATAATTATTTTACACATTAACACCATCAAAATAGGGATTTTCTTACACGATGCCGAAAATTCAGACAAAACAGCGAATCTAGGTTCTAAAGCAGAAAAATTTAGAATCCTAGAAGCTTACGAAAATAGCTAGCGTATGACTGACTCACTGGTACCCTCTCTCCGTTATCCATAGAAAGTACAAAAGTAGAATGCGTATCAGGGTAAATCGCTTTAATATGATTAACATTTACAATAAAGGAACGGTGGCATCTAATAAAGGAATCTTTCGGCAACAAGTATTCGAATTCTTGTAGCGAGTACTTATGTGTTCCTGTTAACTCTTCTGAATTCACATACGTCTTTTTATCTTTAGCTTCTAAATACATGACCTTTGAAAAAGGAACTGGAACCCATCCGTCTGTTGTTTTTAAAGTAACGACTGACTTTCCATCCGTTAAAGCGGGATAAATCGCCGTCACGCAACCTTCAATCTTTCCATTATTTGAAAATGGTACGGCCATTCCATGATAAGGAATACCGAAAACATCTCGGTTAATAAACTCAGAGGCTTTTTGCTTCGTTACCATTGCTTTATGAGCAATCGTCCCTTCCTTAATAGGATCCCCGGCGCTAATCTTTAAATCAATTCGTTTACTTGGCCGATAGTAAATATATTCTTTCGTATTCGAAACGGCAATTGATATTTCATCTGAAAATAATTCCCCAACTACATCTAGTAGTATACCTAACGTTTTATCTTCCATAGTATGAACACCTCATTTACTATTATACTACTATTATGATTTAAAAAACCGTTCAGCATTTTGAACGGTTTTACAAACTATTTAGTTCACCTTAGCCCCATAACATCTTGCTACTGCAACTGCCTGTGTTATATCTAATTTTACATTTTTCAAATCAAAACTTGTAAAATCAATTCTATCAACTATCGCCCCTTTTAAATTTGCACCACTAAGTTTCGCCTTACCTAATTGTGCACCGGTTAAATCCGCGTCACGTAAATCTGCTTTTTCTAAATTACATTCATATAGGTCCGCTTCAATTAAACGTATTCCCTTTAACATTTGTTTACTTAAGTTCGCGAACCTTAAATTCGTATATGACCAATCGCCCGATATGATAGTTATTCCGTCTAAATTCGCTTCTTCAAAATCAGAGCCGGTCATTTTACATTCTTCAAACTTCGATACGAATAAATTCGCACCAACAAACTTACAATTCGCAAATGTAGTTCCTTTATGGATAGAAGCGTTAAAAAGAGCACCGGTAAAATCACATTCTATGAAATTACAATTTTCAGTAGAAACTTCCGATGCATCTATCCCTCTAAAACGGCATTTTATGAACGTACAATTTTTCAATTTCTCTTCTTTAATCAAAACATCTTGAAAATCTATTTCTACATATTCTTTATTTACAAATTCACACATAACTACTCCTCCATCTCCTTAAAGAAACCTCACTTCAAAAAAGTGAGGTTCCTTCTCATACAATATGCTTATCTAACCAAGAAATCAAATCTTGAAATACTTCATCTCGATTTACTTCATGGAACATTTCATGTCTTCCATTTTCATATAAACGCAGTGTTACATCTTTCACATCACATTTTTTATAGTTTTCATATACTTCTTTTACACCTTTCCCCATATCCCCAACAGGATCACGATCTCCTGAAAAAATATGTATTGGAAGGTTTTTCGGTGTTTTTTTGAACTCTTCTAGCTTATTTACTTCTAATACACCAGAAAACAATTCACGATAAAAACTCGTCGTACAAATGAATCCACATAACGGATCCGCAATATATTTATCAACTTGATTATTATCTGAAGATAACCAATCAAATTTCGTACGATTTGGTTTAAAGTGCGAATTGAAATTTCCGAATGATAAAAAGTTTAACATAGGACTTTTCGTTTTTTCTCCGCGTAATTTCATCTCAATTGTCGCTACTTTATGACCGATACTTCCTAATAACCCTGGATTTCCACCAGTTCCTGAAATAAGGAATCCATCATATAATTCACCTTTCAGTTGTACAGCACGTCTTGATAAAAAAGAACCCATGCTATGGCCAAGTAAAAATAACGGGCATGTCTGCTCTTTTCTTATCGTTTCTGATACAAAAATAACATCAGACACAGCCTCATTCCAACCTACATTTGGTTTAAAATGACCATAATCTTCTTCTCTTTTCACTGTTTTCCCATGACCTTTATGATCATGTGCATAAACACCATACCCTGCTTTTAATAACGCAGCAATAAAGTCTGTATAAACACCTGCATGTTCTGTCATACCATGTGCAATTTGAATAATCCCTCGCGGATCTCTTTCTGGTAGCCACTTACGTAAATAAATTTTCGATCCATCCAATGCCGTAACGAAACTTTCCTGTACGTTCATTTCGTCAGCCCCCAACTCTATTATGTATATCAAAAAATGAATATCCATTCATTATTCTTATTATGTATTATATGCAATTGCCTTCATTATGACAAATGACCCACTTTTCCAATTAGCTCTTAAACTAATATATTGACGAACAGAAAATAAAATTATATAGTTACTTACATAAAGTAATTATTATATTTTGGGGGAGGTTTCTATTATGATGCCATCATTATTTTTAGCACACGGATCACCGATGCTTGCTATTCAAGATACAGACTATACAAGGTTTTTAAAAACACTTGGAGAAACATATAAACCTAAAGCAATTGTTATTTTCACTGCTCACTGGGAAAGTGAAGTATTAACGATTTCTTCATCAGATAACGAATATGAAACAATTTATGATTTTGGAGGTTTTCCTCCTGAGTTATACGAAATCAAATATCGTGCGAAAGGCTCTTCTAACATTGCATCTATGTTAGAAACAAAATTTAAAAACAAAGGTATTCCAGTCCATCATAATATGACGAGAGGTTTAGATCATGGCTCATGGACTCTTCTGCATCGCATGTATCCAGAAGCAAATATTCCTGTTGTCCAAATATCAGTCAATCCATTCCTTGCTGCAAAAGAGCAATTTAAGATTGGCGAAGCACTAAAAGGACTTGGACAAGAAGATATTTTAGTAATCGGGAGCGGTGTTACCGTTCATAACTTACGAGCTTTAAAATGGAATCAAACTACACCCGAACAATGGGCAATTGAATTTGATGATTGGATTATTAAACATATGCAGACTACTGATAAAGATGCATTATTTAATTGGGAGAACAATGCCCCTCATGCACAATTAGCAGTACCAAGAGCAGAGCATTTTGTTCCTTTATTTATCGCTATGGGAAGCGGTGAAAATAACGGTGAAGTCATTCACCGCAGTTACGAGCTTGGTACATTAAGTTATCTTTGTCTTCAATTTTAAAGAAAAGGATGAAGCAATCGTCGCTTCATCCTTTTTCTTTTTCATTCACTTAGTTAACTAACTTCCAAATGTCGTTTCTCTGATACCTCTTCGTTCTTATTGTGAAAATAAACCCAAATGCACGCAATAAATAATAGTGATGAAGTAGAAAAGAAAACATATTGGAAGCCCGCATGTGCTGCAATTTGTCCACCAAGTACTGGTCCAATCATATTTCCTAAAAACTGAAACGATTGATTATACCCAAATATTCTTCCCGTTACATGGGTTGGTGTATGTTGTTTTAGTAGAGTTTGTACGGAAGGTAATAGTCCTGCTTGTGCAATACCTAATAAAAAGCGAAGAATTAATAGTTGCCAAGCCGAGGTTACAAATGCTTGCGGAATAAAAATAATTCCTGCCGCAAACAACGCCACAACTAACGTTTTTTGAGGTCCAATACGATCTGATAATCTCCCTAACTTAGGAGCTGCCATAATAATAGCTAAACCTGTCGCAGACATGACTGCGCCTGCAATCATTTCAATATGAGCCGTTCCTGGGCCTTCTAAATTCTTTACATACAATGTAATAATAGGTTGAATTGACATGTTCGCAAGTTGAATAATAAATGTTGTTACAAATAAACTAATAATTAAATGCTTTGCTGGAACCATCGTCCATACTTTTTTCGGTTGTGCTTTTTTTGCTTGAGCGGAGTGATTCTCTTCATGTAGGAAGAAAAAAACGATGAGAAAAGAAAGGAATAAAAAAGCTCCTGTAACAAGAAAAACATGGCGCATTCCAATTAACTCAGACAAGTATCCTCCAAGTAACGGGCCAAGTAAAGAACCGCTCACGCCCCCAGTTGAAATTGTGGAAATTGCCCAACCTGAATGCTCTTTCGGAGTTTCTGCTGCAATAAATGTCATCGCCGTTGAAAGGAAACCAGATACTGCTCCCATCAAAAACCTTAGTGCGACTAGTTGATACACATCCGTTACAAACCCCATAAGCGTCATAATAATCGCCATACCAAGGCTCGCACGAATCAACATCAATTTCCGTCCATGTATATCACCAAGCTTTCCCCATATTGGTGATACGATCGCACCCATTAAAAATGTTATACCAAATGCAAGTCCTGACCACTGTGCAATGCTAGAAGTGCCAGTCACCCCTAATTCCTCAATATAAAAAGATAAAAAAGGAATTACTAAACTCATACCGGCTGCAGTGGTAAAACAACCTAGCCAACAAATCATTAAATTTCGTTTCCAGTTGGCCATTTTCACACCTTCTTTCTTTAGATACCCATTCTACACCCTTTCTTGTAAAAAGTTTAGTAATTTGCTTTATTTGTAAGATTTACTACAAAACCCGCTATTTTCTAGTAAAAATCACTACATCTCTACATTATTTTCATAAAAAAACCAACTCCCATATATGGAGTTGGTTACTTATTCTCTAACGGTATTAAACACGCATCACAATTTCGCTCATAAAACTCAATCGGACCTGCTTGTCCAATAATTGCGTATTCATATCCTTCTTGCTTCATACTATGTAAACAACGATGTAACAATTCCTTACCTACACCTTTCACGCGATTTTGTTTCGCTGTGCCCATTGGACCAAACAATCCCTTCTTTCCTCTCACTACATCATAACAAGCGAAACCCACTATCACTTCTTCTTGTTCTGCTATATAAATAGGTAAATTTTCTTTATATGTACGAAATCCATACTCTATTGAATGTAACCAACGTTCACCAAATTCCTCATTAACAAAACTTGCTAATTTTTCAAAATCAGAAGGGCTAGCCTTTCTAACAGTACAAATTAAATGATTATAAGTAGGAACAAAATATTTTAGATCGACCGCTAAATCTCTTGGCTCAGCTATAATACGTAATATATCTTTTTGTATTTGTGCATTTCCAATAAACGTATCCGTGCGGAATAGCGCATATATAACATGCCCTTCATTTATTATTACTTGCTGGAAACGTTCCATACGTTTCTTCGCTATTTGTAAAATTTCTAGCACCTTATAAGATACCTTATATTGTCCTATTTTTTTATACTCTTGATACGGTGAATCGTATTGTTTTCGTATTGAAAATTTTTCTAAAAAATCCGTACCCAAGTTACGAAACAAATACATATACAACTCGCTACAAACTCCAGTGCCTTCTTTACTCATTCCGATAAACAGATGAATTGATTGAATAATATTATTTTCCGCCTCTTCTGCTGCAATCTTCAATATGTTATGCACACGTTTTGTATATTGAAATTCCTCCATATATATATCCATCCCCTACTACTTTACTATTAAACCGTAACCGTAAATAAGTGAAACAATTATTCCAACTACCAATATACCTGGCAGTAAATTTGCCACTTTAATTTTAATAATACCAAGTAAGTTCAATCCAATAGCGGCTATCATAATACCACCTGTAGCTGTCATTTCCACTATAAATTGATTCATTAATTCTTTCGGGACCAAACTATTAATTTGTGTTGCAAAAACCGCAATCCCTCCTTCATATAAAATAACTGGAATCGCCGAAAATACTACGCCAATTCCTAAAGTTGTCGTTAATATAATAGAAATAAACCCATCGATAATCGCCTTTGTAAATAAAATATCATGATTTCCGCGAATCCCACTGTCGAGTGCACCAAGTATGCCCATCGCACCAATTGCAAAAATTAAAGTAGCTGTTACAAACCCTTCTGATATGCTCCCTTTCCCTTTCGATCCAACTTTATTTTCTAGCCAATCTCCTAACAGCTTTAACTTTTCCTCTAGTTGTAGCCATTCCCCGATGACGGTACCAATAACTAAACTTAAAATGACAACAAGAAAATTTTCACTTTTCAATGCCATTTGAAGTCCAAGCACAGTAACTGCTAAACCGATTGCATGCATAATTGTTCCCTTCATACTTTCTGGAATTCTACTAAATAATTTTCCTAGTAAAGTACCAAATATAATACAAATCCCATTTACAACTGCTCCTAATATAACCATCTCTCGTTCTTCACCCTTCGAATTCTTTATTTCTATATTTTGGTTTATACATTGATTTACAGGTTATCTATATGTTAACTTAATATTGAGAATATTAACAAATGTTTTCACTACATAAACTGCATTTGTAGTTATACATAAAGTGAAACTTTAACTAGCGCGAGTTTTATTGCCCACAAATTGCGGTATAAACTCAAAAGGGAAGGTATTTATGAAAACTTTACTAAAACGATTTCTGTTAATAGCCTTTTGCATTACACCAATTGTTTTATTAGTTAACTACTCTTTTATTTCAAAAGCGAAAGACAAACCCGATTTGCAAAACAAATCTAGTAAAACAGCTTCAACAAGTGAAAAGAAAATAGAAGACAAGAAAATCACACTCACCTTCTCTGGTGATACAATGTTAGATTGGCAATTACGTCCTGTAATCGAAAAAAACGGGGCTGATTATCCATTCCAACATGTAAAAGAAGAAATAACAAAAGCTGATATTTCTTTCGTTAATTTAGAGTCAGCATTTACAACGAGAGAAAAGAAAGCTCCTGGACAACTGTTTTGGATTAAAAGTGATCCATCTACACTAAAAGCTATTAAAAACACGGGATATGACATCGTAAATATTGGGAATAACCATACACTTGATTATGGGCAAGATGGATTATTAGACACGATTTCTCACGTTGAAAAATTAAAGTTCCCTTACATTGGAGCCGGAAAGAATGCAAAGGATGCATATACTGCACGAGAAATGACTGTAAAAGGGAAAAAGTTCAAATTTCTTTCCTTCGTTCGATTTATGCCTGATACGAATTGGGTAGCTGGTGACAATAAACCTGGCGTTGCGAACGGATATGATTTAAATCTTGTAACAAAAACAATTAAAGAGCAAAAGAAAGATGCAGACTATTTAATCATCTATATGCATTGGGGCGTTGAAAAATCAAATCGTCCGGTAGAATACCAAAAACAATATGTACCTAAAATGGTTGAAGCAGGAGCTGACGCGATTGTCGGGAGTCACCCGCATTGGTTACAAGGATTTGAGTATTATAATAACGTTCCTATCGCTTATTCATTAGGTAACTTTTTATTCCCAAGTTATGTAAGCGGGAAAAGCGCCGAAACTGGCGTATTAACTTTAACTTTTAAAGGAAAGGATGTCCAAATGTCATTCAATCCTTACATCATTCGCAACAACCAAATCTCCCCTGTAAATGAGGACGAAAAGAAAAAAGCTCTACAATATTTACAAACAATTTCAACTGACGTAGAAATTGATGATACAGGGAACATAAAAAACAAACGAAACTAGACAACGCAAGATTTATTTCTCTGTAACATACTTTACAGAATAGGTGATGAACATGCTGAAAGACTTATTAGAAAATGTAAGTTTGTTAGAGAATATTTATAAAATATCTATAGCCGTTCTACTTTTATGTTCATTTTTTTCTGTTAGACTTCTAAAAAAAATAAAACGTGAACGAAAACTTACTACCTTTGAATTTACTATGTATGTAATCATTCGCATTGCGATACTCTTTTGGTTAACTAGCTTTATCCTACTTGAATATGGAAAGTATATAGTGTAATTATAAAAAGATAGATACAAGCAGCATTTCCGCTGTTTGCATCTATCTTTTTTATTTGGATGCTAACTCTTTCCTTCTATTAAATAAGCAAATCAAACAAAATAGGATTTTTATTAAGCTCCATAAATTGAATATTATTTTCTTTAAAACGAGTAATTAATTGCTCATAATCTTCTTTATGTTTCAACTCTACTCCGACTAGTGCTGGGCCATTTTCTTTATTATGTTTCTTAATGTATTCAAAACGAGTAATATCATCTTCTGGCCCTAATCCCTTATCAAGAAACTCTCTTAGCGCACCTGAACGCTGCGGGAATTCAATGATAAAATAATGCTTTAACCCTTCGTAAATGAGTGAACGTTCTTTCATTTCTTGCATTCTATCAATATCATTATTTCCACCACTTAGCGTACATACAACTGTTTTACCTTTTATTTCATCTCTATATAAATCAAGCGCTGCAATAGATAGTGCACCAGCCGGTTCAGCTACAATTGCATTTTTCTTATACAGTTCTAAAATCGTCGTACAAACCTTTCCTTCTGGTACTAAAACAATATCATCAATTACATCTTTACAAGTTTCAAATGTTAACTTTCCTACCTTTTTGACAGCTGCCCCATCAACAAAACTATCTATTTTCTCTAACGCGACATTTTCGTTTTGAAGAAAAGCCTCTTTCATAGATGCAGCTCCCATTGGCTCTACGCCAATGACCTTTGTAGCAGGACTAACACCTTTTACATATGTACCAACACCTGATGCTAACCCACCGCCTCCAATTGCTGTAAAGATATAATCCACTGGTTTCTCCATATCATGCATAATTTCAACTGCCACTGTTCCTTGACCAGCAACTACATGCGGATCATCAAACGGATGAACAAACGTCATTCTATTTTCTTCACAATAGTGCTGTGCTTCTTGGAAAGAGCTATCAAATGTATCACCAACTAATACAATTTCTGCAAAATCACTACCGAAAAATTGTACTTGCGATACTTTTTGTTTAGGTGTCGTTGTTGGCATGAAGATTTTCGACGGAATCTTCAATAAATTACACGTATAAGCAACTCCTTGCGCATGATTACCAGCACTTGCACAAACAACACCGTTTTGTAATTGTTCTTTCGATAAACTTTGAATTAAATTGTACGCACCACGAATTTTGAAAGAGCGAATCAATTGTAAGTCTTCTCGTTTTACATAAACGTCACAATCATATTTCTCAGATAGAACTGTATCACGTTGTAACGGTGTTTTAATAACGATATCTTTCATGCAATTATGTGCCATTAAGATATCTTCAATTTTCACTCTCTCCTTTACCTTTTGCACCATTTCATATCATCCTTATCTCTTTTAAATTGGCTCAATCAAAATCCGGGATTTTTAGAACTGCACCTGTATTCGCCGATGTTACCATCTGCGCATAACGTCCAAGCCAGCCAGTTTTCACTTTCGGTTCTGGTCGTTTCCATTCTTTTTTACGCTTATCTAATTCTTCATCACTAACTCTTACTTCTAACAATCTTTCCTCAACATCAATACAAACGATATCCCCTTGCTCGAGAAGTGCAATCGTTCCCCCCGCAGCTGCTTCTGGCGAAATATGCCCTACCGAAATACCACGTGAAGCTCCAGAAAAACGTCCATCCGTTAATAGCGCAACATCTGCACCTAATCCCATACCAGCAATCGCTGACGTTGGTGCTAACATTTCCGGCATACCCGGACCGCCTCTTGGTCCTTCATAGCGAATAACAACTACATCGCCTTTCTTAACCTTTCCAAGCATAATGCCCGCAAGTGCCTCATCTTGTGAATTAAAAATAACGCAAGGTCCTTCAAATCGTTTTACTTCTGTTGCCCCACTTTTAATAACTGCCCCATCTTTCGCAAGGTTTCCTTTTAATATACGTAATCCCCCTTCTTCACTATGAGGGTTTTCGAGAGAATGAATAACTTCCCTATCTTTAATCTCTGCATGAGCAATGTTTTCTCTTAATGTTTGCCCAGTAGCAGTAATACGGTCTAAATGAAGCACCCCTTCTTTTCGGCTCATCTCTTTCAAAATTGCACTAATTCCGCCTGCTCGATCAATATCCTCCATATGCCAATTGGAGGCTGGACTTACTTTACATAAATGTGGTACACGTCTTGAAACGGCATCAATGCGGTTCATATCGTAATCTAAACCCGCTTCTTGTGCAAGCGCCAATGTGTGCAACACTGTATTTGTTGAACCGCCCATCGCCATATCAAGCGCGAACGCATCATCAATTGCTTCTTCCGTTACAATGTCTCTCGGTTTAATATCTCTTTCAATTAAAATCTTTAATTTCTCTGCTGCTTGTTTAATTAATTCTTCACGTCTTGGATCAATAGCTAAAATACTTCCGTTACCAGGAAGAGCTAAACCTAATACTTCACATAAACAGTTCATAGAGTTCGCTGTAAACATACCAGAACAAGAACCACAAGATGGACAGCCATGATCTTCAATATCCTTTAATTCTTCTTCTGAAATTTTCCCAGATTGATAAGCTCCTACTCCTTCGAAAACAGAACTTAAATCGACAACCTCCCCTTTAGAAGTCTTCCCAGCTGCCATCGGTCCACCTGAAACAAAAACAGTTGGAATGTTAATACGAAGTGCAGCCATCATCATACCGGGGGTAATTTTGTCACAGTTTGGAATACAAATCATGCCATCAAACCAATGTGCATTTACAACCGTTTCTACTGAATCTGCAATGATTTCACGACTCGGAAGCGAATAACGCATACCGATATGCCCCATCGCAATACCGTCATCTACTCCAATTGTATTAAATTCAAATGGAACCATACCTGCTGCACGCACTGCTTCTTTAACAAGTTTTCCAAACTCATTTAAGTGCTTATGACCTGGAATAATTTCAATAAAAGAATTACAGATAGCTATAAACGGTTTATCAAAATCTTCATCTTTCAAACCAGTTGCTTTTAATAAACTACGGTGCGGTGCTTTATCAAAACCTTTTTTAATCATGTCACTTCTCATCTTGTCAAATCCCCTCTTACGTATTTTTCACTTACAATCTCTTTCTCTATTTCTTTACTAATTCTTTCGGTGCATGAATCCAGCTCATCATTTCACGAAGCTCTGCCCCCACTTTTTCTAACTGATGATTTTTCTCTGCTTTTTTCATGGCATTATACGTTGGACGCCCAGCTTGATTTTCTAAAATCCATTTCTTCGCGAATTCACCTTGCTGAATTTCTGTAAGAACACGTTTCATTTCTTTCTTCGTTTCATCTGTAACAATTCTCGATCCTGTTACATAATCTCCAAACTCAGCCGTATCTGAAATAGAATGGCGCATGTTCGTTAAACCACCTTCGTACATTAAATCAACAATTAACTTTAATTCATGCAAACATTCAAAGTATGCAATTTCAGGACGATATCCGCCTTCTGTTAACGTTTCAAAACCAGCTTTCACAAGTGCAGTTACCCCGCCGCAAAGTACCGCTTGCTCACCAAACAAATCTGTTTCTGTTTCTTCTTGGAATGTCGTTTCAATTACACCTGCACGTGTACAACCTACACCTTTTGCATACGCAAGCGCTACACGTAATGCCGTGCCTGTTGCATCTTGATGTACAGCGACTAATGCCGGAACACCATTTCCTTCTTGAAATACACGGCGAACGAGATGACCTGGACTTTTTGGCGCGACCATTGCTACATCTACGTAACTTGGCGGATTAATTTGTCCGAAGTGAATATTAAATCCATGTGAGAAAAGTAACATTTGTCCTTCACGGAGATTCTCTTCTACTTCTGCTCTATACACATGTGCTTGCTGTTCATCCGGTAATAGCATTTGTACAACTTGCGCGGTTCGAACCGCTTCTGAAACAGACATTACTTCAAACCCATCTGCTTTTGCTACTTCAAAAGACTTACCAGGTCGAACACCGACTACAACTTCCACACCAGAATCACGTGAATTTTGCGCCTGCGCATGACCTTGAGATCCATAACCAATTACCGCAACTGTTTTCCCTTGTAATAACTCTAATTTTGCATCTTTCTCATAATACGTTTTCATATTCCATACACTCCTTATAATTTATTTACTTGCAGTACATCAATTAATTTTTTCAACTGACCGACAAGTAATGTCGCTTCATTTTCAGTACAAACTGCTGTGAGTTTCATTTCAGAAACGCCACTAGTATCTCTTTCGTTTAAATGTAAAGAAGAAATATAATAACCACGCCGAGCAAAAATCCCACTTATACGTAATAAGACGCTTGGCTCGTTATGAATAACGAGTGAAAAAGTATGACTCATTCTTCCCACCTCTTCATAATCATTTCGTTATTCCCTTTGTTTGGCGGAACCATCGGAAATACGTTTTCACCTTCTTCTACACAAAAATCAACTACGACAGGACCATCATGAGCAAATGCTTCTAACATCACTTGTTTCGCCTCTGTTGAATTTGTCGCCCTTAATCCCTTCACTCCATAAGCTTCTGCCACTTTCACAAAATCTGGTGATCCGATTTTTGACTCTGATAAACGATTTTCATAAAACATCTCTTGCCATTGCCTTACCATCCCTAAAAATTTATTATTTATAATAAATACTTTTACAGGAATATTATTTTCAGCAATTGTTTGTAATTCTTGAATGTTCATTTGAAAAGAAGCATCGCCCGCAATACAAATGACGAGTTCTTCTTCTTTCGCAAGCTGAGCACCAACTGCCGCTGGGAAACCAAATCCCATCGTTCCTAGTCCGCCAGATGTTAGAAACGTCCGTGGGTTTTTCGCTTTATAAAAATGAGCAGCCCACATTTGATGCTGTCCTACTTCTGTCGTAACAATCGCTTCACCATTCGTTACTTCACTTACTAGACTAATAACATGCTGTGGTTTTAACTCACATTCTTTTTGATTGTAGGAAAGAGGATATTCCGCTTTCCATTCCTCTATTTTCGTAAGCCATTCATTTGTTTGTGTACGAATTGGCATATGTAACAACATATGTAACGCTTTTTTCACATCTCCAACAATCGGATATTCCACAGTTACATTTTTATGGAACTCCGAAGGATCTATATCAATATGTACCTTTTTTGAATGCGGAGAAAAGAGTTCTAATTTTCCTGTTACACGATCATCAAAGCGAACACCTAACGCAAGTAATAAATCACATTCTGTTACTGCCATATTTGCAGCGTACGTTCCATGCATGCCGAGCATTCCTAAAAATAACGAATCTCCCGGCGGATATGCACCAAGTCCCATTAAAGTGGAAACGACAGGAATACGATTTTCCCTCGCAAACTGAATAAGTTCATCAGAACCACCCGAATGAATGATCCCTCCTCCAATATAAAGAAGGGGACGTTTTGCTTCGGAAATTGCTTTAGCTACCTCTCTAAGCTTCCTACCGTCTGGCATAGGCTCTAATTTGTACCCTGGAATCTCAATTACTTCATTATAAAAACTTGTTACATTTTCATTTTGAACATCTTTTGGAATATCAATTAATACTGGTCCTGGTCGCCCGCTTTCGGCGATGTAAAAAGCTTCTTGTACAATGCGTGATAAATGATTCACATCACGAACTTGGTAATTATGCTTCGTAACAGGTACTGTAATCCCGACAACATCTGCTTCTTGAAATCCATCTTTTCCGATGAGAGGTTTTGCAACTTGCCCTGTAATGACAACTAAAGGAATCGAATCCATATAAGCATCTGCTAAACCCGTAACTAAATTTGTCGCCCCTGGGCCAGAGGTAGCAAAGACTACCCCGACCTTTCCAGAAGCTCTCGCATATCCTTCTGCCGCATGAATGGCAGCTTGTTCATGACGAGTTAAAACATGCTTCAAACCACTTCCATATAACGCGTCGTACACTGGCAAAATCGCTCCGCCTGGATAACCGAAAACAGTCGTTACACCTATTTTTTTCAAGCATTGAATAACATATCCGGCACCTGTCACATCTTCACACTGTAATTTCTCACGTGTTGTATGTTGTTCCATTTTAATTAACTCCTCTCCCCTACCTACAGTAAGCTCTCCGCCAGTCCTGGAACACGTACTCCTCTTTCTCTCGTTAACTTTTTAAATTCCTCTGTCAATTGTTTCGTTACACTTCCTGGTTTTCCATCTCCAATCTCTCTTGAATCAACTTTTACAACTGGAATTAATTCTGCTGCCGTTCCTGTTAAAAACACTTCATCTGCTACATATACGTCATGGCGAGTAAATGGCCTTTCCTCACATGGAATATTAAGTCGTTCACATAGCTCGATAACACTATTTCTCGTAATACCTTCTAGCGCCCCTAAGTAAGAAGGAGGTGTTAACACTTTTCCATCTTTCACAACGAAAACAT
Source organism: Bacillus sp. EE-W1 (assembly GCF_009760835.1). NCBI lineage: Bacteria > Bacillati > Bacillota > Bacilli > Caryophanales > Bacillaceae > Bacillus > Bacillus sp. EE-W1. The sequence continues at coordinate 136,455 of NZ_WIPE01000056.1, read as the reverse complement.
TGTCTCCAGATCCTTCACAAACATATCCTTGTTGATTTAACATAAGGGCCTCTAACACTCCTGCTTGTGCCGCTTCAATTTTCACAAGTACGTTATTTAAATAGTTCATTGACTTAATACGTGGATCTAATGCATCTGGCGTATTACGTCTCGATGCAACAGATACAACGCTTAGTCCATTATCGTAAAATTCCTGTGGGAATAACTTTAATTGTTCTGCAATGATAATAACGCTCGGTTTCACACAACTTCTAGGGTCGAGCCCTAAGTCACCTTTTCCTCTTGAAACAATTAATCGAATGTAGGCATCAGCATATTCATTTTTTTGCAATGTTTGTAAAACTGCTTCTTCCATTTCGTTAACTGTCAGTGGGATTGTAAGTAGAATAGATTTTGCCGATTCGTATAATCGTTTTACATGTTCTTTTAAACAAAATACATTTCCACCGTAACTACGAATCCCTTCAAATACACCATCTCCGTATAAAAAACCGTGATCATATACTGAAACAACTGCCTTTTCTTTTTCTACAAATTCCCCATTCATATAAATATACTGGTTTCCCATCTCACATCGCTCCTCTTTTTTCTCTCTATTTTTGCAATCTATTTCTATATCGATTGCTGAGATGAGTTATTTTAACAGAATATTCAGTATATAAACCTTAAAAATATACTCGTCTCAACAATCGATTACATACATACTTGTAGCAATCCATTGCTGAGACGAGGGAATCGTGGTACCACTCAGCTTCCTTACACTTCTCACGAAATATAAGCTCTGCAAGTCCAATTAGACTTTTGTTTTTCTATCGGAAACAACTCCGCTACTTTTTACTAGTTTTCAAAAGTAGTACTCCGAGGTGATTTTCAATGATGAAATTGTTACCACCCTCACAGCTTCTGGGCAGCTCTCTGAAACAATTTTCTTCATTTACTCTCCTCTTCTACACATTATCGTATTCTATTTTTTAAAATAAAAACTCTCGCCTCAGCAATCAACTACTACAATTTAGTAGCTTTGATTGCTGAGGCGAGAGTTTCGCGGTACCACTCAGCTTCCTTATACTTCTCGCGAAATATAAGCTTTGTAGGTCCAATTAGACCCCCGTCCTTTTACCGGAGACGATGCCGTCGCCCTCTACTCAGTTTCCCTTTCGCAAGCGATGCTCCGAGGTGATATTCAATGATTCGATTGTTACTACTCTCACAGCCTAGGAGCAGCTCTCTGAAACGATCATAACCATCTACTTTCCTCTTCTTTGCATATGTAACATATAAAGTTTAAAGATTCTTAATTAACTTTTATTTGTTAAACGTATTATAGGACGTTGTTCTTTTCATTGTCAACATGTTTTTCCGAAAAAAAATAAAATTCAATCAATTCAAGAGAAGTCTATTTATTTTTTCTCAAAACAAAATCGGAATGAACTTCTTACACATACTCATATATTACTTAAGTATGTTCGCATTACTACATAAAGAAAAACAACTTAATAACATAAAAATTTTTTTGAGGAGATGAGAAAACTATGTTAAAAGGAAAAGTGGCATTAGTTACAGGAGCAAGCCGAGGAATTGGACGTGCTATTGCAAAACGTTTAGCGAACGACGGTGCATTAGTTGCTATTCATTACGGAAATCGAATAGAAGATGCTGAAGAAACTGTTTATGAAATTCAATCAAATGGCGGATCAGCTTTTTCTATCGGTGCAAACCTTGAATCTTTACATGGTGTAGAAACCCTTTATAGTTCTTTAGATAGCGAATTACAAAAAAGAACTGGTAGTACTAAATTTGATATTTTAATAAACAACGCTGGAATTGGTCCTGGTGCTTTTATTGAAGAAACGACTGAACAATTTTTTGATAGAATGGTTTCTGTTAATGCAAAAGCACCATTCTTTATCATCCAACAAGCTCTATCTCGTTTACGTGACAATAGCCGAATTATTAATATTTCATCCGCTGCCACTCGTATTTCTTTACCTGATTTCGTTGCATATAGTATGACGAAAGGCGCTATTAATACGATGACTTTCACGCTAGCAAAACAGCTCGGAGCACAAGGAATAACAGTGAATGCAATACTTCCTGGATTTATTAAAACCGATATGAATGCAGAACTCTTGAGCGATCCAATGATGAAACAGTATGCCACTACCATTTCCGCTTTTAATCGCTTAGGTGAAGTAGAAGATATTGCCGATACCGCGGCATTTCTCGCTTCTCCAGACAGCCGCTGGGTTACTGGACAATTAATTGATGTGAGCGGAGGATCTTGTTTGTAATTTCTTAATCTACTTACGCAAAAAAAGCCAGCATTTTTGCTGGCCTTTTTCACTGTGTAAAACGATACCCTACTCCCCAAATTGTTTCGATATATGATTTATCAAATGGATCGAGTTCAATTTTGTGACGAATATTTTTCACATGGACAGCAACCGTTGCTGCATCACCAATTACATCCATCCCCCATACAGTTTCAAAGAGACGATCTTTACTAAATACTTGATTTGGATGTTCTGCCATACAAGTTAATAAATCAAATTCTTTTCCTGTTAACATGATTTCAGTTCCATTTACAAATACACGTCGGGCCGATTTATCAATAAGTAATCCTCGAATACGAATTTCATCTTTTATTTGTTCTCGTTTTCCTGTTAAACGATCATAACGAGCTAGATGAGCATTTACACGTGCCACCATTTCACTCGGGCTAAACGGTTTTATAATATAATCATCTGCTCCAAAACCTAACCCTTTAATTTTATCGATTTCCTCTTGTTTTGCGGACACCATAAGTATTGGTATGTCCTTTTCCAATCGAACTTGTTTACAAATTTCATATCCATCTATTCCCGGTAACATTATGTCTAAAATTAACAAGTCATAATCCTCCAGCAGAACTCTTTGTAACCCTTTTTCGCCAGAGTAATCAATATCTACTGTATACCCAGCAACCTCTAAATAATCCTTTTCTAACTCTGCTATAATAGCTTCATCTTCAATAATTAAAATTCTTTTCAAGATGCTCTCCTTTTTCTAATTGATTTTTTGTAATGTAAATGCCAGCGTCGTTCCTTTACCTTTTTTGCTTTCTACCCAAATATCACCACCATGTTGTGTGATAATCTGATGTGCAATTGACAAACCAAGTCCGCTTCCACCTGTTTTAGAATTTCTAGAATGATCTGCACGATAAAACCTTTCAAATATATGAGGCAACGCCTTCTCTTCTATTCCTACCCCATTATCTTTTATGTAAATCGTTACATAATCAATAGATTCGGTCATGCGAATTCCTATATATCCTTCTTCTTTATCCATATACTTCACACAATTCCAAATGATATTTGTAATAACACGACGTAATTTTTCACGATCACCTTTTACCAAAATAGAAGTATCCTTTTGAGCATCCCATCTCACTGTAATTCCCTTATCTTGCAATTCAAGCTGTAGTTCTTCTATGCAATCAGATAAGTATTGGTTAATTTCAACCTCTTCAAATTGAAATGGTTCCTCTTTCAAATCAAGTTTTGAAAAGAGAAAAAGCTCGTCAATTAATTGATCCATATCAAACACTTTATGATAAATAATCGTTAAATATTTATCTAATTGTTCTGGAGTTCGAGCGATACCTTCTTTAATTCCTTGTACATAACCTTTAATAGCCGTTATTGGCGTCCGTAAATCATGAGAAATATTTGAAAGCAATTCTTTACGATTCTTTTCATATTGCATTTGCAACTCGACCGATTCCTTCAATCTGCCACGCATCTCTTCAAACGATAAACTTAATTCACCTATTTCATCTTTCGCAAGTGGCTTTACTTGAAAATCTAAATCACCCTTTTGAATTCTTTCCGTTGCCTGCTTTAATGAATGCAATGGTTTAATAATACTCCGTGATATAAAATATGTTAATATTCCATTCGTAATAATTAACCCAAGTATTAAAGAGAATACGAAATACGGGAAAAATTCTCTAATCATTTCTTCTAAAGGATTTACATACTCAAATACAAAAATACTGACCTTATCCTTCTCTTCATCGTAGTAATCAAATTGCTTATAGTAAAAAGAATTACCCTCTATTTTCACATCCATTCCCTTTCTTTGTCCTTCCGTTTCAAATGCGGGTAGGTATTTATCAAAAGAAGAGATTTTAAAATATGGGGATGAATATGTAAGCTCATCATTTTTTCGAATTAGTAATCCTGCTTGATTATCGTTTAATTCTTTATCAGTTTCCTTTAAAAAATGTATATCCTCCAATTTATCTGGAGCATACGATGAAAGAATTTTCAACCTACTGAAAATATCATCTTCATCTTCTTTTGTACGAATAGCTCCCTCCTGCTCTTTATCAATGAGAGAATGACTATTTTGATTAAGACCAATGATTGCTTTTGCAATACGAATATCACCAAATAAAGTAACACTAATTAACATAACTGCTATACCGCAAAAAACGATTGGAATAATTACCATCGCAACATACGACAACAGCAATCTAATACGGATTGACATTACAGAACTCCTATGAACATTATAATTTTAGCTTGTTACAGAATTCACCGGAAACGAAACTTGACTCATCCAAATACCAGCTAATAATACGAGTATAGCTAGAACAATTTCTAAGAGCAATAAACGGCGATTAACTGTTCCAATATCGATACCCCATGTTTTCGTTTGTCTCCATGCTACAATTGTAATTATACATACAGTAAGAATCTTTATATTTAAAAGGTTCGTCCATATTAAATTAAAATTAAAAAGTACCCAATTCCTTGTCTGTAGAAACACAATTAATTCCCCAGAAAGAAATGCTAGAATAAATGAAATACCAGCAATACTACTAAAATGTTTACGGAAACGCTTTTGATCAAATGTAATTTTGTATAATGTTGTCCACGCTATAACAAGAACTAAATAAATAAGTGCTCCTAGCCACACTGCAATACTCATAACATGGACCATTCTAATTATAACTGCTGCCCAATTTGGATTAGTAATCCATACATGACCTGTGAAAGAAAAACTCGCAACAAGAAATCCCCAAACTAGCGCATACCATTCGTTCCCCATATGTTGCAAAGACATAAGAACTAATAATAGCAGTTGAATCATAATAATAACTGAAAATGGCGAATGAATAAGTAAACTTCCCTTCGGAATAACTGACTTATATACTATTAATTCAGCTATTAATCCTACTACAAGTATAGAGAAGAAAATCTTTTTCATATTCTTCATTCTTTGCAATATGGACGGTAATCTATAACGTTTAACAAACATATCGAGCCACTTTACTCCTGCTCCAATTAAAATCATTCCCTCTACAATATAGCGTAGTGTTACTATCATAACATCTGAAAATACTGAGCCACTCCCACTCGCATTTCCCTCTACCACTACATTAGTTTGTACTTCTTCTCCAATTGAAAAGGGATAGCTGCCCTCACTCGGATGTCCGTCTGCAGAAATCATAGACCACCTTACTGTGTAAGTACCATTATTTAAGTTTGGTAATTTCACTTTTATTTTTGTTGGGTTATCTAATATTTCAACCTTTGATACTTGCACTCTCTTTGCACTTGGATCTAGCAGTTCAATATTGACTACATTTCCTGTAACTGGTTCACTAAATTCAAGAATAATCTGTTCCGGTTGTACTGTAAGAACCTCCCCCTCTTTAGGGGTGGCTCCTACAACACTTGTATGAGCAAATACACTACTATGAGAAAATAAAAATATACTTACACTTGTTAAAATAAATACTATCATTCTATAAAGCATGAAAACCTCCGTATTATTATTCTGGATGATTACCTGAGTGATCTCCGGTAGAAAATGGAGTAGTTACCCCCTCATAATTCATCATCGTATGCATTCCTTTTTCCGCATGAACGAGATGATGACAATGAACCATCCATAGTCCACTATTATTTGCCTCTAAAGCAATTTCATATTCTTCTCCCGGAAAAACATTAACTGTATCTAAGTAAATCGGACTTCCCTCCATTGGTTTACCATTTTTAGAAATAACTTGGAATGTATGTCCATGCAAATGCATTGGATGAATTTCTTCTCCCTTATTTTTAAAGCGAATCTTAACTTTATCTCCTTTCTCTACTTTAATGGGTGGAATGTCAGGTGATGTCTTTCCATTAATCGTATACCCCCATTTTTCTTGTCCATTTACATCTTTCACACCTTCTGCCAAATCCATATCATAGACCTTTGTAAACTTTGAATCTATCGTAAACTTGCCAACTTCTTTTTCTCCATATTTCGTAAAATCAAACCATGGATAACTCTTTATATCAATAGGTTTTTTCGGCAAAGAACCGTTCCCAATAGTCGCCGTTAACATTCGATTCATTTTCTTAGATGGATCCACATTAATAAGTTTTACACTCGTTGTTTCCGGCATTTTAAAAACAAGGTCATAACGTTGTGCAGCTCCCATCGGAAGAATTGCTTTATCTAGCTCGTCCCCACCTTTTATATCACGACCATCTAATGCGATAATTTGAAATGGCGCCCCAACTAATGTCATTAAATGCGTATTATTCCCAGCATTAATTAAGCGAAGGCGTACTGTTTCACCTGGTTTTGCATCCAATCGTAGTCCCTCACTTGTATCATTTAATGTAAATACATCGTAATCATCTCCATCAGATAAATCTTTGAGTTGATCATTACTTGGCATCATTAACGGGCCTTCTAAAGTTTGCGCCTTTTCATTTCGAATATGATTGCTAGGGTAGCTATCCCAATCTTTATCTTATTCGCCATTATGCTTACGGGTTTTTATGGCTCCTGTTTTCCATTCATGGATCGCCACTGTATAATCCTTTTCATATTTTACAGCTGGTTTATTCGGTTCAATAACGATGGTTCCAAATAGTCCCCGCTCCGTTTGTATTGCACTTTTTTGATGTGAATGATACCAATATGTCCCCACCTGATCAGCATTAAATGCGTATGTATATGTTTCACCTGGTTTTATAGCATTTTGCGTAACACCTGGAACACCGTCTACCGCCGCAGGAACATCTAATCCGTGCCAATGGATTGTAACTGGTTCTGGCAATTCATTTTTCAAATTTACAACAATACGTTCACCTTGTTTAACTCGAATTTGAGTACCCGGTGATGTTCCATCAAAGGTCCATGCATCTACCTTTTTCCCATCTCCCAAATCTAAACTTGCTACTTTCGCCGTAATATTAAAAGTTTTTGTAACCTTTTTTTTGGCATCTGAATTAGCAATAGATGTAATTGATTCTGAAGTAGATGTTGCATCTGTTAACTTCTTTTTTTCATTTGTACCTGGGTAATTATTTATTAAAAAATATCCAAAAATAACTAACCCTAATAATAAGCATGCCGCAATCAATATATTTCTTAAATCGCTTTGTATAAATTCCTTTTTCATATTAGTCTCTCTTTCATTTTTTGTTGTAAACTATTAATTTTCATACGTGGATTCATTGTCTATCACCTCACATCTTCACTTCGATTCACATCATAACACTCAGAAAAAAAGAAACTTTGAAGGAATTTTAAAGACTTTATAAAGAAATATATTTCAATTTCCCTTTACTTCTAAATCTTTTTTATTGCGTAATAAAAAAGATTGTATAATACTATATAAAACATATATATTTAGGAGGATTACAACAATGTCCGAAAAAACATACGAACTCGCAACCTTCGCAGGCGGTTGCTTTTGGTGCATGGTAAAGCCATTTGATGAACTTCCTGGTATTCATAAAGTACTTTCTGGCTATGCAGGTGGTCATGTAGAAAACCCAACATATGAACAAGTAAAAGCTGGTACATCTGGTCATTTAGAAGTTGTACAAATTACATTCGATCCTTCTATTTTTCCATATGAAAAATTACTAGATTTATATTGGCCACAAATCGATCCAACTGATGATGGCGGACAATTCTTTGACCGTGGTCCCTCTTATCGCACTGCTATTTTTTATCATAATGAAACGCAAAAAGAGCTTGCTGAAAAATCAAAACAAGCTCTTGCAGAAAGCGGTATGTTTAAAGAGCCAATCGTAACTGAAATTCGCCCGGCTGCACCTTTTTATGAGGCTGAAGAATACCATCAACATTTTTATAAAAAAAATCCGGAGAAATATGCTACTGAGCAAAAAGAATCTGGCCGTGAAGACTTTATAAAAGAAAATTGGCAAAAAAAATAATAAAAATGCATCGTACCTTTTAAGTACGATGCATTTTTATCTTTGAAAAAAGTACCATGCAATAATGAGAACAACCGCTGTTAATGTCCAAAGTGCGATTTCATTTTTCACTCTACTCTTTTTCTTATTCATTTCCTCTCCTCCTAATAGCAATACAACATATTCAAGATTTCCTCTGTTTAATTGTCCACCTTATATACGTGAATACATCCTTACAAATTTTTATAACAAGACCACCGACGATTCCGATTGCAATTGAAATTACTAACATCTGTACAAAACTAAAAGTAGTTGTGTATGTTATGTAGATAACAATGCATACAAGTAAACATCCGGTAAAGAAAGCAAAAACTTTTTAAGCATTTCTTCAGCTCTCCTATGCTTTATTTGTAATTTATACTTTCTACTGTAGCTTTGAAATAAAGTTTGTTCAAAAATTCCATTTAGACACTCATTTTATGGAAAAAGAATAAGAACCTCTTTTAAAAAGGGATTCTTATCTACATATCCTATTCCATAATTACTCCTAAAATAGAATAATATTACTAGTGATTTGTTATGAATTAACTATTTGCCAGGCAATCGGATGTTACGCCAGCTACCTACATCGCATTGACCGTATGTATTATCACCTACTGCTACCACCGTGCCATCTAATTTCAGACCGACCGTATGCGCACAACCCGCCGCTATCGCTACAATATCACGCCAATCGCTTACATTACATTGACCATACTCATTCCAGCCGACTGCCACCACGGTACCGTCTGATTTAAGTCCGATTGTATGATTCGTACCAGCCGCTATTGCCATAATATCTTTCCAGCTGCCTACATCGCATTGACCAAGTTTATTATTACCCACTGCCATCACTTTGCCATCCGATTTCAAACCAACAGTATGAAGATAACCTGCCGCCAACTCCACCATAGCACTCCATCCACTTACATTGCATTGGCCATATCGATTATTCCCCACAGTCGTCACTGTTCCGTCCATTTTAAGACCGACTGTATGCCAGTCCCCCGCCGTGACCACCACAATATCTCTCCAGCTACTTATATTACATTCTCCTTCTTTATTTCGCCCCACTGCTACTACTGTGCCATCCGGTTTAAGTCCAATGGTACGACGCCACCCCGCCGCAACCGATACAATATTATGCCAGTCGTTTACATCACATTGATCATGCTTATTCCACCCCACCGCTTCCACAGTATTATCACTTTTAAGAGCAATTGTATGAGCATTACCCGTGTTCGTCGCCATATGAACATTGCCCGCTGCGACTGCTTCAATATCACACCAACCGCTTACATTGCATTCTCCTTCTTTATTTCGCCCCACTGCCACAACTGTGCCATCCGATTTAAGAGCAACTGTATGACCACGACCTGCCGCTATCGTATCTTTAGGCCACCGTTTCACTTTTAACATTTCTTCTTTCGGTGAAATGTAATTCATGTTTTACCTCCTTGCATATAAGCAACTGTATCCAAATAGATATTTTTATCTAATTTCATTATAAATGACCCGACTTTTTTTATAAATTTACAGCTACAAAAGAAGCCTATTATTACTTCTTCAAAAAATAAAAACCTCCAGTTTAAATACTAGAGGTCCCTTCTTTATTTCTTCAATCGTTCAATAAAATCGTTCAATTTATCAAGTGATTTCATATTCTGATTACAAGCTACACCATCTTTGCAAATATAGTTTCCCTTTTTAACGAAAGTTCCTGGCACATCACCTTTAATTTCAACTAAAAACATCCCAACTTCTTCATGTCCATGACATAATGAACAAATGCTCTTTTTATTTAAGCTTTGGAACGTTCCTTGCAGACCAACAAACTTATTTTTATCATTTTTCGCTATTATAAATTTCCTACTTGACCCTTTATCAATCCAGCTTAAATAAGATAATTCTTTCATATCCAGTTCTTCCATGTCAGGAAGTTTTAATTTTTTTGCTTTAGGAAATAATTTTTTTAATGTTTGCGCTGTAACTTCCTGAAACGGAATGACATACGGATTTATTTTCAGTAAAAACGATTCTGCATCTTCTCTATTTTGAACTGTTAATACGGTATCAATTAACTCTTTCTGTTCATCCGTTAAATTCTCAAATACATGTATTATTTTTTCAATCGCTAGTGATTTTAACGCTTGAATGACACCTCTATCATTTGCAGTTGCATGTCCATTTGCTAAAATATAAGCTTGTGATTTTATAAAATTATATTGATCACTTCTAATAAAAGCTTCCATCTTTATCACTCCATACAAATTGTTGATCTAGTCTTATTGTATACAATGATTCAGCTTTTTGATATGTAAAAGATAACTTAGAAACGAATATTACATACATCGATTATATTTTACCGCTCCATTTCCTGACAAAAGAAACCATCGTCTGTTTTCCATTCAGCATATAATACATCCTCAAATTTAGTAATCCCTCTTTGCTTTATTTGCTTGTACAGCCATCCTTCATCAAAACCAGCTTCCCTCAAATTATCTTTCACTACTTTTCCATCACTAATTAATGAAATTGGTAAGTATACAGGCTTATGTTTTAAACTTAAATCATTTATAGTAGGAGATTCATATTTGCTCTTTTTCAGAACGCTTATATTTCCGTTAGGTTCCAAAATCATATATTCAACTTCTCGAATTGAAAAAATATCTTTTTGCTGCCTAAGCATTTGTTGTAATTGATTAATATCTAAATGATTTGAACTTAATTGTTCTCGGTCAATCTTTCCATTACGGATAATAATTGAAGGATACCCTTCAAAAAACCTTCTTGTTCCTCTTATTTTTTGTGTTATCACTTCTATTGAATAAATTAAAATTACCCAAACAAATACTGAATATAAAATAGACCACACTTTAATTTTAGGATCATATATTGAATTTCCAACGAGCTCACCAAGGACGATAGCTGAAATAAAATCAAAGGGGGTTAGCTGAGATATTTGTGTTTTCCCTAGTATTTTTGTAGCAATTAATAGAACAAAGAAACCAATTAAAAGCTCTATCGTTATTTGTCCAATATGATTCATAAATACTCACCTTTCTGCTTTTCACTCAAATGTTCTATATTCTATTTAGTAAAAAAACGACACATTTTTCTATTATTTTGTCCATTCATACGCAATACATCCAATAGATACAAAGCAAAAAAGAGTCTAGTTCAATTTAATAATTGAACTAGACTCTTTTATTTTTATTTAGAATACACGATCTTTTTAATCGTTTCTCCGGAAAGAAAATGCTCCTCCGCAAGTTGATGAATGGAAATTCCGCTTTTAAACGCTTCTTTAATAGCTTTATTTCTTTCATCTAATTGTTTTCTTCCTCCAGATCGTGTACCCCATTTATAATGTTTCGTTTCTTGTTTTGGAATGTAAATTGTTTCACCTTGTATATATTTTTGAATTTCAATAATTAAACTTTCTGGTAAAACCGTTGCAGCTTTAACGTATTTCATTTCTGCTCGCCCCTTATTTTTTATGGTTCATTTCAATAAGGTGCAAAGCCAAATATAAAAAATGATACGAGCTCATTTAGGCGATTGTATATTACTTGTCTACCTCACGCAAAGTATCGCCATTTCCATACTTGGCTTTGCATGAGACGCTGCAGTGTCCGGCAATTGAATTGTAATCGCCATATAAACACCTCCTAATATACCTTTTGCATTTTATTATATGATAAATTCCTCCCCCTTGCATCTACATCCTTTTTAAAGCATGAAATTACTTAGTTTGATATAATACTTTTTAGTCCAATTCAAAAATATAGTGAGGTTGCTTTATGAAAAAGAAAATAATTATTACAATCGTTACATTATTCATTATTACTGTAGCATTATTTGGAACATACAAATTAATGAACGCAAGAAGTTTTCAATTGTTTGGAAATTTAACAAACCGAGTAGAAACAAATGAAAAAGTGATTGCTTTAACTTTTGATGATGGTCCTACGAACAATGTAAAACAAATATTACCGCTACTAGATACATACAATGCAAAAGCTACTTTCTTTTTAATCGGAAATGAATTAGAAAAAAACCTATCGTTAGGAGAATCTATCGTACAATCTGGACACCAAGTTGGAAACCATACATATTCTCATAACAGAATGGTTTTTAAAACACCTTCTTTTATTAAAGAAGAAATAGAAAAAACGAATTCATTAATCCGCCAAACGGGATTTACAGACACAATTGACTTTAGACCACCAAACGGAAAAAAGCTAATTGGTCTGCCCTATTATTTAAATAAAAACAATATCGAAACAATTACATGGGATCTTGAACCTGATACTTTTTATAAATCTGCTGCTGATAAAATTGAATATATTAATAAAAATGTACAACCAGGTTCTATCATTTTACTGCACTCTATGTATGATGAGTCTAATGAAAATTTACAGACCATCGAAGGTATTTTAGATTCTTTATCTAAAAAGGGCTATCAGTTCGTAACAGTAAACGAACTGCAAAAAAGAGCAAAGTAAAAAGGTAGCGTATCATAGAGCGATACGCTACCTTTCTTTTTAAATAATGCCAAGTACATTTAAGAATACGATAATAATCGCAATTGGTGCGATAAAGCGAAGTAAGAATAACCATAATACGAACAGTTTATAGCCTTTATTTTTACTTACACCAAGCTCTTTCATTAATACATCTTTCTTCATTTTTAAAGGAACAAAGATGGAAACTAATAAAACACCAAGTGGCATTAGTACGTTACTCACTGCATAGTCCGCTAAATCAAAGATTGTCTTTCCGAAAATTTTCAGATCACTTAATATACCAAATGATAATGCTGATGGTACTCCAACAACGAAGATTAATAAACCTACGATTAAGGCCGTTTTTTCACGTTTGCCTTTACCTTTTGATGTTAACGACGCAACACTAATTTCTAGCATAGAAATAGCAGATGTAATCGTTGCGAAGAAGAACAGCAATAAGAAAATAACGAAGAATACTTTTCCGAACGCCATTTTACTGAAAATAGCAGGTAATACGATAAATAATAATCCTGGTCCTTGAGATGGTTCTAATCCAAATGCAAATACAACTGGGAAAATTGCAAGTCCTGCAAGTAATGTAATTACTAATGTTAAAGCTACGATAGAAAATGCTGAACGCGGTAAACTTTCTTCCTTCGGTAAGTATGAACTATATGTTACCATTACTGCTACACCGACCGATAATGAGAAGAACGATTGACCCATCGCATATAAAATAACTTCTGATGTTACATGTGAGAAATCAGGTTGTAAGAAGAAACGAACTCCTTCTCCCGCGCCGTCTAATGTAAGGGCACGAACAATTAATACAAAGAATAAAACGAATAGCGCTGGCATGAAATATTTATTTACTTTTTCAACACCGTTTTGTACGCCTTTACTTACGATAAAAATAGTAATAAGAATGAATAATAACTGTGCTCCTACTGCTAAATACGGATTGGAAATGATTTCACCAAACGTAGCTTCGTATGCGCCATTTCCTTCCCATAGTCTACCTGTAATTGCATTCCATAAGTATAATAAAATCCATCCCCCTACAACACTGTAGAAAGAAAGTAATATGAAACAAGTTATAATCCCTAATTTCCCTAACCATGGCCATAATGTTTTGGGTGCGATTTCTCTATATGCATCAACAGCCTCTTTTTGTGTACTTCTTCCGATAACGAATTCAGCTAATAATAGCGGTAAACCAATTAATAATGTGAAACCGATGAAAATAAGGAAGAACGCCCCGCCTCCTCCGATGCCGGCCATATATGGGAATTTCCAAATCGCCCCAAGACCAATTGCTGAACCTGCTGCAGCTAATACGAAACCTAATTTCGATGTCCATTGCTGTGAATTCATTTGTTAATCTCCTCTCTGTCTCTTTTTCTTTGTTTCAGTTCAGTATTTATATTGTTCTATCAATACTCTTTTCTAATACGTTCACTTCCTCCCTAATAATAAAAAAAACGCCCCTACGTAAATACGTAGGGACGACAAAAATATCGCGGTACCACCCTAGTTATGAAGATACAACAAAGTTAGGACCTAAATAAAAAACGTCCCTACGCAAATACGTAGGGACGATAAATTATCGCGGTACCACCCTAGTTATGAAGCCACAACAAAGTTAGGACCTAAATAAAAAACGTCCCTACGTAAATACGTAGGGACGATAAATATCGCGGTACCACCCTAGTTGTGAAACAATCTTCACCACTTTATTTGATAACGGTATAAACTACCGTCTTTCATTTCCTCACAATGTGAGATTTATGAAAGATGCTCCAGGACGAACTTCATGAATAATCTATATACTGATTCACACCAACCATCAGCTCTCTGAAATAGGGAGATATTCACTACTATACCCTTTCATTGCCCAAATATTATTTTCCGAATTGATTACTATCATTTTTATCACACATTAAAAATAGTGTCAACTTATATTTTGAATTTTTATGTATTACGTTCTATTTAAAAAATGTAAAATATGACTTTTAAATGAATAATATTAGAATATTTATGTTCCATACTATATTAACTTCTCTAACAGGTTTATAGTAGTATACGATAAATGCAAGACAGCACGAGTAGGAGGAAAGAATTTTGTCTACTTCAAAAGTTTTAAAAGGTACTGCTTTATTAAGTGGTGCAACAATGATTTCACGTATATTAGGTTTTATATACTTCTTCCCTTTTCAACTATTAGTCGGAACACAAGGGGTCGCTTTATATGGATATGCATACTCTTGGTACGGTATTTTATTAAGCTTCTCAACAGCTGGTATTCCTATTGCCGTTTCCAAATTTGTTGCAAAGCATAATGCGCTCGGTGATTATAGTACAAGCAAAAAATTATACAACTCTAGCGTAAAATTAATGTTGTTTATGGGCTTTTTAGGTTTTTTAACTTTATTTATTGGAGCACCATACATATCACAATTTATTATTCGCTCGAAAACGCCAGATCCACAATTTATCGCCGACGTAACACTTACGATGCGAGCATTAAGTTTCGCACTTATTATCGTACCAGCTATGAGTGTTACACGTGGCTATTTCCAAGGTTTTCAACATATGAAACCAAGTGCCGTTTCTCAAGTCGTAGAACAAATTGCGCGCGTGGTTTTCATTTTAGTTGGTAGTTTTATCGTTTCAAAACTATTAGGGGGTTCAGTCGCCTCTTCTGTTGCAGTTGCTACGTTTGGCGCTGTTATCGGAGCGCTTGCCAGCGTTTCGATTTTAATGCTGTACTGGAAAAAATATAATAGATTAAAGCCTCCCGAAGGAGAATTAAAGTCAAGGGCATCGAATATTCCATTAAAAAATATTTATATGGAATTACTTCGATATGCAATCCCAATTGTATTTGTCGGTATTGCAATTCCACTCTACACGTTAGTAGATCAATATACTGTAGCTGATGTCCTTAGGGCGATGGGCGAGCCGTTAGAAACAGCGAATGCAGTTTTCGCTTATATAACGAACTATGCCCAAAAGTTAATTATGATTCCAGCTTCTCTTGCAACTGGATTCTCATTAACGATCATTCCGGCTATAACGAAATCGTATACAAGCGG
The DNA here is from genome assembly GCF_009760835.1 of Bacillus sp. EE-W1. Lineage (NCBI taxonomy): Bacteria > Bacillati > Bacillota > Bacilli > Caryophanales > Bacillaceae > Bacillus > Bacillus sp. EE-W1. The sequence goes on along the minus strand of NZ_WIPE01000056.1, from coordinate 120,594 downwards.
GAAACTAGAAGAACTACAAGAACAAATTGCAAAGATATTTCAAGTCTTATTATTCTTCACTATCCCAGCTGCATTCGGTCTTGCTAGCATCGCTTACGATGCATTCCGTATGGTTTATGTAAATCCTGAAATTGCACTTGGGGGATCACAATATTTAATTTCATTTGCACCTTCTGCTATATTAAGTGCGATTTTCACAGTTTCAGCAGCTATATTACAAGGAATCGATTATCAAAGAAAAACGATGATTGCTTTCTCAGTCGGTATTCTCGTTAAAGTTTTAGTAAATACACCGCTCTTACATTTATTTGGCGGACACGGTGCTGTACTTGGAACAATTCTTGGATACCTCGTTTCCAATGTTATTATGTTGTACTGCATCATTAAGTTTGCGAAATTTAAAATTGGTGAGACAGCAAAAACAGTACTTCTTATTACAATTTACTCCGCTGCAATGTCTGCTGTTGTAATTGCATTAAAAGCGATTTTAAAATGGATGATTCCTGGACAATCCTATATGGAATCACTTCTCATTGTCTTTATATGCGGCGCTGTAGGAGGGATTGTTTATCTTTTATTCGTCCTAACGAGCGGACTTGCTTCACATATTCTCGGTGATAGACTTCAACGATTACCCATACTAGGTAAATTAGTCAAATAAAAAGAAGGGAGGTAACTCATTGTTACATCCCTTCTTTTTTACTTCGCATATTGTATACGTTTTTGTTGTTCAGTAATATGTAATTCTGGAGCATATTGTTGTACTAAATGTAATAGCTCTTCAATTAACACTTCTAACTCCTGTACACTATACTCCGGTTTCCCTATTAACGTATTTGCCATACGCTCGTATAGATTTTCAGGCTTAATAATCATTCGTTCCACATTATGTGGCATCCATTTAAATGCCGGATGATGTACATACATTTTATTCAAACCAAATAAGACCCCAAATATATTTCTTTGCACTTCACAAATAACATCATATAACATAAGCCAGTCTTTTCGTTTTAAAAGCGCCTCTCGATTATGCCAGCGATTACTTAACCAAAGATTTTCTGAAATCATCCGTTTCGCTAGGTCTTCTGGATATGCCACCACTCTATCTTTTAATTCATGTACTTTCTCTTCTCCATACAAACTAACACCATCATGAACGGATGATACGATACATTGTTTTTCATAACTTATATCATATTGATCCACCACATCCGAAATAACTTTCTCTACTGTTTCAGTTAAAAAGTTACTAATCTCTAATTTAATTCCCTCTTTTGTCAAATACGTTTCCGACCATTCTTCTTCCTCGTAGGGATAATATGACAAAATTGTTCCACCAATATAGTTAATAGGCCCTTTGCGACCCTCATCCTCTGGTGGCATTGACCATAAAATATGCAATTCTATATCTGAATGTTCATCTTCTAGTTTTCTAGCTACTGAACCCGCTAAAATAATAGTCTCTACTTTCGGATTTCTCCTATAAATCTCCGACATTTCTATTGCTTTCTCTTTTAATCCCACTTCATTTCCCCCTATAATTGCAGTACACAGTTACCTTTTCATTTATCTATTTCGATATTATGCATTGTATTCCCTTTTCAATGTCTCACTAAATCATATTTCTATCCAATAACGCTGAACAATTTCCCCAGTATGAACAGAAACTACTTCATCTTCTAACATACCGCCAACCTTTTGAATCGTTTTAGCCGAAGCGATATTAACTTTATCGCAAGTTATTAACACTTTCTGTAACCCTAACTTTTGTGCTTCATCTAATGCAAGTTGTAGTTGTTTCGTAGCGTAACCTTGACGACGTTTATTTGGATGTACACTATAACCGATATGACCGCTTTCCAGTAATAATTCTTGGTTTAATCGATGTCTAATATTCACAAAACCTATAAGTTCCCCTTTTTCAAAACTTAAAAATTGACTAGACGGTACTCGATTACCTTGTAAGTTTTCTTCCACTTCTTGTATACTCACTTTTTCAAACCATTTATCGAGAGAATCAAAATTTTGTAAAGAACTACTACCATGTGGTTTTTCATCCGTATGTAAAAATGCCTCCCGATACTCTATAATTTGTTCGCTATATTCATTTGTTGGTTTTAATAGTTTCATTGTCATTCTCCCCCCTCTTTACAACCTAAAACAAACAGCTTAATCGTGACAATTTCACGATTAAGCTGTTTCTATCAATTTCATTCAAATAATCCCATACTCAAATAACGTTCTCCTGTATCAGGTGCAATACATAAAACTTTTTTACCTGCGCCTAGACGTTTCGCTATCATAATTGCTGCGTAAACAGATGCTCCAGACGATGGCCCAACTAATAAACCTTCTTGTCTAGCTAAGTTTCTCATTGTCGTTAAAGCCTCTTCGTCTGCAATTTGAATAATTTCGTTATACACTTCTGTATTTAAGTTTTTCGGGATAAATCCCGGGCTTGTTCCTACTAATTTATGAGGGCCTGGAACACCGCCTGATAAAACGGGAGATCCTTTCGGTTCTACTACTGCAATATATAAGTTTGGTAGTTTCTCTTTTAACGTTTCCCCAGTCCCTGTAATAGTTCCACCAGTTCCAGCCGTTGCTACGAATGCATCAAGCTCGCCATCCATTTGTTCATAAATTTCAAGTGCAGTCGTATAACGATGAATATTCGGGTTTGCTGGATTTTCAAATTGTTGCGGAATAAAACTATTTGGAATTTGCTTTTGCAGTTCTAATGCCTTCGCAATTGCTCCTGGCATTCTTTGTTCTGCCGGTGTTAAAACTACTTCCGCGCCGTATGCTTTCAATAAATTTATACGCTCTTTTGACATATTGTCTGGCATAATTAATATTGCTTTATACCCTTTCGCAGCTGCATTCATTGCTAAGCCTATTCCTGTATTTCCGCTTGTCGGTTCAATAATTGTATCTCCTGGTTTGATGAGACCATTCTCTTCTGCAACGTGCAGTAAATTATAGGCAGCGCGGTCTTTCACACTGCGTGATGGATTAAACATTTCTAGTTTTACATACACATCCGCTGCGTCTTCTGGAATAAATTTAGATAATCGGACGACAGGTGTATCTCCTATTAATTCTGTAACATTTTCACATAATTTCATAGTGCATCCCCTATTCTATCGTTTTCTTATCACTTGGTAATAACCAAGAAGTAAGTCCAATTAATGGTAGACAACTACATAGTAACATAATGAATTGTAGACTATATATGTCAGCCAATTTCCCAAGTACTACAGATCCTAAAGCTCCGAGTCCAAACGCAAGCCCTACAATTAATCCAGATACCATCCCTACTTTTCCAGGAACAAGCTCTTGCGCATAAACAACAATTACACTAAAACTACTTGAACTAATAAAACCGATACATAAAAATAACGGTACGACCCACATGAGCGAAACGTGAGGTAATAAAAGGGCAAGTGGCGCCGAACCTAGCATTGAAAATACAATAATTGTTTTCTTTCCAAATCGATCTGCTAACGGTCCCCCAAAGAAAGTTCCTAACACACCGGCAATCATAAACGCGAATACGAAATACTGGGCATTTTTTATAGATAAACCGTAATGCTCAATTAAGTAAAATTGATAGAAATTCCCTATACCAGCACCGTACCAAGAACGTACAAAAGTAAGAAAAACAAGAAGTAGAATAACAAATTTAATATGTGTACTTACAATCGCATTTTCCGCCTCAAGCGCAGCCCTTTTTTTTCTTCTCACAGCGCCAGTTGCTAATTCATTCCTATACCAATTTGATACGAAAATTAATAATATAATTCCTACTGCTGCAAAGGCTGTAAAACCTAAAGAACCAATTTGGCCGAGCGGAACGAAAATTAGAGCTGTAAAAATAGGAGCTAGGGAATTCCCTGTATTTCCTCCAACCTGATAAATCGCTTGCGCTAAACCTCGTTTTGCACCGGCTGCCATATAAGCAACACGAGCACCTTCTGGATGAAAGACTGCGGAACCTAATCCGATAAATAAAACAGAAATAATAACAATAATAAAGTTCGGTGCAAATGCAAGTCCAATCATTCCAAGCATACTCGAAAACATACCGAGCGGTAATAAAAATGGTGATGGCTTCTTATCTGAATACATACCAAAAACCGGCTGCATAATCGATGACGTCATATTTAATGCAAACGCAATCCACCCTACTTGCATATAAGATAAATTCATCGTTTTTTCCAAAATAGGAAACAATGCCGGCACGACTGCTTGCATCGAGTCATTTAAAAAGTGACCGAAACTAATCGCAAATAGAATTCGATATACCGTCGGTGTTTCCATTGTATTTTTTTTCGAAACTGCCTGCATATATGTATTTCTCCTTCCTGTACAAAATATATATTTATTACAGCAAGTGTAATAAAGTAAAACTTTAACCTCGATAAATTCTGACTTTTGAAACATTTCTATTCTATACTGGTTTCATTTCTTTTTCCAGAAATATCACTTCTTACATAATATATTTTTTCTATAAGTTTTATCGGATTTATTTATAGAAATTTTCTATATTTTCTTTTATACTAGGACAGAGATAAAGGAAAGGATGACAACTATGAAGAAAAAAACTAAAGGAATCGTTGCACTCTCAATCACATTATCTATGTTTTTAACAGCATGTGGTCAAAAACAAGAGGCAACAACTACCGGAGAAAAGAAAAAAGAATCTTCAAAACAAGTATTAAACATTGTAGAAGCTGGGGAAATTTCTACACTTGATTCATCTATCGCAACTGATGGGTTTTCTTACGCTGCATTAAACAACGTAATGGAAGGATTATATATGCCTGGCCCTGACAATAAACCTGTTCCTGCAGCAGCTGAATCATACAAGCTGAGCGAAGACGGAAAAACATATACATTTACATTACACGATTCAAAATGGTCAAATGGTGATCCAGTTACTGCACATGATTTTGAATATGCATGGAAACGTGCTGTTAATCCAGAAACTGCTTCTGAATACGCACATATTATGTTCGATATTAAAAACGCAGAAAAAATAAATAAAAAAGAATTACCAATTGACTCATTTGGTGTAAAAGCAATTGACGATAAAACGCTTGAAGTACAGTTAGAACACCCTGTTCCATACTTTTTAGGGTTAATGGGATTTGCAACATTTTATCCTCAAAACAAAAAAGTTGTAGAAGCGCAAGGGAAAAATTACGGACTTGAAGCTGCAAATGTAGTTTATAACGGGCCGTTTCAATTAAGTGAATGGAAACATGATACAAGTTATAAAATGTCAAAAAACCCGAACTACTGGGATAATAAAAATGTGAAGCTAAATGAAATCAATGTAAATATCGTAAAAGATACTTCCACAGCCGTTAATTTATTTGAAAGCAAACAAGTAGACCGGATTACGATTAATTCAGAGTTTGTCGATAAATATCAAAAAGATCCGAGCTTAAAGAAAATGGAACGTCCTTCTATGACATTTTTCCGATTTAGCCAAAAGAATCCTTTATTAGCAAACAAGAATGCTCGAAAAGCTATTTCGCTCGCTTTTGATAAACAAGGAATCGCAACAACGATTTTAAATAATGGTTCTATACCTGCGAATGCATTTGTTCCGAAAGGATTCGTAAAAGGACCTGATAATAAAGATTTTCGCAGTACAAGTAATATAAAAGTAGGAACAAATGTGAAAGAAGCTAAAACACTATGGGAAACTGCAAAAAAAGAAACAAACTTACAAAACGCTTCACTTTCAATCATAACAACTGATGAGTCTAACGATAAGAAAATTAGCGAGTTTTTAAAAGGTGAATTGGAGAAAAACTTACCTGGCTTAAAAATCACATTACAGCCCCTTCCAGTAAAAGCATTTTTAGATCGTGAAGGAAATGGTGACTATGAAATTTCACTTTCTACATGGGGACCAGATTATCCTGATCCTACAACATTCTTAAATATGTTTGTCACTGACGGACCGTTTAATAAGATGAGCTATTCAAACAAACAATACGACGAATTAATTGAGAAAACGAGCTCTACTTTAGCAACTGACTTACCAGCACGTTGGAAAGCGTTCCAAGATGCAGAGAAAGTCTTACTGGAAGATGATGCAGCTATCGCTCCAATCTTCCAATCAGGCCTGGTATATTTAGAACGTCCAACAGTAAAAGGTGTTGTTATTCGTCCATTTGCAGGAATTTATTCTTATAAGTGGGCCTCTATTACAGAATAAGAAAAAGGCGATCCTAACATATATTAGGATCGCCTTCTTTATTAAATTGCAAAACGCTTATACTTTTCGTAATCACTCGTCTTACATTCTACTTCTAGTTTTGTACCTTCGTTTTCATAACTTGTAGATAAAACGTGCGCATGATTATTGAAATAAGAAACTACCTGTCCTTGATCATACGGAATTAACATTTCACACTTCGTATACTCTTTATAGATGTGTGAACGAATCATTTCGACAAGCTCTTCTATCCCAACATGTTTCTTCGCTGATAAATAAACGCGGTCTTCTTGTACTTTCGGAATTTCAACATCTACCATATCTGATTTATTATAAGCATAAATGGTTGGAATATTTTCTACTCCAATTTTCTTTAACGTTTCATTTGTAATGTCAATTAACTGTTCGTAATTTGGGTTCGCGTAATCTACAACGTGAATAAGTAGGTCTGCTTCCGCTACTTCTTCTAACGTTGAACGGAATGCTTTCACAAGGTGATGCGGTAATTTGCTTACAAATCCAACTGTATCTGTTAATAGGAATGATTTGTTATCTGGCAAATCAATATTTCGCACAGATGTTTCTAGCGTCGCGAATAACATATCTTTTTCAAATACTTGTTTTTCTTCTGTACCATTGTAAATTTCAAGCATTGCATTCATCGTCGTTGACTTTCCGGCGTTCGTATAGCCTACTAATGCTACAACTGGTACTTCATTTTTCTTACGTTGCTTTCGCTGCGTTTGACGCTGGGCAACAAGTGCTTCTAGATCTTTATTTAAAACTGAAATCTGTTCTTCAATTTTACGACGATCTAACTCTAATTTCTTCTCACCGACACCTTTATTTTTCGTACCAACTCCGCCGCTCTGTCTTCCTAACGATTCACGAAGACCGATTAAACGTGGCATCATATACTGAAGATGCGCTACCTCTACTTGCAACTGTGCTTCTTTCGTTTTCGCACGTTGCGCAAAAATATCTAAAATTAATATGGTACGGTCAATTACTTTACAATCTAAATCTGCTTCTAAATTTCGAATTTGAGAAGGAGATAATTCGTCATTAAAGATTACCATATTCGCATCTACTTCATTTACATAAGCTGCTACTTCTTCAATCTTTCCTTTTCCAATATAATGGGACGGATTTACTCGTTGTAAATTTTGCGTCACTTGCCCAATTACCTCTACATCACAAGCTTCTGCAAGATTTGTTAGCTCTTCCATTGAATATGCAAAATCATCTTCATTACCTAAATTTACTCCAACTAAAACTGCTCTTTGTAATAATTCTTCCATATATTTATTCCTCCATTTCGATTACGTAAAATAAAAAACACAGGTTACTGCCTGTGTTTTCGTAAACGGATAAGGGTTCACCAAAGAAATAGGAGAAAGCTATACTTTCATCCTATCTCATAGTCAATAAGTCCCAAAATCATATACGCATCCACAATAAGTGTTCACCTATACGATCCCATTCTATTTATAAAGGCAAAACAAAAAGAGGGCGTATTCGTCCCTCCCTCTTTTTCACATATAAGCTTAATAAAGGGTTCCTTTAAAATAGGCAGACCAATCCCGTTCACTCTGCACACAGACAGAGCCTTTGAGCGCTATTCAATTATTGGCACAAAGTATTGAGACGTAATCTGATTAAGATCAAAGGAAGCCCCTCCGTTCATTTTAAGTTACATAAAGTGTAGCATAAGTAATTCGCTTTCACAAGATTAAACCACCTATAGAAATAGAAAGAAAATCTTTATATATTTACTTTAATCGTCATTTTTTGCGCGTTCTTCTTACAATAGAAATCACAACAGCTACTATCAATAACAGGCCTATAGAAAGAGTAACAACTTGCCACCAGCTTAAACCGTTCAACTTGCCACCTTTTAAATCGACTTTCTTCGTCGGAACAGATTCTTTTGCGATTTGACTTAAAACCACTTTGTCCGCCCCTGCCTCATCTAATCTCTTCGTTCCACTGCACATTGATGTCTCTAACTTCCCTTCTCCTCTATTAGAAGCAAAGACTAAATACTCTCCTCCCTCCCCAAAAGGAAACGTACAGCTACTAAAACTTGTATATATAATAATTTGCGAAGAGCTTGTCCCTTTCCAAATTTTCTTCACTTCAAATAACATTTCCATTTTTCCATCCTTCTCTTGAACCTCTAATACCTTACCTTCAAACACTACATCCGTTTTTTGTAACCTCTCTTCCGGTGATGCTTTCATACACTCACAAGCGTAAGACTTCTCTGGTAAAATAAAATAAATAAAGCTACAAATTAAAACTAGAGACAATACATATACGATTCTTTTCAAGAATCTCAAACCCCCTTTATGATCAATTTTAGAAGCTTTCCGTATATTATTTGGACATCACTCCTCAAATCCCTTTTCGTTTTATTAAAATATATCGATTTTAATAAAACGAAAAATCTTAATTGACATTTTTATAACCTAATAATAGTATCAGGTTATAAAATAAGTTAGGAGATGTTCCCATGCATTCTAAATCTCGTATTACTGCAATTGGTACTTATGTTCCAAATCAAATATTATCTAATAACGATTTAGAGAAAATGATTGATACGAATGATGAATGGATTGTACAAAGAACAGGAATGAAGGAAAGACGAATCGCGAGCGAAGACGAATACTCCTCACACTTAGCCATTAAAGCAATTGAAAATTTATGTACAACTTTTAAAAAGAACTTAGAAGATATAGACTGTATCATCGTCGCTACAACAACCGCTGACTATGTTTTTCCGAGTGTCGCGTGTCAAATACAACAACACTTCAGCATACCTCATACAATAGCATTTGATTTAAATGCAACTTGCGCTGGTTTCACATATGGCCTGCACGTCGGTAATAGCTTAATCACTTCTGGATCACACAAAAAAGTACTTGTCGTAGCGACAGAGACATTATCTAAAGTTACTGATTACACCGATAGAACGACTTGCATTTTATTTGGCGATGGTGCTGGAGCTGTTTTATTAGAAAGAGATGAAAACAAACCAAGCTTTGTCGCTGCTCACATGGGAACAAATGGGTACGGTGGGATTCATCTATACCGAACAAACTTATCTACTACTATGAATGGCACCCAACTACAAACAAATGAAAAAATCGTGCAAAATGGGAGAGAAGTATATAAATGGGCAACTCGTACAGTGCCAGCAGGTATAAAAGAACTATTACATACCGCAAATATGCAAATAGATGATATAGACTGGTTCATACCACACAGTGTTAACTTACGAATGATTGAATCTATTTGTGAGAAAACCGAAATTCCAATTCAAAAAACTTTAACAAGTGTAAAACACATGGGAAATACATCTTCAGCTTCCATTCCACTCGCTCTGGACTTAGCTAGGAAAGAAGGAAAATTAAATAATGGAGACACACTTTTACTATACGGATTTGGTGGTGGTCTTACGCATTTAGGACTTATTGTGGAGTGGGATTTAAACTAAAAGTTTTTTTATACAATTCACTACAAAAAAGCTGCATTCAAAGATTGGTTACCTCCCTTTGAACGCAGCTTCTTTCATCTTAATTTTATTTACCTGTCCGAGCCCATATCACAACAGGAATGAGCATGAAAGCTAACACTCCTCCAGCTAATGACAATGCCGCATAACTTGAATTCGCCACTACCATACCTGACATCGCTCCACCTGAAGCTCCAGCTAGTGCAATAAACACATCTATTTTCCCTTGTGTTTTTGCACGTGTGGAAGGTATAGTTGCATCAACAATTTGAGCAGTACCACTTATTAAACCGAGGTTCCATCCTAATCCAAGTAAAGACAAAGCAACAATTAATAGTATTAAAGAATCACTCGGCGCTATCGCAGCTATGACACCTGCTGCTAGTAAAATTACTCCACCAGCTATACTCATCGTAGTTCTGCCAATTTTATCAATTAGCATTCCCGTAACGAGAGATGGAAGGTACATTGCACCGACATGAAAACCAATCACAAGCCCTACTGCACTTAATCCATGACCGTGATGTCCCATATGAACTGGCGTCATCGTCATAATCGCAACCATCACGATTTGAGTAAGTATCATTACGATAGCTCCAACAGTAATTCCTCGTTTATTTTCTATCGCTTCTTCTGTTACTGCTTGCCCTTTATATGTATGCTCTTGTTTATATGTTTCTATCATATTAGCAATAAGTAACGGATCTGGACGAAGCATAACAAATAGGACAATACCTGCAAGTATAAATGCAGTTGCCGATAATATGAACGGACCAGCAAGTTCAGGAATTCCAATTGAATGAGCAAACTTTCCCATTACTCCTACTAAATTTGGACCTGCGACTGCACCAAAAGTCGTCATTACCATCGTAATACTAATAGCAGTTGCTCTTTGCTTCTTATTCGCTAAATCCGTTCCAGCATAACGCGCTTGTAAATTCGTAGCTGTGCCCGCGCCATATATAAGTAAAGAAACTAGTAAAAGAATAATACTATTTGTTAAAGCTGCCCCCACAACTCCGATAGCCCCTAGTCCGCCTACTATAAAACCTGCCGAAAGCCCTATACGGCGACCATGTTTTTGCGATAACTTCCCAACAAAGAAAGCCGCTACCGCAGATCCCATTGTAAACATAGCTGCCGGTAATCCTGCATATGCATCTGTCCCAAGCATTTGCTGCGCAAGAAGTGCACCTACTGTAATGCCAGCAGCTAACCCTGCTCCGCCGAACATTTGTGAGATGCTGACGATTATTAATGTTCGTTTGTATAATTTTTGTTGTTGTTCTTCTGTATATATATGATTACTTTTTAAAGCCCCCGCCTCATCTAACAAGTTCTCATCCTCCCTTTGAAATAAAATCCCCTTGTTAATGTACTATGTTTTCCATTACATATTCAACAGCATTTTCTATTCGTTCTTTTCATTCTAAAAACTTACTAACCATAGACTACTTATCTCATGCTATATTAAAAATACTACTATTTACAATATACAAGGAGAAAACACTGAAAAAAAATCTAGAATTATGTGAGGCTTGCAAACAAAACCCAGTACATAAAATAGAAGAATTCGATGAAGCAAATCAACCACAAAACTTTTTAGTTATGAATGGCAGCGTACAAATTCATGAAAATAGACTGGATGAATACGTAGACTTCATTAATACAAACAACTTTACCAATGTTTACATTAATGATCTTAGGTATAGTTTAAACCATATTAACTTTCTAGAACGCTGCCCGCAAATTGAAAGCTTACAAATTAGTAGTACATGTATTACTGATTACTCAGCTTTATATAAATTAAAAAACTTAAAATCTTTAGCATTAGAAGAACCACAAGTTCCACTAAACGTAACAGCACTAGAAAGCTATACAAATTTGGAGGAACTTCACATACAGTGGAATAAAAACATTACAGGATTCGAATCTTGTCCTAACTTAAAAGAACTATACATTTGGAAATACAAACCGAAACAAAAAAACCTTGAAGAATTAATGTCTTTACAAAAACTTGAAAAACTAAGCATTACACATGGCAATATTAACTCATTAAAGGGATGCAGAGCATTCCCAAAATTAAAGCATTTAGAAATCCATTATTTAAGAAATTTAGAACATATTGATGAAATTGAAAACAACGCTTCAACTTTAACATACATCGAATTCAATCATTGCAGTAAAATGAAAAATCACGACTATTTACGTTATTTAACAGAGTTAGAAACCGTCATTCTATCAAGTTGTGGTAACATACAAAATCTACAATTCATTAAAGAGCTACCTAAATTAAAGCAATTAAGTTTCGTGGATTCTACAATTGTAGACGGCAATTTAGAACCTTGCGTCGGAATTGATTTTGTTGGCTTTAATAATAAGAGGCATTATAGTCATAAGTTTAATGAATTAAACCCAGATTCCTCATACTAACGTAAAGAAAAACAGGCTGTTATTAGCCTGTTTTTTTACGCTTCCTCTACTACCCTTTTCCTTCTCCCTTTACTCAAAGCCTTTCCTTCCCAAAATAACAAACTTACTAACGCAAAAACTAAGATAATCGGCACACTTACTTTATATAAATCTGTAAAACTCATTGCCATCTGATTTTGAGCATAGTGATTCACATCATTCGAAAATGCGAGTACCTCTTTCTTTATATTTCCCTCTTGTTTTTCAACTTCTTTTGTCACTTGATTCATAACTTCTTCTCTTTTTACATCTCTATATTCTACTGGAATTTCTCTTAATACTTCATCCACTTTTTGGTGAATTAATGCATCTTTTTTCTCTTTATTTAACCCTACAAATGTTTTATTTTGATGCTTTTCTACACTTGGTTCTATACTTTGGTTCTCTATTTTTTCTTTTGTTACTTGTAGTATTTCAGCTTGCTGTGAGCTATCCACATGAATATTATGCACTTTTTCTTCTGCATAACGATATACATTCTCTTTATTTACAGCTAAATTATGCGTTAAGTTAGATACAAATATTGCAACTGCTAATACAATTCCTACTTGCCGCAACATCGAGACAACACTTTGAGAAGCGGTTAATAATTCCCCTTCAAACGAAGAAGCACTTAAAACTGTAATTGGACCTACTACTAAACCATACCCAACACCTAATATCATACATGGAATAATAATTTCTATATTTGTTGAATTAACATCAATCATTTGCAACCAATAATAAGATAAGCCCATAACAAGAAAGCCTGACAAAATAATAGTTACTTTTCCGAGTTTTTTAATTAAAGTTGCTGCAACTGGTGAGACAAAAAATATCATCGCTGAAATAGGTGTCACTAAAAAAGCTGCTTCAATTTCCGTTCGGCCTTGTATTTTCGTCAAGAACGTCGGAAGCAATACAGTAACTCCAATTAAAAATAAATTACTTAATATGACAACGATAGACGCTCCGACAAACATTCGATCTTGAAATAACTTTAAATTCACCATTGGATTATGAATCTTTCGTTCTACTAAAACAAATAGAATAAGAGAAATAGTGCTAATTGCATAACAAGACAAAGCAATATTACTTTGCCATCCCCATGTATTGCCTTTTACTAATATGAGAGTAAAAGAAAAAATTGCTGTGCTACTTAATAGCAATCCTATCCAATCTATTTTTGAGATAATACGTTCTTCATTTTTTATTTGTAGCATAAAGCAGCATAAAATGATTCCAAGAATACAAATTGGAACATTTACGAAGAACACCCATCTCCAACCGAAATTTTGTGTAATAATTCCACCTATTACTGGTCCCATCGCAGCTGATAGTCCTTGTGTTACGCCTAAAATTGCAAGTGCAACATGCCTCTTAGCTAATGGCATTGCAGATACACCAATTACCATACTAGTTGGAAATAAAATCGCCGCACCTACACTTTGTATAAAGCGAGAAAAGATAAGAAAATCGCCCGTATTAGCAAAAGCACAAAGTACTGACCCGCCGCCAAAAATTATCAAACCAAGAATATACATCTTTGCTTTCCCAAAAATATCAGCTATCCGTCCAAGCGGGATAGCGAGTACTGCTATTGTCATTGTATAAACATTTAATACCCAAGACATCTTTTCTAGTGAAGTATTTACACTCGTTTGTATCGCTGGTAAAGCTATATTCATAATTGTCGTATCAATCATACAAAGAAATATACCTAAGCACATTAAAAAGACAATATTAATACCCTTTGATTGCTCCATGTTCATCTACCCCTTTATTTATTATGAACGTGTTTTTTATTCTTCCATTTTATTTTGTTCTTTTGCTTCTAGTTGCTCTAGTTTTCTTTTCAATGTCTCTACTTGAGCACTATACGATGCAATACCTACATCGAGTGAAATTTCCTCAACAAAAGTAATACCTTCTCTCCACTTTTCATATTTCAAACGAAGATCCGCAATATATGCTTCTTTCCTTTCAATTTCGTCCGCAATCCATTTTTTTATTGCCTTGTCATCGCTATAATTACCGAAATACATCCTCATTAAAAAATCTGAACGTAAAACATCTTTCTCTACATCTGTTTGCATGTACTGATAAAACTCTTCACGCCCTTCATCTGTAATAAAGTACATTTTCTTATTCGGTTTCCCTTCTTGCATAATAACCTCTTTCTTTATTTTCCCCTCTTTTTCCAACTGTCGTAACGTTGGATAAATCATTCCAAAACTCCCATCAAAGAAATGAGTAAATACGTCTTCAAACACAATTTTAATATCATAACCAGACATTTCTTTTCCCATTAACAAGCCTAAAACAACATCTCTTCCCTTCAAAATAAAACCTCCATACTGTATATAATCAATAATCATATTAACAATGTTAATATGATTATTGATTATATACCTCATTCCGTTAATTGTAAAATGTTTCTAAATAAAAACACCCTGTAATTTTATTATCTAAAATTACAGGGTGGCTCTACTTTATATTTCATATACAAGCTTTGTACTATTTTACAACTTCATCTTGAATAGTTTCAAAGCCTTCTGTCTTTCCATCTTTTATTTCATAATAATACGAAGGTAATTCTATATTATGTTCTAAGAGGTAATCCTCAATTAATGAAATAATAACTTTCAACGTTTTCAAACGTGCGTATAATTTATCGTTACTTGCGATAATTTGCCATTTCGCATTTGGCTTATTTGTTTTTTCAAACATGTCTTCCATTGCTTCAACATACTCGTCCCACTTTTCACGATTACGCCAATCTTCGTCTGTAATTTTCCATCTTTTCAAAGGGTTTTTCTCTCTATCTTTAAACCTCTTTAATTGTTCATCTTTACTAATATGATAGAAGAACTTCCCGATTATATAATGATCATCTGTTAATAGTTTTTCAAAATCATTAACCTCATCATACGCTCTCGTCCACTCCTCCTTTGTAGCAAAACCTTCAACACGCTC
This sequence comes from Bacillus sp. EE-W1, assembly GCF_009760835.1. Taxonomy (NCBI): domain Bacteria; kingdom Bacillati; phylum Bacillota; class Bacilli; order Caryophanales; family Bacillaceae; genus Bacillus; species Bacillus sp. EE-W1. The sequence continues at coordinate 105,415 of NZ_WIPE01000056.1, read as the reverse complement.
AACTAACACGCGGCCGTACCATGAGCGATCAAAAATAGTAATTTGCCCATACTGAGGAAGTTTTCGCCAGAAACGTTGCAAGTAGTGGTACCGTTTTTCATGAGGTGCTGGTGCTCCGATTGGATTTACTTGAAACCCGCGCGGATCAAGATGTTCCGTCACTCGCTTAATTGCTCCGCCTTTTCCAGCCGCATCCCAGCCTTCCATAACGAGCATAACTGCGATTTTTTCTTCTTTTACTATTTGCTGCAATGCTAGTAAGCGCCTTTGATATTTTTCAAGTTTCTTATTGTACTTAGATTTCGATTCAATTCTTTTCGTTACATCTACGTTAGCAAGATATCCATTTTCCATAAAACAAATCCCCCTTGTTGTATGACAATGATATTTTAACATAATATTGGAAAATTTTCTCATCAGAAAAAACTGTGTAGAAAAATCTCTACACAGTTTTCATAAAGAATACAGCAGTTAATTTTCGCATTTAAAATGTAAATTACATTCATGAGGGTCATAAATATCACCTTACATTATATGGTATATACTCACATAAAGAGAAGATACTAATAAATAAATCCGTTACAGAATGGGAGCTCTCTAAAAATGAAAAGAAAAATTTTCTCTCTCTTTGCACTAATCTGCTTCGCACTACCAATACAAGCAAGTGCTTACACATTTCAATCACTACCAATTGAATCAAAGTCAAAACAGTGGTATATCGAAATTGATAAATCTCATAACGCAAACAAGCAAGCAGCGCAGCCAAAAAAGGGGGGATATGATACATATAGTTTACTCATAAAAAACATCGGTAATGATGTATCAAATGTATCAGTGGAAATACTTGATAACACTCCTACCTCTAAAGCTATTTTTAATCCTACTACGTTACATAACAACGTTTCTAAAAGTCAGACAAGCTCTGACTACATCGTATTCCCTTTAGACTTTAATAGCCATAATTTTAAAGTCGTCATTACTTGGGAAGAAAAAAATTTCTCATACAACGGTCATCCGGTAAATGAAGGGAAACAAATGAAACAAACATTTGTATTTAATGAAGAGTAAGCCCTAATTTGATTCGGGCTTACTCTTCATTTACAAAACCAGATTGAATTGCTTCTGTCACTTCTTTTGTGATATCCAGTTTTGTTGCATCGGTGCTAATTTTCTTATGCCAAATATGTACGGAAGGCTTTTCGTTACAAAAATGTTTTATTAATACTAGTTGGTTATATGCTAGCTTATTTTCTCTATGGGTAGCAATATAGACTGTGAAATTTTTTGCTTCAAAGACCTTTTCCTGCAAAGTGTATTGGCTGTCCAATTCCTTTACTACTACATCGTTCAAGTTTTCTATAATCATATAAGTTATTCTCCTTCCCCTTATATCATCAATCAAATCGTCGAATACTTGGTACACATAATACTACTCCAATTGTTACAAGTACTAATATAGCTAGTGTTATAATCGTTATCTCACCACCTATGACAGTAGCTAACCATCCTACAACCACATAACCTAGTGGCAATAAAGCAAATGAACCTAGCATATCAAGGCTTGCCACTCTTCCAAATGCTTCTTCTGGCACAAGCTCTTGTAAACTTGTTTCCCAAATGAGTCCAAATATCATCATACCGAACCCTTCAATTGCCATTAATCCAATTAATGCAGGTGCCCAAGCAATAAACGGCATTATTAAAAGCGCACAACCACTTATTAATACACCACCATAGGCAAGTAATCCCCGCTTATGCCACCGTTCCCTCCCGCCAAATATTAGCGCGGCAATTACAGCTCCAACACCAGAAGATGCCATTCCTAATCCATACACGTATGCTTCAAAATGATGATGAACATTAAATAACCATGGAATTAATACGACGATAATTCCTGCATAACAAATATTGATGAAAGAAAAAACTAAAATTGTAATCCATAGCCACGGATGATTTTTTAAAACGAAAACACCTTCCATAAACTCTTGTTTGTAATCGATTTGTCTCTTTTCAATGGATTTTACTTTTTTAAACTTTATTTCTCTTAAAAATATTAAACATAAAAATGATAGCAAATATGTTACTGCATCCAGTCCAAATCCTATTCCAGCAGATGCAACTGACACAATCAATCCTCCAAGAGCCGGTCCAATTAGTCGTATACCTTGATTACTCATTTGCGTTAATGCATTAGCTGCATTTCGAATTTCCGGTACAAATACTTTCGCCCTTACAGCCGCATATGCTGGCTGAAATATCCCTTCCATAAGCCCATATAATGCTACGAGTGCGTATAGAAGTGGAATTGTTAAAACGTCCATAAATATAAGTGTCGCAAGTAAAAGCATTAATATACAGCGAATTATATCTGTAAATAACATTAATTTCACTCGATCAATTCGATCTACTACTAATCCAGCAAACGGTAACGCAAGAATATTAGGAAGCATATACATTGCCATAGTCATTCCCATTACAACTGTTGAACCAGTTAATGAATACACAACGACTGGCAAAATAACCATCGTTATCGAACTGCCTAAAGTCGAAAGTAATTGCCCAATCCATAAAAATTTAAAATGTGGTGACGCTTTAACTGGCAATAACAATTTACCGACATAACTTACATGTTTCTCTGTTCGTATTTCTCCTTGCATACTTCTCTCCTCTTTTCAAATTAAGTTAACACTAAATATAAAACAGAAAATTCAATCTTTAATACTTATAATTATATATGAAACTGTTAAATTATTGGTAAAAATAAAAAAGGTGTTTTCATAAATGAAAACACCTTTTTTTATATTATAATTTTAAGTTCTTCTTCAATGTCCAATATTTTTCTTGAGTATTTTCAAATGAAAATTCTACCCAACCGTTTGGATCTTCACGATATACAGTTACTTTCTTACCATTTTCTAATTTTCCAACTTCATTTTGTGTAATATTTGGTACACTCTTAATTGTATAACCAAATGGATATGGCACTTGATAGTAAGAACCTACTAATTGAACCGTAGCCGTTGCATCTTTTGCATAATCTTTATATGGGATGTCTTTTCCTAATGCCTCTACATTTAATGTATTAGGATTTTTCGGTAATCGTTTTACATTTTCATAATCTTTCTTGTTAAACGGTTTAATACGCTCCATAATATTAGCGATTTTGCCAGCCCATTCTTTATCTGTTGCATACTTTTCATTCATAGCAGGTAATGTGTAACCATTAAAATGATTAGCACCTTCTTCTAAGTAGTTCTTCCTTACATAATCAGCATTGTAAGAAATACTTTCCTTGTATGACGGTAAATATTTTGCATATGCAAATGGGTCACGGTCATATGCTCTTAAGCCAAATAAATTATGTTTACGATATGCAATTTCTGATTTACCGTACGCTGATTCTAAGATTGCATGTGCAGCTAAATATAGTGCGCTCACACCATACTCATTTTGTGCTTGAATAAAATCTTTACCAGTTCCAATAAGTGGACTATCCGAATGAGATTTTTTAATGAAATTATCAATCTCTAGTGCCGTTACGTTAGATGGCAAAGTTACGTCTAGATTAATATACGATGGCTGTTCAACAGGAACATCATTTTTAATTTTCATCGCTTTATATAATAATTGCGCATAGCTTTCACGTGTTAATATACCTGATGGATCAAATCCTCCAAGTCCATTTCCTACCGATACACCATTGGATTGCAATGCACTAATTGCTTCTTTTGCCCACCAGTGTGTTGCATCTATATCATTAAATGTATGTGGTGCTTTTACTTCTAATTTAAATGCTCTTTGCAAAATAACAGACATTTCAGCACGAGTTAATGATTCTTTCGGTCTAAACGTCCCTTTACCATCACCTATGAAAATCCCCATATCTGTTAATGCCAAAATTTCTTTTGGGAACATCGTCGTTCCTGCGCTAATATCAGAGTATGGATTTTTATAATCGCTTTTTAATTCTGGTTTTAATGCGCGATACATTAATGCTGCTACTTGCTCACGAGTTACAACATCTCCAAAGCCAAATTTACCATTATCGTAACCTGCAATAACCCCTTTTGACGTTAAATCAGTAATCGCTTCAAGTGCCCAATGATTTTTCGGAACGTCTGGAAATTCTTTTGTAGATGCAAACGAAGTTGCTGGAGCCAGTACTACTTGAAGTGCGACTGTCACTGCTAACACATTAGAAATAACTTTTTTCATAAATTGTTTAACACGTTTTCTATATGCTTATACCGTGTTAACTTGCCTCCCTTTATCGTATAATTTTCCCTATTAAACTAACAAACTCTTAATTAGTCAACAGTAAAAGTATACGTGATAAAAATAAACTAATCTACCATTATTTTATTCATAATCAGCATAATACGATATATCTTTCTATTTCGATATAAAATTACAAAAACTTACATAAAAAGCCCACCTCTATATAGACGATGGACTTAACAATCAACATTGTTATTTCGTTAAACGAGATTTTGAAGCATCAAAACCTTTCCACTCATAATAATCTAAAATACCCGCATAAATTGCCTCAGCAGCTATTTGTCTTCCAGATTCTGAAGCTAACTTCTCATAATCCGCGCTGTTATCTAAAAATGCTAGCTCCGTTAGTACTGCTGGCATCTCATTTTCTCTTAGTACATAAAAGTCTTCTGGTTTCACACCACGATCTCTTGTATCTAGAGCTTTAACTAATCGCTTTTGTATTTTATCAGCTAACATATAACTATCTTTTTCACGCTCAGTTAATTCTTTCTTTTCAGATCCTTTATAATAAAAAGTTTCTGTTCCATGTCCATCATGTTTTTGAGAAGCATTTGCATGGATACTTACAAAAATATCTCCATTATGTTCTTTCGCGAAATCCACACGATTTTTAAGGTCTTCTCCTTGTTTTTCACCAAGACGAATATCTGTTTCACGTGTTAACATCACGCGGAATGGAGTATGTTTCTCTATTAAACTTTGTAATCTTTTAGATGTATCTAATACAATATCACTCTCATGTAATCCTTGTGTTGCTTTCCCAGGATCTGTTCCTCCATGACCTGGATCAATAATAATCATCTGTTCTACTAAAGGATTGCCTATTTTAAGTGAATCAGCCTTTGCAATAAACTGTGCTGCTTCTGCTTTCGTTACAGTTTTCTTAGGCTCCCACTTCTCACCAGTACCAAGAGAGATGCCTAATTCAACTAGGATGTTCGCTTTTTCTTTACCCCAGTTTAGTGTTTCTAAATCTTTGAATTTAGTTTCTGGAGTACCGTTTACTTTAGACTCTAATTTGTAAGCTTCTACAAGAAGAGATGCCATTGAAACACGGTCGATTTTCCCGTCTGGCTCGAATCCATTGCCTGTACCTTTAACAACGCCAGCTTTTTCTACAGCTGCGATGATTGGAGTAGCCCAATGTTTTTGAGAATCAGCGTAAGATGGTTTAGCATTTGTATCGATTCTTAAGTTTAATATTCGAGCCATCATTGTAGCTGCTTCGGCACGAGTAATTTCTTTTCCAGGCTCGAACATTCCTTTATCGTTACCTGTAACTGCACCTTTCTCTACTAAATAGTAAATAGAATCTTCTGCCCAATGTTTAGCTGGGACATCTGGAAATTTTTTTGTTTGTGCGAAACTACTAGATGAATAAGATAATATACTAGCTGCGATTAATCCTGCTGCGATTATTCTATTTTTCATAGAATATATTCCCCTCTCAAGTACAATGTATTTATGTAACAGACTAATTATAGTTCTGAAAATTAGTAATAGTCAATTGGAATTTGTATAATTTTGTATTATTATTGTATTTTTTGTCATATATAACTATAGTTAAAAACTATAAGATTTTATAAGAGGAGAGATTCGTATGAGCAACAATTGGAAAGATATAGAGCACCGTATGTATACAATGTGTATGATTCAGCGTAATAACAAAATATTGCTAATACAGCGCCCCGATCATCTAGGCTTCCCTGGTTACATCGCTCCTGGCGGAAAAGTAGATTTCCCAGAAAGTATCGTTCAAGCTGCTATACGAGAATCGAAAGAGGAAACTGGACTTCACGTTTCTAATTTAATTTTCAAGGGGTTAGACGAATATGTAAATCCGAAAGAAAATGTTCGATATATGGTATTCAATTATTGGACAGATTCGTTTGATGGTGAACTTCTTATAAACCCTCCTGAGGGCGAATTATTATGGGTGCCAATTGATGAGGCTCTAAATCTTCCTATGCAAAATTGGTTTAAAGAGAGATTCCCATTATTTTTTGAAAAAGGTACGTTTGAAATTCAACGTGTTTGGGATCGGGACTTAGATAAACAAGTTGCTATGACAATTACGCATACGTAAAAAAGCTTGGTATCTCTCCAAGCTTTTTTTACTTTCCTTCTATTTTCTTAATCTCATAATCAATTTCTAAAAACTTAACTCCAAATATCCACATTCTATGGTTAGCTTTTAATATGTGATTCGTGTTCTCTTTTATAATAAAAGTCTCTGCTAACGGTAAACGAATTGTAAAGAAACGAGTATGTAAATAAATCCCCTCATCTCCTTTACCGTTTCTTCTCAGCTTACTAGTAATGATTAAATCATTACTCTTATTACATAATTTTAAAACCCCCGTCATATTCGAATATGGTAAAGGTAATGCAATATTCATATATGTCTCGCTCTTATATGTGTGCTTTGAGTAAAGAGCTACAAAAATAGATTCTCCTGCTTCATTTTTTCTTAGCCAAGCCCTTACATTCTCCCTTCCATCTTTCTCATCTATTATCCCAACGATAGAGCCATGCATCGTTTCCCACTTACCGCCCATTCCTAAATGTATTTGTCCTACACGCTTACTCATTTTCTCATAGCAAAATGCAACCGGACGAAACCAACGAGCCCACTTAATATGCGATTGTAACTCATACTCTTTTGTATTTTCATAAAAACGAGTAATACTTAAAGGAATCTTTGCCATGTCAAATCCCTCACTATGAAAATCGTTCATATTATCAACTAAACCTTTGTATTCCTTGCTATCTATTAAACTTCTGTTATGTAAAAATGCTTCACCAACTGTCGTATTTCCTCTTAACCTGCTCATTGGTTTCCCGTAATATTTATAATTCGGAGCAGTCTTTTCAATCATCCAGCCGACAAATGCGGGTAACGCTACTCCAATTCCATTGACAACACCGTGAATCCAAACCATTTGAGCAATTGTAATCGTCATTACATGTTTCAAATTCCCATATGAATATATAAGCGAAAACATAATTGTTACCATGAGTGTACTAGACGATATGATCAGAAGAACCTTTGCACTAATAGCATTAAATTTCGTACGCCAAACATACATCCCATAACCATAAATCGCACATAAATATAGGAACACTGCAAAAAATTCAAATATCCTTGAGTACGTAATTCCTATTGCAACTGTCATAGGTGAAATGACGATGATAAACATAATAGCATCATATACTTTACTTCTCTTTTCTCTTTTCCTACCAATTAAACCCGCTGATAACGGCAATAGAAATGCCGAATAATGAAAGTGTGCAGCTGTAAGCAAAACAATGTCGGAACTAAAGTGCATAATGGAAAGCTTTGCTACAGAAGCAAAAAACCAGAAACCACCTAAAAACAAATACATAAACGCACTATCGATAGCTGTCTCCTCTAACGGTTTCCATCCTCTTTCTAGCACTCTACTTACACCGAATAACGCAACGATTCCTGTATATACAAACCAAAGTAATGCAAAGAAATAGTGATTTGTTACGAAAGCTAACATTGCACTAATTGCTGCGATTGGATATAAAAGCGATACTAGTTTATAAAAGGATACATATGATCCACTTCTTGTCTTTTTATCAAGAATGCAAAATGACATCGGTATAAATAACAAAATAGATAATAAAATAATTGCTTCAACTGGGTTTACATTTGTCCACTCACATATTAGAAAAACAATATAACAAGCAAGCCCAACTATTATATTTTTCATATCATTTATTTCCTCTCCACAAATGTTCCCTTATATGAAAATAATGAACCGATTAACGGATTGCGTACTTGTACATGAATTCGAAAGCATTGTCGTGTTTCATCATAACTTTCTACAATGTTGGCCTCTCCGTATAAGAATCTAGGTAACGGGACTTTTCTGCCAAACATGTAAAACCATTGTTTCTTTGAGGAAATATGCATTGCCCCCACCTCATCAATATGAAAATTCAATGTAGAAACAAGTATGTGTGGTTCACCAAAACAATCTACAATTTCATTATTCTCTTCATCCAACTGCATAACGGCGTTAAAATATCTTTTCTTATTGTGAAAATAAAAAGTACGATTCCACCGCACAAGTTCATGTCCATGTTCATCCCGCTCAGCGGTATTATGTATTGTAAATGGCACTTCCTTCCCCCGCTCAGAGAAAAACATACGGAACTTTGATGCAATTTTTAATATGAATTTTACGAAAAAAGAACCACCATAAATCTCATCCATCTTTCCTTCTCCAGTAAAATTATTTTCTTCTGTAATTTCATAGCGTTTCTGTAATTTTGGATGTAGTTTTTTATAAGAATCCCCTAATAGTCTTTCATACATATTAGCCATACATTATCCCTTTCTCTTCCTCTTGCAATTTTTTGAGCTTGGCAAGTTCGTGCTATTTATATAACCGACAATTGATAATCCCATGATTAGAACGTTTAATGTAATTGGATTAAACGGCTCTGTAAAACTTGCAATATTCGTAATCCCTGCCGCTATCGTTAAGGCTATTAACATAAAAATATGTACGATAAATACTTTTCGTTTTGGAAATGGCAACAGCCATATGATACCAAAAATAATTTCTAACAATCCAATTATTTTAAGTACAAAAATACTATGTTCAGTTGAACCAATTATCACAGATAGCATTTTTACTTCTTCTGAATGAGTAAACACTAGTTTCGGTACTATTCCTTGATACATCCATACAAATGCAAATAAAAAACATACGAGCCAATATGTCATTGTTCTTCTAATTAGTAACTTAGGATGAAGTCCCTTTTCTATCCATAATTTTAACGCATCAAAACTCCAAGCAGTCGCCCAGCCTAATAAAGGCCGAAACATATAGAAATCTATTACATTTCCTATACGACCAAACCTCGTATCATAATCATATTGTGTCTCAAAATAAATGTGTTCTTCACGCGGTGTATACTTCCAATAACCACGCCCTATTTGAATAAGTGATAATTTATTATCCGTCCAAAATTTTAAAGAAGAAATTCTTTCACCCGTTTCTTTTCTTATTTCAGCTATCGATTCCCCTTCACCAGCTATTTCAAGTCCAAATCCAATCTTTGTTTTATATAAAAACTTCTGCGGTTCTCCTTCTTTTTTCTCTAAATACGAAATTTCAGTAAAACGAGCATCCCATTCTGTATGTATATGTGGTTCTTGCGTGTATTCCCATAATTTCTCCATTGTTGTGTTCATTTCTGCCGAAACATAAATAGGCTTTTTCCCCTTCATTCTTCCACCTCCAATGCACTATAATTTTAATGTACATGCAATGAATTTATTTTGCTACATTTTTCACAAACTTTCTCAGAAACAGAAAGAATTTTTAAAATATATATAAAACACTTGATTCCCCGAAAAATTTAAATTATTATAAAACAAATGTTACCAACAACTTCATAAATCAAACACTCTCGCCTAAAACGTGAGATAGAGGTTGCGATACTTATGAGTATTCTAATGGAGACACAGAGATGTCTATGAAATTAGATGAAAGGAAGTATTGCCGAAATCGATACATTTCTCTGCATTTATCGATTGGGGCTGTTTTCGAATAGAAACAGAACTGTCATATGTACAGACGTGTATGTATGAAGAGCTATCTACAAAAAAGAGATATCATTTTTATGGTATTCCTTTTTTGGCGGTTTTTTTATTAGCTCCGTTTTCTGTTTCCCTTTTCCTGTAACAGCACCATCCTCACTTATTTGAGATGGTGTTTTTTGTTTTTTCTCTGGTAACTACAGGAATATTGGGATCTATATATGTCCTAATCTATTCTTAAAAATGGATGAAAGAAGGAATTCGTAATGGAAACGATTGTACAAAAATTTGGTGGCACTTCTGTTGGAAGCGTTGAGCGCATTCAACATGTAGCAAATTTAATTATTGAAGAATATGAACGAGGACATAGCATCGTCTCTGTCGTTTCAGCAATGGGAAAAAGCACAGATGAACTCGTAGCACTTGCTAACGCGATTTCAGAAAATCCGAGTAAACGCGAAATGGATATGCTTCTATCAACAGGAGAGCAAGTGACTATTTCATTATTAACGATGGCACTACAAGCAAAAGGCTATAACGCGACTTCATTAACTGGATGGCAAGCTGGTATTACGACAGAATCTGTACATAGTAGTGCACGGATTACTGAAATTAATACTGATCGAATTCAGTCTTATCTTACTGAAGGCACGATTGTTATTGTAGCTGGCTTCCAAGGAGTTAGTGAAAAGCATGAAATTACAACACTTGGCCGCGGTGGTTCTGATACAACTGCTGTTGCATTAGCTGCTGCACTGAAAGCAAAAAAATGTGATATTTACACGGATGTGACCGGTGTTTATTCGACGGACCCACGAGTTGTAAAAAATGCTTATAAATTAGATGAAATTTCTTATGATGAAATGTTGGAACTTGCAAATCTCGGTGCTGGTGTATTACATCCGCGTGCTGTTGAGTTTGCTAAAAATCACAATGTCATGTTAGAAGTTCGCTCAAGTATGGAACGAGAAAACGGAACAATTGTAAAAGGAGAATGTAACATGGAACAACAATCAATCGTTAAAGGTATTGCATTTGAAGATAATATTACACGCGTCACAATGAAAGGATTAGAACAAGGTGCACTTTCAACAGTTTTCTCTACATTAGCAGCGGCACATATTAATGTAGATATCATCATTCAAAGTATTACAAATGAAGGAACTGTTCACCTCTCCTTCTCAATCCATTCTAATGATTTAAAAGAAACATTAGAGGTATTGGAACAAAATCAAGAAACACTTCACTATGAATCTGTAGAATATGAAAATCATTTAGCAAAAGTATCCATTGTAGGATCTGGTATGGTCTCTAATCCAGGTGTTGCTGCAAATATGTTCACTACTTTAAAAGAAGAAGATATTCATATTAAAATGGTAAGTACATCAGAAATTAAAGTGTCTGTCGTTATTGACCGCCTTCATTTAGTAATAGGTGTCGAGGCGCTTCATCAATCATTTATGGCGAAAATTGAGCCTTTAGTGCAGATGAGTTAATTTCCACCAGTAAAACTTAAAATAAATTATATAAATCTATTTCCTTCCTATATTAATAGCAATAGGGTCGGAATATTTTGCGGGCAAGTCGAAGTTATATTATCGAATAGAAACTACATTATTGAATTCTTAAAATGATAGCATTCTCGAAATAAAGTTCGCGCATATTTCAATAGTAGAGGGTTTAAAAAGTGTTGTTCGTTAACAAAATGTTTTATACTATACCCGAAAACACCTTGTCACATTTTCCTACACTGTGACAAGGTGTTTTTTGTTTAGAAGAGATTTTAGTATAATTATGAGGAGAATTAACTAATAAAATTATACATATAAGGAGATAAAGACTATGGCAAACAACAGATTACTAAGAATGGACAATGTCAGCATCGTTGTAGAATCCCTTGATAACGCAATCTCTTTCTTCGAGGAGATTGGACTAAAACTCGAAGGGCGAGCTACTGTCGAAGGTGAATGGGCTGGTCGCGTAACAGGACTCGGTTCTCAGCGCGTAGAGATTGCTATGATGGTTACGCCAGATGGCCATAGCCGAATTGAACTTTCGCGATTTCTCACCCCACCTACTATAGCAGATCACCGGACAGCTCCTGTAAATGCCCTCGGTTATTTGCGCGTCATGTTCACCGTTGAAGACATTGACGAAATGGTATCGAGACTTACAAAGCATGGTGCTCAGCTCGTTGGCGAAGTAGTTCAGTACGAGGACTCATATCGACTCTGCTACATTCGTGGAACCGAAGGTATTTTAATCGGTTTGGCGGAAGAACTCGGTAACAAATAAGTAATGTTTTATATGAAGTCTTTGCCGAAGTAAAAATACTTGAAAGAACTTTACGCTTAATAAAACTTAGATTTTGAACCCCGTCCTAGCTTTAGAACGGGGTTATACTTGTTTGAGCTTTTTAACATACTATCAACATCCCGAAATCATTATAAAACAATTCAATTACTTGTTATACTCTTTCCTAGGAAATATAACGGACTCTTCTCACTTCTTATCATATATATCTTTTCTTTTAAAAAATGATCTGAACTCATTCAAAATAACTTTCTTCACGTCAGAGTAAAAAACCATCATGAATAGTGCAATTCCTAATAAAATCTCTTGCATTCCTTCATAATCAAGGAAAGCACTCACAATTAGCAAACCACATCCAATGTAGAAACCAAATTCATTCTCTTTCTCAAAATCTTCATCAATATGTATTTTCTCTTTTAAATTTTGGTTCCCTTTTATTAGCTCATCGAGCGTAACATTATACATTTCACTCAATAAGATCAAATTTTCAATATCAGGGCAACTTTTATCATTTTCCCACTTATATACCGCTTGCCGCGTTACACCAATTTTCTTAGCAACATCTTCCTGTGAAAACCCTTTTGACTCTCGTAATCTTTTAAGTTGTTGTCCTAAGCTCATAACGTCCCCTCCTTTAACAAATTATTACATAAAAGGATCCAAAAAAGAAAGAAACCATTAGTAAAACTCACTGTAAACCATTCGTTTACACAATGAAAAAGAGAGAATAACTCTTTGAGTTATTCTCTCTCCCTTCTATTAAAACAGATGAATGTTTTCTTTCTTGCAAGCTTCACGTAAATCGTCAGGCCATACAGAAGATTGAACTTCACCAATATGTGCTTTACGTAAGAAGTACATGCACATTCTTGATTGTCCAATACCACCGCCAATTGTTAACGGTAGTACGTCTTCTAAAATACCTTTATGGAAATCGTACTCACGTTTGAAGTCTTCACCTGTTTTCGTTAACTGCTCATCAAGTGATTTACTATCAACACGAATTCCCATTGATGATAATTCGAATGAAGATTGTAATACTGGGTGCCAGAATAAAATGTCACCGTTTAATTTCCAATCATCATAATCAGCTGCGCGTCCATCATGCTTTTCACCTGAACGAAGTGCATCACCAATTCCGATAATGAAGACTGCACCGTGTTCTTTCGCAATTGCATGTTCACGATCTTTCGGTGTTAATTCTGGATATTTATCTTCTAGTTCTTGGGAAGTGATGAAAACAATTTCTTCTGGTAAATACTTTCCAAGGAACGGATACTTTTCAAATAAGTGGTCTTCTAAATCTTTGAATATTCCATAAATTGTTTGTACTGTTTCTTGCAAGTAATCTACAGTACGCCATTCTTTTTGAACGATTTTTTCCCAATCCCATTGGTCAACGTAAATGGAATGTGTTGCATCAAGTTCTTCATCACGACGTATCGCGTTCATGTTTGTATATAAACCTTCACCAGCTTCATATCCGTATTCATGTAATGCGAATCTTTTCCACTTCGCTAGTGAGTGAACAATTTCTAATTCTTCTCCTGAATGTAACATATCAAATTCAATTGGACGTTCTACACCGTTTAAATGATCGTTTAATCCTGATTTTTTCGTTACGAATAATGGTGCAGATACGCGGAATAGTTCAAGGCGTTTTGCTAATTGATCCTCGAAAAATGTTTTAACTTCCTTAATTGCGATTTGAGTCTCTCTTACTGTCATTAATGATTGATACATGGTGGTTTCCTCCTAAAATGTTTGGATGTTGTGAAAAGAAGCCAACAAAAAAAGCCCTTCTTTCCCAAAAAACTGGGACGAAAGACTTTGGTTCCGCGGTACCACCCAAATTAGCAACAGAGGTTGCTCACTTATACAATACGGAGATGAAATATCTCGATACTGTTCTTCTTGTAACGGCGAAGTTCCCGGCTAAGTCTACTTTCCTGTAAAGGATTTCGGTTAGCAACTCCAGGAGGTTCTTCATAATAGGCTTCGTATCAGGCTCACACCACCCCTGACTCGCTTAAACTACTTCCTACTACTACTCGTCCTTTCATAGTCGTTTTGTTGTCACATCTCTGAAACATTTTATTAATGATTATTCTATACAAAAAATAAAGAAAGTCAACAAAATTTTAAAAATATTTTTCAATTCTTTATTTTACGGCTTTATTGATTGTTTTCAATATAACGTCTTCACTTCTTTTGTCTTGTCAATCCAAAAAACGTTTCACTAACCGAAACTAACATATACACAACAAGTAATGTAATCGTTCGAAATATAGAATCCGCAGTATTTCGTATTATTTTCATTTTCTTTGTAATTCCTTTCAGTTTACTTGCAAATTCGTGTTATACTATAACATTCAAGCAGTTTATTTTTACTTAAAGCAATCATAGTCATTTATAAAGAGTATGTTCTAAATCATTGACTATTATCAAATAAGATTTTTATATAACGGAGTGATCATATGAGTAAAACGAAAGCAAAACCGAAAAAAGGTGTAGGGCAAGGTACAGGAAGTAAAGGATGGAATCGTTGGCAATCAAGTGCAAAGAAAAAGGCAGCTGCCAAGCCATATAAAAGTAAAGGGACTAAAAAATAAATTCTGTATTATCTCTTTACTTTGTTCAAAACAAATTATAATTATTACACTAAAAAAGCTATGCTCTCATACATGTGAAAGCATAGCTTTTTATATTAAATCATTAAAATATCTCGTATTTCTTCCTCCGTGATTGATGATAATTTCTCTTCTCCTGGCTCAATCACTTCAGCGATTAAATTTTTCTTACTCTCTTGCAGTTCATGCATTTTTTCCTCAATTGTTCCGTGGGCTACTAATTTTATAACTTGTACTGTATTTTTTTGTCCCATTCGATATGCTCTATCAGCTGCTTGTTGTTCAACAGCTGGATTCCACCATAAATCGTATAATATAACCGTATCGGCACCCGTTAAGTTAAGACCCGTACCACCAGCTTTTAAAGAAATGAGAAATAGATCCCCTTCCCCCTCGTTAAACCGATTACATAGCTCTACACGTTCTTGTGATGGTGTACTCCCGTCTAAATAAAAGTATGGAATCGCTTGACGATTTAACTCACGACCAATAATAGACAGCATCTTCGTAAATTGAGAAAAGATTAAAATTCTCTTACCAGTACTTCTGCATTCCTCTAGTATCTCTAATAGTTGTTCAAATTTAGCTGAACTACCCTTATAATCATCAACGAATAAAGCCGGATGATTACAGATTTGGCGCAGTCTTGTTAAGCCAGCTAAAATTCTAATTTTATTTTTACGTAACGTATCTTTATCTAAATGTTTTAACGTTTCTTCCCTTAATTTCGCTAAATAAGCAGCATAAAGTCTCTTTTGATCTGGTAATAACTCCGATGACTGTAAGTGCTCTATTTTATCTGGAAGCTCCTGTAATACGTCTTCTTTTAATCGTCTTAATACGAAAGGTTTTACGCGCTTCGCTATATCTTCGCGCCTTAAATCACCGAATTCTTTTCTTCCTGGTAATAATTCTGGAAATACAACATGGAAGATAGACCATAGCTCTTCTAATGAATTTTCTACTGGCGTTCCCGTTAGCCCGAAACGAAATTCAGCTTGAATTGTTTTCACTGCTTTTGCAGTTTGGGTTGTAGGATTTTTAAACGCCTGTGCTTCATCAAGAAACAGTGTATGAAACGGCCTCGCATACGATCTTATATCTCTTCTCAGTAATGGATATGACGTAATTACGACATCAAATTCCACTATGTCTTTTAATATTTTTCGCCGCTCTGTTTGATTTCCATCTGCAATAACCGCTCTAATATGCGGGGCGAATTTTTTCAATTCACTAAACCAATTGTAAACGAGAGAGGACGGTGAAACGACTAATATAGGTAGTTTCTTTTCTCGAATTTCAGGCAACACAGAATCTATGTAAGCAATACTTTGCAGCGTTTTTCCAAGTCCCATATCATCTGCTAAAATACCACCAAAACGGTAATAGGCGAGTGTTTTCATCCACTCAAATCCGTATACTTGATACTCTCTCATTACAGCATTTAAAGTTTGCGGCACTGTAAACTTTAATTTTTTCGGATTTTGAATGCTTTCTACTAAATCTTGAACAGACTCATCTAAACTTAAAACATTACCTTCGTGAAATCCGTTCATCCATTTTACACTCCGGATAAGCGGAACGTTCACTTCTTCTCCGTGTAAAAACTCTTTCCGAATACCCGATTCTTTTACAAACTGATTAATTTCATTAAATTCTTTGCTCTCTAGTGATAATAAAGAACCATTCGCTAATCGGTAATATTTGCGTTTCTCTTCCAGAGCCACTAATACACCTTTAATTTCTGCTTCCGGTATTCCTTTTATATCAAAACGAAATGATAACCAATCAATTCTTTCTTTTCTTCTCACTCTAATAAGTGGTGCTGTATCCCCTTTATGAATACGTAATTTAATTGCTGTCGTCGCATAAATATCAACTAAGCCTTTTAACGACGGAACGACGTGATATAAAAAGTTATACTCAGCCTCTTCATTATGCATAAAGTAACCACCTTCTGTTTTCGCGAAGGCACTTTCACTCATAATGTCTAAAATCTCTTTTTCCTTTTTCTCATCACGATTAAAAACAGACGGCTGTCCGTCTTCTTCTAACGGATTGATCATGACGTTTCCATAATGAAATTCAAGACCTGCTAACAAACGATTTTTCACTCGATCTAAATACAGTTTTGCTTTTAGCGACGGCGTTTCAACACGATCTGATATTACTTCATCAATGCGTACGGTTCCCAGTTTCATTAATCCTGGCACAACTTTCGCTACAAAATGTTCCATCTTACTTTCAGGAATATAAAACTGATTGCTATTTGAGCGACTCATCATCTTTTGCAATTCAATAAGTCGCATACAATCTTCCATAGGTAAATGATATAATTTCCCATCGTAAAGAGCGTTGTTATACATTTCCATCACTTGAACACGATTTAGGCCGTCTATATGAAGTGTGAATCCACCATTATTTCCTTTCGTAAACTCAAAATGTAATGGCAATAAACCGTTTGAAATTTGTAAGCCCTGAAACTGTTGTTCATTTTGTTTCAGCTGTACATACTCAATTTTAGAAAGTGAAGAGAGCATATCTTTCCACGAAGCTGGCGGTATGAATATCATACTTTCATCTTGTTTCGCATGTACTTCTAACGCATCTTCATACATTTTTTCATTATGATACATTTTAATAAGCTTCTGAATAACCGCATCTGTTTCTTGCCTGAAGCTATGTACATCTGGTGTGTATGTAAATTCATTAGAACAATGAAAAGTCTCTCTTTTCTCCACTTTAGAAAGAAATTCTCTAATATGCTTTATAAAATATGTTTGCGCAAGTTTTAACTGAATTCCAAGAAGGGCCCCACCACTTTTCGTATCCACTGGTGAACATATAAAAGCCACATCTAATATTTCACGTGTATCAAAACGGTGTTGTTTACTTTTTGGCCTAAGTGGTTTATCTGCAAACAACTGAAACATCCCGCTCGTTAATTGATCATTTCCGCTCATATTTTCGGACATGCCGCCCGTTTGCTGGTTATAATTTATTTGTATTAGTACGGCTGCAACATGTTGACAATACGTTTGAAAAGACGCTAATGAAGGACAACTACATCTCGCAACTACATCACCTTTTTTAGCTTTTTCTACTGTAACATGAAAATCCTCATTCCCTTTTACCGTCGCCTCACAAATTTCTTTCGTTTCATCATAATGATTCACGATTACTTTATTTGCTTTATAATAAGCTTCGCCTCTTTTATATGAGGTCTCTCCGCATACTTCTTTTATAATCGATTTATTTAATGTAAAACTCATTGTTTTGACACTTCCTTAATGTAAAACCATTTTCTCTTACTTAACATTTTACATGCTCTACGAGAAAATATAAAATATTGATTGAACAAAAAAAGATGCTTATTTATAAGCACCTTCTTCACTCTATCTCCATCAACCGTTTCGCCTCAAAATATAACACTTGAATAAATTTTTTCGTATTAATTCGTATATGGCCAGAAGTTGCTACTTCATCCTTTGTCATTTCTGTCATCCGTTTTCTAACTACAGTGAAATCAAAAAACTTCGGAGCATAGCTTTCAAATTTTGGATTTGAAAAGTCTGTTAGTCCGAGGGAGGCTAAATGATTCAATGATTGATAAATTGCTCTGCGCACTCTTTGTTCAGATGCTTTTTTCTCTTTATCAATATCCGTATGTAAAGCTTCATCCCCTAATTTTTTTATCGTAATATAGTGAAAAATATCTTTTAACGCAGGAAAGCCAAATTCAAATGTTTGCGCCTTTTCTTGTCCGTATAAATATTCCAGCATACTAAGTAAATCTTTACTTCCGTTCTCTCCCGCAATACCAAGCTCTGCTAGTAAGAAGCGTCCTGAATCTGATATCTTTTTTCCTTCTTGTACTGTTTCACTACGCATTGGCGGCTTTTCCCACTGAAACACATTATTTAATGATTTTTGAATGTCATGTATAGAACGTTCCAAACGAATACGCTCCATCACTTTTCGTACAACAGATACTACTTCTATTTTATTTAGTGGTTTTGTAATATAATATTCCACACCAAGTGTATACGCCTCACCAATGAGCTGTTTCGATTCAACTTGGGAAATCATAATAATTTTCCCAGTAAATGAAGACGCTATATGACGAACTGTTTCAATGCCGTCTCTCATCGGCATTAGTAAATCAATAAATAAAATATCTACTTTTTTATAATTTAGCTGTTCTGCTTCAATAAACGCTCCATCTTCCGATTCTCCAATTACTTCCCCAAGATCGCCATCCTCAATAATTTGCGAAAGCATTGAACGGAAAACTTCATCATCATCTACAATATAATAAAACAAACCTATTCCCCTTCCCGCTTTAAACTGCACTCCGGTAAACAAACGATAAACTTACACCCTTTTTCAGTTTCATTGTCTTCTAACCTTACTTCTCCGCCGAGCTCTGTTACCATTTCGTGTATGTAAGAAAGTCCAATACCTGTTGACGGGGTTCCTGTTTGATCATACTTGGAAGTAAACCCTGGCTTAAATACTAATTTCTTATACTTTTGTGCAATACCAGGGCCATCGTCAATTACTTCAAAGATTACATGTTGCTCTCGTTTATATAACTTAATACGAATGAGACCTCTATCTTCAATTGCTTCCACTGCATTGGCAACTAAGTTATTAAAGATTGATAGCACTGTATACACGTGATATGCAGCGTGTTCACCTTCTATATGTTTTGAAAAACGTATATCTTTCCCTAGCATTTCAGCATATTTCTCATTTATTCTTACGATCATTTCTGTAAGCTCATGTCCTTCTACATACTCAGTCACATTTTTATCTAATAACAGTTTAGATAATCCTGCAAAAATCCTTTGATTATCCTTTTTTATTTCGTGCACTTCTCCTGCTATTTTCAATGCTGTTTTACTACTGGAATCATCGTCTGTCTGTAAATTTCGATATAGTTGATATGCTTCTTGTGTAATCAATTCTGCATTTTGTAACGTTTTTTTCAAGTGAACAGATTCTACATATAAATTTGAAAGGTGCATGAACATTTTTTCATTTTCTTTTCGGACTTGTGACTCTTTTAATTTCGTTTCATATAAAATCATCATATTTAAAAAGCCAAGTGCAAAGAAACTACGAAAAATAGCAATAATAATTAATTTATTCACTTCAGAAACTGTTATTGTTGTACCGAGTACTACCATATGATAAATCGCAAGTTCTGACATACTTGCGATAATTTCAATTGTAATTCCAAGGCACCCAATAACGATTGGTTTCTGATGAAACTTATTCACCCTACAAAGTGAAAAAAGACTTCCATAAATAAAATAATAAAAGAACACAGGATAGCGCAAATAAAATGATTCTGTCATATGAAATGAACCTTGCATGATCCAATCAAGGCATACACGGAATAAAACGACACATATACCGACAAGAATACCTGCAGCCGCTGCTGGTATTCTTCTTAAAAATAATAATAAAAAGAAGAAAAGCGGTGTCCCAAAGCTAACGCGAAACGTATCGTTAAAAGGATGAAAATTAAGCTCTCCAGCAATCGGAACAACAACCATTAATATAATTAAAAGGGATATATCTTTCTTCCATAATTGATTCCAATTCAAAGGTGCCACTTCCTATACTTTTTTCGGTAATAAAAGTGAAAGCCCGCTTATTTTTATAAACGGGCTTTATTTCTATATTCTAACCTTTTCTACCGCTTTTATTTGGCGATACTCTGGTTCCCAGATTGCTTCTTTCACTACAATCTTAATATCGTTATCACTTAAGTTCTCTCTAGCAACACCTTCTGCAACGGCAACTTTCGCTACTTCAATTGCAACCATTTCCGAGATATTACGTAACTCTTCAACCTCTGGCAAAATAGGTGCTCCTGGCTGACTTGTGTCTACCATGCTTGCAACTGCTTCAGCAGCTGCTGCGAACATTCCATCCGTCATGACGCTTGCACGTACAACAATTGTTCCAAGACCAAGACCTGGGAAAATAAGTGCGTTATTTGATTGTCCAATCACATACGTTACACCGTTGTATGTAACTGGTTCAAATGGACTTCCTGTTGCAACTAATGCTCTTCCTTCTGTCCACTCGATTAAATCAGCTGGTTTTGCTTCAGCAAGTGGCGTCGGATTCGACATCGGTAAAATAATTGGTCTTTCTACGTGAGAAGCCATTTCTTTAATAATCTCTTCTTTGAATGCTCCTGCAACAGTTGATGTACCGATTAAAATTGTCGGTTTTACATGCTTCACAACTTCAGCAAGTCCGATCACATCATTTTGTTTCCACTCACTTACTTCCGCTTCTTTTCTTGCATATGGAATTTGGAAATCAAGAAGATCTTCCATATTATCTGTAACTAACCCGTTACGATCAATACACCAGAAACGCTTATATGATTCTTCTTCTGATACGCCAACGCGGACCATTGCATCTCTAACTTGATCTGCGATACCGATTCCAGCCGTACCAGCACCAAACACAACAACGCGGTGTTCACTTAAAGGTACACCCGAAACTTTCACTGCCGATAACACAGCAGCAAGTGAAACTGCACCTGTACCTTGAATATCATCATTAAATGTACAAATATCATGACGATATTTATCTAAAATTTTTCGTGCATTTCGAGAGCTAAAGTCTTCCCAATGTAAAAGTGCTTTCGGGAATTGTTTATTCACTGCTTGTACAAATGTATCAATAAATTCATCGTAAGCTTCACCAGTTATACGAGGGTGACGATTTCCAATATAAAATGGATTGTTTAATAGTTCCTCACGATTTGTACCCACATCTAAAATTACCGGTAATACACGGCTAGGATCGATACCAACTGCGGCCGTATAAACAGCTAATTTCCCGATTGCGATGTTTATACCACCAACACCCCAGTCACCAATTCCAAGTATGCCTTCTCCATCTGTTACAACGACTAAATCAATGTTTTCAGCTGTTGCACCGATATTCGCAAATGCTTCTTCAATACCCGACGGATCGTTAATTGATAAATACACACCACGCGGTTTACGATATTCATGACTATATCTTTGAATCGCTACACCAACAGTTGGTGTATATACGATTGGTAACATTTCACGTAAATGATTTGTTAATATACGATAAAATAACACTTCGTTTCGATCATGTAACGCTGTTAAGTATACATTCTTTAATAAATCGTCCGGCTGAGAACAAAATTGTTCATACGCTCGGCGTGCTTGTTCTTCTAATGTTAAAACCGCTGGCGGTAATAACCCTTTTAAACCTAATTCTTCTCTCTCTTCTTGCGTGAAAGCGACCCCTTTATTTAAAAGTGGTGTTGATAATACTTCTACTCCTCTTAATGTCGTTTCTAATGAACCATTAGAAGCTACTGTAAACTTACTCATAACATCCCTACCTCTATTCATATATAGCATTTCTATATTGTAAACAAAAAAGAGGGGATTGTCCCCCCTCTTCTTTTAATTTTTCTTTAAAAGAGTTGCTCCTGCAATCCCTGGGTGTGTCATTTCGAATGGATCTAGAATTAACTCTAAGTCTTCTTGTGACAGTACACCGTTTTTCACACAAAGTTCTCGAACGGATTGACCTGTTGCAATTGCTTCTTTCGCAACGCGAGCTGCTGCTTCATAACCGATATGAGGGTTCACGGCTGTAATAATTCCTACACTCTTCTCAACATACTCTTTTAAGCGATCTTCATTCGCTTCAATTCCTTTTAAGCAATTATCTGTAAAGGCACGGAAACCGTTATTCATAATGCTAATAGATTGAAGTAAGTTGAAAACAAGTACTGGTTCCATAACGTTTAATTCTAATTGTCCTGCTTCTGAAGCAAGGCAAATTGTATGGTCGTTACCAATTACTTGGAACGCAATTTGATTAATTACTTCTGGCATAACAGGGTTTACTTTCCCTGGCATAATAGAAGAACCTGGTTGACGAGCTGGTAACATAATTTCTGCTAAACCAACACGCGGACCTGATGCCATTAGACGAAGGTCATTC
>NZ_WIPE01000056.1:43469-82578 GCF_009760835.1 Bacillus sp. EE-W1 | reverse complement strand
AATTTTAGACATATTCATCATACATACTTTAAGTGCTGCTGATACTTCTGTGTATGCATCCGTATTTTGCGTTGCATCTACTAAGTCTTCTGCACCAACAAGTGGTAATTCACTGATTGCAGCTAAATGTTTTACAACTGCTTCAATATATTCTGGATCTGCATTTAAGCCTGTACCAACTGCAGTTGCTCCCATATTTACTTCATATAGATGTTGACGTGATTGCTTGATACGTTTCATATCACGTTCAAGTACGCGGGAATACGCTTTAAATTCTTGTCCAAGACGAATTGGCACAGCGTCTTGTAAATGTGTACGACCCATTTTAATAACATGATCGAACTGCTCTGCTTTTAATTCAAATACATCATGCATATACCCCATCGTTTGTAATAAACCTTCTAATGCGTTTAATGTTGCGATATGAATCGCCGTTGGGAATGCATCGTTTGTTGATTGCGCCATGTTTACATGACTATTTGGACTAATATAATGATAGTCTCCCTTTTCCATTCCTAATAATTCAAGAGCACGATTGGCCATGACTTCATTTGCGTTCATATTCATTGAAGTACCTGCTCCGCCTTGGATTGGATCTACGATGAAATGATCATGCCATTTTCCATCAAGAATTTCTTGAGCAGCTTCTGCGATCGCGCCGCCCTTGCTCAATTCCAATCTTCCTACATCTGTATTAGCAAGCGCTGCAGCTTTTTTTACAATTGCGAACGCTCTAATTAAACCTTCATGGATTTTATATCCTGTAATTGGGAAGTTTTCAACTGCACGCATTGTTTGTACGCCGTAGTATGCATAATTCGGTACTTCTTTTTCACCTAAAAAATCTTTTTCAATTCGAACACCATTTTTAACTTCAGTTAATGTTGCCATGATTATTCACTCCTTAACGATTTCTTATGCTGCTTTTGTTTCTTTGACTGTTTCTACATATTGTTTTGCTTTCTCATCATCGAATTCGCCTTCCCACTTCGACATAACAATGGCCGCTAATGCATTTCCTAATACATTGACAGATGAGCGAATCATATCTAAAATGCGGTCAATTCCCGCAATTAACGCGATACCTTCTAGTGGTAACCCCATTGAACCTAACGTTGCTAATACAACAACGAACGATGCACCTGGAACTCCCGCCATACCCTTGGATGTTAACATGAGAACGAATAATAACGTTATTTGCTCTGTCAGTGACATGTGCACACCGTACATTTGTGCAACAAACAATGCCGCTAACGCTTGATAAATAGCCGATCCAGTCAAGTTAAATGTATAACCTGTCGGAATTACGAAAGAGGCAACTGCCTTTGGACAACCGAATTCTTCCATTTTTCTCATTATATTAGGTAAAACAGCTTCTGAACTTGCTGTCGTAAATGAAAGAATGAGTTCTTCTTTTAAAATTTTCATTAATGTAAAAATGTTTACGCCAACCATTCGTGCATTAATACCTAATACAATCACAACGAATAGTATAACAGTTACGTATACAGCTAGCACTAGTTTTCCTAAAGGAAGTAGTGTTGCTACACCAAATTTTGCAACCGTAACCGCAATTAATGCGAATACACCAAATGGTGCAAATTTCATAACTTGATTTGTAACCCAAAACATCGCTTCGAGTACACCTTCAAAGAAGTTAAAGACAGGCTTCCCTTTTTCCCCAATTGCCGCAACTCCTAAACCGAATAATACGGAGAAGAAAATAATCGGTAATAAGTCACCTTGTGAAATCGATTCAAATACGTTTTTCGGTACAATATGAACAATCGTCTCAGCGAATCCTTTCTTCTCTGTAGCATCTGCCGTTTGTTTATAAGAAGAAATATCACTTTGCTGTAAATTACTCATATCAACGCCAGTACCTGGTTGGAATATATTCGCCGCAAGTAATCCCATTAAAATAGCAATCGTCGTAATAATTTCGAAATAAAGAATTGTCTTACCACCCAGTTTCCCAAGCTTCTTCATATCTCCTACACCAGCTACTGCAACAATTAATGCTGAAATAACAATCGGTACTACAATCATTTTAATTAAGTGAATAAATATATCCCCAATTGGTGTGATATAAGAAATCGCCGTTTTATTGCCATAAAAGACTGCCCCTACTACAATCCCTAAAACAAGCGCGACAAAAATTTGTGTTGCCAATCCGAATTTTTTCATTTATGTTCATCCCCTTCATGCGAACGCTTTCAATTTGAATTTATAAAAGCTACTCACACATCTTATAAGCGAACCTACAAAATCATACAAAAACCTACAAGTTCGTCACAAAAAATTCGAAAATTTTTCTTTTCTTTTTCATTGACACCTTTTTATTAAAAAGAGATACAATATACTTGATAAGTAATCAGATTGTTTCGTATAATCAAAAAGATATACACTTACAATAAATCGAAATGAAAAGGAGTGGATGGTATGAAAAATTATGTACAAAAATTCGTCCTATCTTCTTCTTTTCTTTTTCATTTTCTTAAAAAGGAACAAAGGCATTTGCCTTTGTTCCTTTTTTATTGCGATCTATATAGGGGGAATTGTTATGAAGCCATATAAAAGAGTCTTAATTAAATTAAGCGGCGGCGCACTTGCTGATCAATCCGGAAATAGCTTTAACTCCAAAAGATTAGAGCATATCGCAAACGAAATTATATCCATTATTGACTTAGGTATCGAAGTATCCATTGTCATCGGCGGCGGTAACATTTTCAGAGGTCATCTAGCTGAAGAATGGGGCATTGATCGAGTAGAAGCTGATAATATCGGTACGTTAGGTACAATCATTAACAGCTTAATGCTTCGCGGCGTCTTAACAAGTAAAACAAATAAAGAAGTACGCGTTATGACTTCCATCCCGTTTAATGCAGTAGCAGAGCCTTATATTCGCCTCAGAGCAGTACATCATTTAGATAACGGTTATGTTGTCATTTTTGGCGGCGGTAACGGGCAGCCGTTCGTTACGACAGATTATCCAAGTGTTCAAAGAGCCATTGAAATGAATAGTGACGCAATATTAGTCGCAAAACAAGGAGTAGATGGCGTCTTTACTAGTGATCCAAAACATAATAAATCAGCAAAAATGTACAGAAAACTAAACTATAACGATGTTGTTAGGCAAAACATTCAAGTCATGGATCAAGCCGCTTTATTACTTGCTCGTGATTACAATTTACCAGCACACGTCTTTAACTTTGATGAGCCTGGTGTAATGAAAAGAATTTGCTTAGGGGAGCATGTGGGGACATTGATTAATGATGATGCTTCATTGCTTGTGCATGAAAACTAATTATCTCTCATTAAAAAAGGGTGTCTATAAAAGACATCCTTTTTCATTAACCTTTATAAATAAAAATCCACTAATCCTGCCACTTTCTCCTTACAACGCTCCCAAAACGATAACTTCTCAAAAAATTGTTTCGTCATCTCTTTCGAATCACGAAAATCTTTTGTTAATGCCTCATTCACTTCTGATATGATAGTCCCACCGTGAATATACAAATTCATCTCATCATTCATATAAAAGCTACGTGCAGTCATGTTCGTTGTACCGATAACAGTTAGTTCATTATCAATTATCATTAACTTCCCATGAAACATTCCTTTTTTATAACCATATACTTTAATTCCATTATTAACAGCTTGACGAATATAAGGATACGCTGCCTCTTTAATGAGAGGAATATCTGGTTTATATGACCAAAGTATTTTCACTGTAACACCACGTTTTTGCGCTTCAATTAAAGCATTCATAAATTCTTTATTTTTCGCTATAAAATAAGGTGTTGTAATTACGATTGAATGCTTCGCTTGTTTTATTAATTCGATATACTTTTCAGCGACGTAATGTCCATTGTAGCTAGTCATCGTATGTAATGTATTCCCTTTACTAGCTTTATTCGTACTTCTTTTTATATTTTCTTTCGTATCTCGTTTCCAATCTGAAGCGAATTGCTCTTCTAAATCTTTTGCTCCTTCTCCTCTTATCCGCACATGATAGTCACGCCAATATCCAAAATGCTTATCTTTCCCTAAATACTCATCTCCTATATTAAAACCACCTGTATAGCCAATCTCCCCATCAATCGTCGTAATACGGCGATGATTACGATGGTGAAGTGAATAAAATCCGAATGGCAATTCAGGTTTTCTACTATATGTAAAATGTACACCACTTTCCCGCAATTCACTTATCATCTTGCTTTCAAATGATAAATCATTAATGCGATCAACGGATAAATAGACGTTTACTCCTTCTTTTGCCTTCTCTTTTAATAAGTTTAAAAAAGTATGGCTACTTTTATCATCCGACAAAATAAAAAAGTACGTGTAAATAGATTGCTTCGCTTCCCTTATATCAGTAAATAACTGTTTATAAAATGACTTTCCTTCTACAAATAATTGAAAATCACTATAATGAGGTGCATACTCTGTCGGCATGTTTTTCCCAGCTTCCATTTTCCTACCTAAAGTAACATCGATATGCATCCAAATTAAAATAAAAACAACAATAGCAATAATAATAGAAGTAACTCGCAATATTTTTTTAATCATTTTGATTTCCTTCCGCTCATTTTCTTTCTACCCTTCTATTTTGTCATTCCAATTTAGATTTCATGCTTCATACAAAAAAGGATGTGACTTAACGTCACACCCTTTTCATATTAAACAAAGTTTCTCGCATCATTATTTCTTCCAAACTTATAAATAGCAATTAAGAAGAATGCTACCGCAAAGGCAATTAAGATTAATATATTTAAATACAAATCTGAAATCGAAATTCCTTGTTGTAGTTTTGATACCGTATCTAATAGCCATCTTTGCGGAAGAAAATCAGCTACTTTTTGCACTGCTTTCGGCATAATGTCATACGGAAAATAGCATCCAGCGAGTAAACATGTCGGTACAATGATCATATTTTGCAGTGCATTTGCCGATGCTGAGTTTTTCGAAAAAGCGACAAGCACTAACGATATTCCAATCGCTATTAAAGCAAATAGCATGAGTACGCCAAGCATCACTATGAAAGGCATGTTGATATTCGTATGAAAAACATTCGTTAGGAATAGGATTGTAATCAGAATTTGTACTGTTAATATCATCATATTTACCCCGACATTAGATAATATGAATTTCTTCCCATCTATTGGCGTTGATAAGAGTCTAAAATACGTTCTATTTTCTTTTTCTTTTAAAATATAACCTGATAAGTTCGCTGCTGAAAATAGCATAAACATAATAAGATAACCCATCGTTTGGTTTGTCATATCTTTATTTTTCGAAGTATCTTCTAGCGTCTCAGTTTTCATTTTAAATGAACCTTTTTGATATCCTGCGTACATACTATCAAATGCACTTTGATCTGTTCCTGCTACTTTACTAATAGCTGCTACATTATCAATATAATTGTATAAATATGATTTTATAAATCCTGTTACTTGATCACCTTTAATCGATGAAATTTCAATATGATTTGGTTTCCCTTCTCGAACACTTTTTGAAAAACCAGATTCTAATGTAATAACTCCATCAAGTTTTTTGGAAGTAAGTTTATCTTCTACTTCAGATTCTTTAATTTTACTTACCTTTACATGATTTAATCCTTCTAAAAATTTCACCGTATCATTTGCTATAAATTGATTTTCTTTATTTATAACCCCGATATTTAACGTCCCTTGCCCGACATTCCCATACATTGAGAAGGAGATTAATGTTCCAATTATCGGCAAACTAATAATAATGAATAACCCTTTTTTATTTTTCAAAAGTACAGATAACGTTTTTTGTATGAGCCATAAAATATCTTTCATACTATAGCCCCTCCCGTCTACGTAATGCAATAATTGCAATTAATAAAAAGAGTGCCGAAATGCCAAGATTTAAACATATTACTGGCAGCGCTGCTCCTACATCATTTGCATAAATAATTTTCATAACAGCTGTGTTTGCCCACGTTAATGGTGATAAATTCGTAACGAAATTTTCTTCTATTACGAAATATGCACCACCAAAAATAGAGGCTAATTGCACAACTACAAGAATAATCGCTCTCGATGATTCAGCTGTTTTCGTAATATATCCAATCCCTAAACCGAAGCTAATTGCTAGAAAGATTTGTGTTAATAAAATAATAAATATGATTCCAAGATGTTCGCCCCAATTCGCTTGAAAGACAAATTTACTAAATAACATGACAAGTAATACGCAAAGAGCATTTGCTACTAGGCTACCAAGTACTTTTCCAATGAATATTTCAGCCTTACTTATAGGCGCAGCAATGAGGCGATCTCCTGTTTTACGTATTCGTTCTCCACGAATTAAAGAACTCGCTCCCATCGCAGCATATAGTGCAATCATCGTCGTCATTACAACCGCATAGTAATCCATAGAACCTGGCTTTTTCGCAGCTTGTAAAGATGTTTCTTTTATATAATCATTATGATTTCCGCTTGAAATAACCGCGCTCACCTTACTAGGATCAACTTTTGCAACTTCGGCCGCTACATTGTACTTATCAATAAATGTTGTAAGCATGCCTTCCACAATACTTCCCTCAATACTACTTTTGTCACTTCCGTAAAATTTCGCACCATCTTTATTTAATTCTACATAAGCAGCATATTTATTTTGCTTCACTTCTTCTTTCCCATCTATACTGCCTGAAGCTTTTTTAAAATGAATACCCGATTTATCGACTTCTTTCGTAAATGCTTCGAACGTTTGAGAAAATGTGCTACTTGCTTCATCTTTGTAGAGCACTTGTATATCTTTAATCGCTTGACTATCGCTATCAAATGCATTCGTTAACGCTGTTCCTAACACAAGCATTAGTACAATCGGAAATGCTAACATAAAAACTAAAGTTCTTACGTCTCTGAAATCTCTTTTAATATGCATAACTGCAATATTGAAGATGTTCAATTGATGAACCTCCCTTTACCTTTTCTTCATTTACCTTTTATTTATCTCGTAAGTTTCTTCCAGTCAACGTAAGGAATACTGTTTCTAAGTTCGGGGCCTGCTCCTCTAATGAACGAATTTCAATGTCATGATTAATGAAATGCTGAATAATTTTATTTAAATTATTTACTCCTGCATCCGAGTTTACCTTGATTACGTTCTCTTCAACTTGAACAGCTTTCACACCGTTTATCTCTTTTAACTTTTCTACATCTAAATTTTCTACTGACTTCACTTCAACCCAAATGTCTTTCGTATCAGTAATAATCGCTTTTAACTGTTCTTTCGTTCCTTCTGCAATCACTTTACCGTGATCTACAATTGCTATTTTCGTACAAATCTCTTCTACTTCTTCCATATAGTGGCTCGTGTAAATAATAGTGCTGCCCATTTCATTTAATTTTCGAACCGACTGGAGAATATAGTTTCTTGACTGTGGATCAATTCCAACTGTCGGCTCATCCATAATAATTAACTTCGGTCTATGAGCAATCGCACAAGCAATATTCAGTCTTCGTTTCATCCCGCCTGAAAAGTTTTTCGGGTAACTTTTATGTTTATCACTAAGTCCCACAAATTGAAGTGCTTCCTCTACTCTCGCTTTTAGTTCAGCTCCTCTTAACCCGTACAGTCCAGCAAAGAATTTCACATTTTCATAGGCAGTTAACTCTTCATAAATCGCAATATCTTGCGGAACGATACCGATATTCATCTTCGCAAATCGATTATGTTTCTTTATATTTTTTCCTAATATGCTAATTTCACCTTCATTACTTCTTAACAACCCAGCAATCATATTTATCGTTGTACTCTTACCAGCACCATTTGATCCTAAAAAGCCAAATATCTCTCCTTCTTTAATAGATAAAGACATATTATCTACCGCGATGAAATCACCAAATTTTTTCGTTAAATTTTTAATTTCTAATGTATTCATCATTTCACCCCTATTTCGGTTTCTCTACTATTCATTATAAACAAAAAAAATGAACCTGCTCAGTGCAGAAGTTCATTCTTTTTACATGAGATTATTCACTTTTTTCATATGAGATGATTCATCTTCGTCCCATTTTCTTATATCGGCAACAGCATCGTTACTGAAAAGCCACTTGTTCCATCTACAATAATTTTTCCGTTTACTGATGCTGTTCGCTCCTCCATCCCCATAATCCCGAGACCTTTCTTAACGAGAGCTGCACCTTTTCCGTTATCCTTCACTTGTACTTTCACCATCTTGTTAAGTACATGAATATCGATTGAAATGACTGTCGCATCAGCATATTTCATCGCGTTCGTTAGTGCCTCCGTAACATTCTCACCGATAATCTTCCACTGAATCGGTGAGATCATATCTAAATTCCCTTTATATACGAAAGGAATATTTATATCATGCTTACCGGCAAATTCCTCTATGAATAATTTCATACGATGAATGCCAATTTGCTCCGTTGGTGGCTTCATATTTTTTAATGTAACTCGAATACTTTCAATTCCATCTTTCGATATATGAATTGCATTTTGTAATAACTCGGCAGATTTTTCTTTATCTATCCCCATTAATCTCTTTGCTGCTTCCATTTGAATTAGCGCCCCTGTCATCGAGTGGCCAATTTTATCATGAATTTCTTGTGACAACCGATTTCTCTCTTCTAACTTAAATGTGTACTCTGATTGCTTTATGTACTCTTTATTTTCATTTAAGCTTTTCGTCAGCCGCTGCATATCTTTTCGCATCTTATCATTTTGTGATTCAAGCTTTAATACACGCGATATATACCGTTCTGCCATAGTTAATACGATGAAAGAAAATGTAACAATTAATCCATATGTCATTCGAATACTTTCTTCTGTAAAGATAATGGGAATCATCATAATGATAAAGAGCTGCCATTTCTTCTCTATATAACGAAATATAACTTCATATAAGTTCAATGGTAAAAATAAAATAAAAAACGGATGAACCTTCCATGTAAATAACATAACTATGCCAATTGACAGACTAGATAATATATTTTTGTACGTATCTTGTTTAAATATAGAGATCAGCACATTTACAGAAAGATATAAAAGCAAAGTAAGTATAATCCATGGTAAGTTCACAACATTTAAATAAATGTAACTAAACACAATATATATAAAGACAATTAATTTACTTACAATTAACCAAAATTCCATATCTTTAATCTACTTTCCCTGTTAAATAATAAATCGCAATTTGTGTGCGATGTTCAAGTCCAGTTTTCCCTAAAACTGATGTAATATAATTTGCAATCGTTCCTTCTGATATGAAAAGTTGCTTTGAAATTTCTTTATTTGAGAAACCTTTCGCAATTAATGCGATAATACTAAGTTCTCTTTCTGTAAAAAGACTTGTATCTATTTTACATTCGTCCTCTTTGCTTTCCATTAAATTGCACTTAATTTTATCAAGCACTACATCTTGCATAACAGTTTGACCGTTATATACTCCTTTTATTGCATCACGAATACGCTCTGGATCATTATTTTTTAATAAATAACCTTTCGCCCCGTTTTTTACTGCGTCCAAAATATATTCATCATCATCGAACGTCGTTAAAATTAGCGGTTTCGTTTTCGTCCCTTCACAAATGAATTTCGTTGCCTCTACCCCGTTCATATTTGGCATGCGGACATCTAAAAGAGCGATATCAACGTCGTTCTTTTTGCAATAGTCCACTGCTTCTTTCCCATCATTTACTGTATCTACAACTTCAAACTCTTCATATGTATTTAAAATAATTTTCATGCCTTCTCTAATAAAAGAATTATCATCTGCTATTAATATTTTAATTTTCATGTTTGTTAGTGTGGACCTTCCCCTACTAACATTCACATCCTTTCTTCACGTAACATTTCCTACTTGCTCATTATATACTTCTCTTTACCATTTTTTCACACCTTTTTTCATATAGCTTCCTTCCTAAAAATATATTATTCTTTTTTTACAACATGTGTAGGGTGACCGATCATTTCTTACGTCTATATAATAGAATGCGTCAAAAAGGAGGGAGAGACCCATTGAGGAAAAACAATTAATTGAAAAAGCACAGCAAGGAAGCGAACACGCTTTTCGTATCCTTGTGCAAACATATCGTCATTATATTTTTCAAGTTATCTTTTCTATTTTAAGACATGAAGAAGATACGAAAGATGTTACACAAGAAGTATTCGTAAAAATTCACGCCTCTCTCCCTAATTATCAATTTCGCGGATTAAAAACTTGGATGGCGCGTATTGCCACCAATCACGCTATTGATTATAAGAGGAAAAAAGCTAGAGAAAATGAAGAACTCTCCTTATGTAAAGAAACTGAGGAAAATATAAAATCCTCTCATAACGTTGAGGATTTATTATTGACGAAAGAGCAAAAATTACTCATTGCTCAAAAACTGAGAGAACTTCCCGAGAATTACCGTGACATCGTTCTCTCACATTACTTAGAAGAAAAAAGCTATCAAGAAATTGCTTTGCAGGAAAACATCGAAGTGAAAACAGTCGAAATGAAACTGTATCGGGCAAGAAAGTGGATTAAAAAACATTGGAAGGAGGAAGAGTTTCTATGACGCATTATTCAAAAGAAGATTGGCGCAATTATACTTTAGATTTTATAGAAAGCAATGAACGTGAATCTATGGAAGAACACCTTTATGAATGTGATCATTGTTTAGCACTTTATATGGAAAGTATCGATGAACAACATGAAAACCTTCCAATGATAAATGATGATTCATTTACGAATGAAGTTATGACGCAAATTGATTTTGAAACGCTACAACCTAATGAAAATATAAAAACAAACTCATTAAAGCGAACGATTATTCACTACATAATTGCGACCGCAGCTACAATTATTTTTATGGTAAGTGGTTTATTCCAGTATATTTTCACAGCGACATCAAATTTCGAGAAATCTTCAAAACATAACGAGTCTTCTATTTCACAACAAATTGTAAACAAATCGGTAGATACATCAAAAAAGGACGGAGGTTCAAAGCATGAATAAAAATCCCTTTTTAGCACTTGTATTAGGGCTAATTCCTGGGCTTGGACATTTATATTTAAAGAAGTTTGGACGGCTTATTTTATATAGCGGAGGGGCTTTATTACTATTTTCTTTTGCAGTTTTTTGCGTAGTAGAATTAATAGCGCGTGAGTTGGCTTTTATCTCTCTATTTTTACTAGTCGTGTTATGGGTGGTCAATTTACTAGATTTAGTTATCACTATTATTAACCAATCAAAAAAACAAGCAGCCGGAGAATTAACAGATTCCTCTAAAGAAAGCGAACGATTTTATATCATTCTCCTATCCATCATACCTGGACTTGGTCATTTCCAATTAGGGCTTATGCAACGTGGACTTACATTTTTAGTAGCTTGCACAGGGATCGGAAGTATGATTATTTTCGTTGCACTTTTAACATCACAAGAAAGTTTCCTTATCTTCCTTATAACATTACCTGTTTTATGGATTTACAATTTCTTCGATGTTGTTCAGCAACTCCAGAAAAAAGAACGTGGCGAGCAACTAGATGACCGTACTATTTTCGAAGAGTTTGAAGAGCATCGTGAACAAGGAAAGAAGAATAAAACATTCGCTTCTATTTTAGCGATGTTCCCTGGAGCGGGACATATGTATTTAGGCTTACAACGCCGCGGTCTTCAGCTTATGGCAGCCTTTTTACTTTCCATCTATTTACTCGACTTATTAAGACTTTCAGCGTTTTTATTTTTAGTACCAATCATTTGGTTCTATAGCTTCTTTGACGCTTTACAGCAAACTGCAAAGTATGGAAAAGAACGTGTACATGACGAACCTATCATTGATTATTTTATCAATCATCAAAGATGGATCGGTATTGGGTTAATTACACTCGGTGGTTATTATTTATTAGATCAAACACTCCTTCCTATTTTGAATGATTACTTTGCAACTATATTTAACATTCATCTTAGCGAGCTATATTATCGCTATTTCCAAACATCTATCGTTGCACTCCTCTTAATTGGTGGCGGCTTTAAATTGTTACTTGGAAATAAAGAAAACAAAGGTGGTACAAAAGAATGAGAACATGGCGCGTTGGAACATTTTCAATGGGGCTTTCTATTATTTCATTAGGTTGCTTCTTACTATTTTCAGTTGTAAAAGGTACTGAGGTATTAGATTCCTTAACAGCATGGTGGCCTGTTTTACTTATTATTCTTGGCGTGGAAATTTTACTATACCTTCTATTTTCTAAAAAGGAACAATCCTTTATTAAATATGATATTTTTAGTATTTTCTTTATCGGCGTTTTAGGAAGCGTTGGAATTGCTTTTTACTGTTTATTATCAACTGGATTACTAGATGAAGTTCGTCATTCTATTCATACCACTCGCCAAACGAGCAATATTCCAAGTGGACAAATTGATATACCTGAATCTATCAAAAAAATTGTAGTGGATGCAGGACAGCACCCTCTAACAATAGAGGGAAATGATACAAATCAAATTCACCTTCTTGGAACATATGAAATGACGACGAAAACTAATGAAAAACTTAATTTAAAACAAGAAGATTTCCTTTCGGTTCAAACAGCTGGGGAAACGATGTATATTACTTTAAAATCATTACCCGTTCAACATACGTTATGGAATTCAGCACCACAAGTCAAACCGACACTCGTTCTTCCGCAAAATAAAAATGTAGAAGTTCGTGCTTCAAATAACGAACTATCCCTTTATCCTGGTCAATTACAAAATAATTGGTTTGTACAAGAAAGTTCACATGTATCTGTTCATTTAGCAAAAGAAAGCGATGTATCTTTAATCGCCATAACAAACAAAAAAGAATCCCACGGAAACACACCTTGGGAACAAGTTGAAGATTTAACGAAAAAAGAAGAGAATACTTCAGAAGAAAATAAAGAATTCAACGAACAAGAACATTGGTATAAAAATTCAATTAAAACAGGCAATGGGACGTACAAGTTAAATATTGAAAAAGCTTATAATATCAATATGAGTATTATTGAAAAATAAAAACCTTCCACAATTGTGGAAGGTTTTTCTCATATAATCGCTTTAATTCCTTCTAACACTAATCCAATCATAAATCCGCAAACAGCCCCGTTTACTCGGATCCACTGTAAATCTTTACCGACGTTATTTTCAATCATTTCAATTAACGTTTTATCATCTAACTTATCAAGGTTTTCTTGTACAAGTTTTCCGATTTTCGAATGATTCTTTTCCACAAGTGTGACAACTTGTTTTTGTAACCAATCTTCTATTTTTTGAACAGTCTGTTCATCTTCTTTTATTTTATTCATTTGTGTTTGTAAAAATGGAATAACATATTTATCCGTAAACTCTTCGTTTTTCACAAAAGTAATTGCCCTTTGTTGCACTTGCTCCAGCATCTCTTTAATTTTGTCAGTAGCATTCCAATTGGCAATCCATTTTTCTTTCCAATTTTCTAATTCTTGTAGTAAAGCTTCATTTTCTTTTACATTTATAATTTCTTGACGAATTTTCGATAATATAAGTTGTCTCGTACTATTATCTGCATCTTGTAAGCTGTTAATATTGCTAATAATAAATTTCTGCAAAATGCCGCCAATTTTATCTTCATCTACAATATTCATAAACGATTTCAAAGTAAACTGTAAAAATCCATCTACTTTTATGTTTTCCATCGCCTTCATACCTAAGCTTCCGAGCTGGTAACGTGCTTCATCTTGCGCTGTCCAATCTTTCACTTTTACTAATATGTAATCCAGTGTCTTTTCATCGTACTCTTGCACTACCAATTGATCAACAAGCACTTGTAATATGTTACTTGTATTAATTGTATGCAAATACGTTTTTAATTCTTTTTCAATAATAACCGCTAACTTTTCCGTATCTATTGTAACAATCGCCTTCTCAGCAATTTTTACAATTCCCTTTTTCACAGCGTCAGACTGCATTTCTCTCTCAGCGATTTGCAGTACCATTTGCGCTAGCTGCATTTCTTTTACTTTATTCGTAATACTTTCTTTCGTCAGCCACTCATTTTCTAACGTATGAATGAGCCCTTTCGTTACTCGTTTACGATTTTTAGGTAATAACGCTGTATGAGGAATTGGAATTCCCATCGGATGACGGAATAATGCTGTAACTGCGAACCAATCCGCAAGTCCACCAACTAATCCAGCTTCAAATCCCCCTTGTATAATCTCTCCAGCTACCGTTCCTTGAAAAGGGATAGAAGCCGCAAAACCTACTCCCATAACCCCAAGCGAAATACCCGCTATATATTTAGTCTGTAATGACATCGTATACACATCCTCTTATTATGTAAAATAAAGCTTTTTTGTTATGTTTATTTGCTATTCGTTCTTTATATCTATACTATAATGAACTAATGCGAAAATAACAAAGAATTTATAATAATACATATGTCATATAAATAAAAAATGAGGCCACAATTAGCCTCATTTTTCTAATATTATTAATGACTCACCTGTTTTATAATATCCACTCATCACATCTTCTGGAACCATACTACCGCCAGTTCCCCACACAATATGAGTACCTTTCTTCATCTTCTCTGTTAACTGTTGTTTTTGTAAATACTCATCTTCTTTGCATACTTTCACTGGCCCTATCATTCCCGCTAGCGCAGAAGGCTCTAAATAAATATTTTCCGTATCAGCTAGTTCTTTTAACAATCTATATAACTCTTCATCACTTACTGTGTAATTTCCACTCAAAAATGGTTCCATCGTTTTACCGACAAATCCAGACGGTCTTCCTACCGCTAGTCCGTCCGCGTCTGTTACATTATCAATCCCGATATCTTGAACGGCAATTTTATCATGAAGTCCTGTCATTAAACCGAGTAACATACATGGAGAGTGCGTTGGCTCCCCAAAGAAACAGTGTACGTTGTCTTTATACAATAACTTTAAACCAAATGCGACTCCGCCAGGTCCGCCACCTACTCCGCAAGGAAGGTAAACGAATAAAGGGTGCTCTTCATCTACTACAATCTCTAACTCTTCTAATTGCTTTTGTAATCGCGATGCTGCTACTGCGTATCCTAAAAATAAATCATGTGAGTTTTCATCATCTACAAAATAACAGCTAGGATCTGCATCCGCTTGCTGACGCCCCTCTTCTACTGCTTTACTATAATCAGCTTCATATTCAATAACGTTTACACCTTTACTTCTTAATAAATCTTTTTTCCATTCTTTTGCGTCTGCTGACATATGAACAGTTACGTTAAAACCTAGTTTTGCACTCATAATCCCAATGCTTAGTCCTAAATTACCTGTAGAACCTACCGCAATTGAGTATTTTGCAAAAAACTCTCTACATGTATCACTGTCTAAAATGGAATAATCATCTTCTTCTGTTAACATTCCATACTGCAAAGCTAATTTCTCCGCATGCTTCAGCACTTCATAAATGCCGCCTCTAGCTTTAATTGACCCTGATATCGGAAGCCCGCTATCACACTTTAATAGTAATTCACCTAATATAGGTTTCCCGTAATTTTTCTCTAAAGACTGTTTCATAGTAGGTATCTTCACTAAAGGTGATTCTATAATGCCGCCCGTTTCTTTCGTTTCTGGAAAAACTTTCGCAATGTACGGTGCAAAACGCTTTAACCTCTCTTCCGCATCTTTTACATCACCTTCATTCAATGGGGAATCTTTTATTGCCGTTTCATACTTTTCCATGTTCGGATTCACCCAAAACACTTCTTCTGTTGAGATTAATTTATTTAATAGTGGATATTCCTCTTTTAATTTCTCTATTCCCTTCATTTCTCTTCCTCCTCATAACCTTGTAGCTTACGATTCAATAAATTATAATTAAATTAATTTTAATTTAGTTTAACATAAATTATTTA
The DNA here is from genome assembly GCF_009760835.1 of Bacillus sp. EE-W1. Lineage (NCBI taxonomy): Bacteria > Bacillati > Bacillota > Bacilli > Caryophanales > Bacillaceae > Bacillus > Bacillus sp. EE-W1. The sequence goes on along the minus strand of NZ_WIPE01000056.1, from coordinate 66,697 downwards.
CTTTAGTTAATTTTAATTTAATTTATTTAAATATAATTTAATAATTAGTTAGGAGCCTTTCATTATGGAAAATATAGATATTGGTAAAAAGATTGAAAAGCAAAGAAAAGAAAAAGGTTTAACTAGTAAAGAACTAGCAACGATGGCAGGTATTACACCATCTATGTTAAGTCAAATTGAGCGTGGGTCTGCTAACCCTTCTATTCAAACATTAAAAGTACTCGCTAAAGCTCTTGATGTTCCAACATTTAGCTTTTTATTGGAAGATACAAATACAGACGATTTAATTGTACGTTCTCATAAACGAAAAAAAATGATTATCGATAATTTATCATATGAATTGCTATCACCTGATTTTACAGGAAATTTAGCAACAGCAATTATGACTGTTCCACCGAATACAGCTTCATCAGAAAATGTACTAGAACATAAAGGTGAAGAGTTAGCATACGTATTAGACGGGAAAATTACATTACATTTAAATGAAGAAGAATACATATTAGAAACGGGTGATAGCGTAAAAATACCCGCTTATTTAAAACATAAATGGGTAAATCAATTCGAGAAAAATGCAATTGTTTTATTTTCTGTTACTCCGCCGATTTTTTAATATATTTAAGAAAAACAGGATAATCCTTGTTAAACATGGATTATCCTTCTTATTTAATAAGAAGGATAATCCTCCTCATATTAATAAAACTCTATTTACAGTAGAGGTCTATTTTGTTATTCGTAGAAAACTTGTTATATATAATTTAAATTGAGGTGTTATGAAATGAACATTCACAAAAAAACGAAGCCCCGCATTCATGTTAGTTCGTCAATCTCATTAATTGATTCTCCCATTCAAATTTATATAACCGGATTAGAACCTTTACAAGAAGTAACAATAAGAGCCTCCAGAATTGCCGAGGGAATAAATGATATATATTTAGAATCAAATGCCACCTTTATTGCATCTAAAAATGGGAATGTAAACCTTACCGAACAAGCACCTATTACTGGCTCTTATACAGGGATTGATGGAATGGGATTATTTTGGTCCTTAGACATTATTAAAATAAACGAACATCACGATTCTATTCGAAATTATAAGAATCCATTGTCGCCTCAAAACTTAACTTTATCACTTGAAATGAATGGATCTACTATCGATGAAATAAACATCTCAAGATTATGGAAATCCAAACAAATCGTTCGGTATCCAATTAGAGAAAATGGATTGATTGCCACCTTTTTCTACAACGAAAATAAAAAAGCGAATCCAGGAATTATTGTACTCGGCGGTTCGGAGGGGGGATTAAATGAATACCTTGCCGCTTTACTTGCATCACATAATTTTTCAGTACTCGCCCTCGCTTATTTCGGAATCGATAATCTACCAAAACAACTTGTAGAAATCCCCCTTGAATATATAAAAACAGCCATTGAGTGGATGAAACACGAGAAGAAGTCACCAAAAATTGGTTAGGTATACATGGTACCTCTCGAGGAAGTGAACTAGCCCTTTTATCAGCATGCTTTTTCCAAGAAATAAATGCTGTCGCCTCTCTAAATGGTTCCGCTATTGCATTAAGTGGTATTGTACCGTGGTCCGATGCTACAACATTACCTCCTGCTTGGACATATAAAGGGAAAGTATTACCGTATGCGTCTCCAATAAATCCCATCTCCGTCGCACTCGAATGTCGTAAAATGTTTGAAGAACATAGGGGAATGCCATATAGAAAGTGGTATAACGCTTTAACTTCAGATTCTAAAGTTGTTGAAAATGCTACTATACCAGTTGAAAAAATTAATGGAGATGTATTGCTAATTGCTGGTGAAGAAGATGAAGCTGATATTGTAAGATTATCAAAAAAAGCAATTAATAGATTGGATACATTTCATTCTCCTCATTTTTATAAACAACTCGTATATAAAGGGGCTGGTCATTCTATCGGCATCCCCTATTTAAGAATAAATTATAACCAAGGGAGCAAAAAAGATAACGCTTTTGCTAGTATTGATTCTTGGAAGGAAACCATTCATTTTTTTCAGAAAAGCGCTCAATCCTAATGATAAAGAGGTATGCGTGTATGAAAATCTCATACATGCATACCTCTTATTTTTTCGGCACCAACAATATCCCTAAACTAATAAAAAAGAAGCTCATTATTTGCTGTATTGATAAACCAAATAAAACCGAATTTTGTTCACTAACAAGCGAAATAATGATATGAGCAACTCCCTCAACTATTAGAAAAACACTTATATTCTTTCCATTTCCGAGCCTTTCATTTTTCATCCATAACAAGCCGATTATACAAAGGGCGAGGATGATCTCGTATACGAAAATAGGGTGATATAAAAATTTAGATTCATATATTTTCACACCCCAAGGCAATGTCGTTTGTACACCTATTTTGTGGTTGAATAGAAAATAAAAAATAATGCTCATACATAGTCCAATAGGTAATGCATCAAGTAAAATACGAAGCGAAAATTGTCCCTTTTTACTTTTCCAAACAATGTATATACTCGCAATTACACATCCTGCTATAATATGCTGCATACTTCCTACAGCTAATAGTGCCTGCAATGGCGACCTAAAGGCCCATACTGGATTTAAAATTGCCGGTGCAAATTTCCATACAAATACGATGATAAGAAAAGCATTTGTTACTGCATCCATCATTTTTTCATATGGTACACTTTCGTTCTTCATCTTTCGTTTCATCAACATAAATCCAAATAAACTTCCAATTATAAGAGATACGGGTTGTAACCTCACGATCCACTCCATCAATACAAAATCCCCTCTTTAACTCTCAATTAATTTCTTAAATTTCTCTTCTAATTGATCTGGAGGTAATACGCCTCGTACTTGCTCTACGATAATTCCATCTTTATTAACAAAAAATGTCGTTGGTAACGAAAATACTTTATAATCTAATCCAGCTACTCCGTCCATATCTAGTAAAACAGGAAACTTAAATCCGTGACGATCTGCAAATGCACTCGCTTCTTGTACTGGATCTCCAATTGTCGCATTTACCGCAAAAATTTCAACATCCTTTTTATATTTATCATACATACGAACTAAGTCAGGTGCCTCCATTTCACATGGGCCACACCATGATGCCCAAAAATTAATAAGGTATGGCTTGCCTTTTGCATCATTTAACGAATACAGCTTCCCGTCTAACCCTTTTAATGTTATGTTTGGCGCTTTAAATCCTACTTGTGGTAATACTTCTGTTTCTTGTAACTCCGCTTGTTTTGCTTTTCTTTCTTTTTCTTCTTTCTTTGTATTATAAAAATTAACTCCGGCCCAAATTAATGCCCCGGCCAGTATAATCGCAATTAGTTTCTTCACTTTTCTTCCTCCTCATTTTTAAAAGCCTGTAAATCCACCGAATAGACGAATAAAGAATGCGGTAATTTTCGTCATTTGATTTGTATACAATAAAACCCCTGTTACAATCATCATTCCACCGCCAATTTTCATCATGACATTGGCATATGTAACAATCCATTTTACTTTCCCAATAAAGAATGCCATCACGAAAAACGGAACCGCAAACCCAAGAGTATACGCGGTAATATAAAGAAGTGCCCCTTCAGGATTTGTCGCACCAAGCATGAGTACAGCTGAAAATATCGGTCCAACACATGGCGTCCAACCCGCTGCATATGTCATACCGACTAAAATCGAGCGAATATATCCAGTCGATTTACTTCTGTATTGTACTTTTTTCTCTGCCATAAGCCACTTAGGTTGAAACAAACCTGTCATAAACAGTCCCATCAAAACAATAAAAACCCCACCAATTTGTTGAATCAATTTTTGGTTAGATGAAAATGTTATTCCAATCCAACTTACCGATAAACCTAACGCATAAAATATAACCGAAAATCCGATCATAAAAAATACGGTATGTATAATCGCTGATTTTTGCATAATTCCACGATTCTCTTTTAAATCTTGAATAGACACACCTGTAATATATGATAAATAAGATGGATATAGCGGTAAAGAACATGGTGATATAAATGACAATACCCCTGCCCCAGCTACAAGCCAAATTGTTAAATCTGCTGCATTCATTTTACTCCCCCTAAAACACTACAATAAGTAGTGTTAATTCTTAAAAAAAAGAGGCTATATGCACTCTCCGACAATAAGTACAATCGACATACAGAATAAACCTAATGTTACATATACCGAATTCGTATGTAATGGAATATTGAGCTTAACAACTTTTTCATTTAACACTTGCTCGATTCGTAAATTTATTGCTGTTTTTGCAAATGAAGCTGTCACACATCGATTTTCCATTGTCTTTATTTTAATTAATTTTAATAACGCACTACCTAATTCGAATGAAGATTTCATCTTTTGCATTGCATATTTATCTGCTGCTAGCTCCTGATACACATGATAGCGCTGCAATAACCCTTTTAATATCGGGATGTACACCATTCCTTCTGCTAATAACGTAAAACAAAATAATTTTAATGGATCTCGATTAGTTTGATGATATTCTTCATGGAAAATAATCGCATCCATTTCTTCATCTGAAAATGTTTGAAGCATGCCTTCTGACATGACAACTTTCGGACGAAATAACCCAATTGTAAATGCCGCAACTTCTAAGGTCGGCAATATATATATTTGTTTTCCTTTTCGAATGAAAGGGATAAGTACTTTTTGTAATTTTTTACTATAGAAAAATTGTCGCCAAATTCTTTTGCACACTATGAGTACTGTAAGTAATAGTAATCCAGCAATTATAATACGAATGAGCGATAATTCCTTCATATGTTTTTCTAATTGAAACAAGCAAAAATTTGAAAAAAAGAACGCCTTATTTTGAAACAGAAATGGATATGTAACGTAATACACTAACATACTGAAAAAGAGGGTACTAACAATTACTGCTAACAATACGATTTTACGCATTTGCCATTTCATTTCATTGATCCTCTTTTTTTAACTGACTCAATTTGTCTTCTAATTTTTTTATTAAAGTCGGATCAGCCTGCTCTAACTCATCTAGCATATGATTTACTACTAAATCTCCAAATTCCCCCATCAATTCCTGTGTCATTTTCTTCGTTTGATTGGATAAGAATTCTTCTTTTGTTTGTACAGTACGATATATGCCACTTCTTTTCACCGTCTGTTTTTCTAAGTGTAATTTCTCTACTAACCTGTTCATAACTGTCATAACAGTGTTAAAATTCACAGGTGATTCTTCACTTAATTTCTGCTGCACTTCTTTAATCGTAATACCCTCGGTAGACCAAACAATCTCCATAATTTTTGCTTCAAGAGGTCCAAAAAAGTGATTTAATCCTTGCTCATTTAATTTATAGTTTTGAGTAAACATAGTATGGCTCCTTTCACACTACAAATTGTAGTACAAATTAAATGAAAGGTCAAACAAGAATGATATACACTAAAATTCACTACCTATAAATACGTAGGCCATTCCATTCATTTTAAACCTAATTTCTCTCCAAATGTCTCAAAGAGATACTGCTCTAATATTTGTACATTAAACTTCTCATTGCGCCCAAGTGCAAATAATTCCCGATCCTTTGCTACGATAGTATCTAAAGGAATAACGACATTATCCACTATTTTTGTAATTTCAATGATGTTACTTTTTACATTTACCTCTGTTTTAAATTCAACATTTTCTAATACGATATGTGAACGTCTTCCTGATGTAAAAAAAGTAAAATTAGGATTTTTCACAACGCCAATTTCAGCCTCTAACGCATATAAATAGTGAAAAATTATATCTCTATGTCCATCTTTTATTATTTTTTCATCCTTCTCATCATCTAAGTATTCTTTCACCTTCGCTGCAAACTCAAATCGAAAATCCACCTTTTTCACGCTCCCTCTTTGTATTTTTATATTAAATAAATATATTGAAATAATTTTACCATATTGTAATACAAGTTCCTATTAAAAGTAAAAAACGATTTGTGAAATCTCTATTATTTCCGATTCCTTTTTAAAATATAAACACTAATTCAATTTGAATTAATGCTTTGTTATATCCATTTAAACATATTGTTTCCATATTTTGAAACAATAGTATGAAATATTATATATCGATAAAGTGAAACTTTAATCAATGGGAGTTTCCTTCATCCCCCACTGATTATCAGCCCTCACCAATCAAGATTTTACGGGCAGCCCGCAAATAGCCGGTTAATTTGTTTCAAATTCATTTTTCTATATAGTTATCACTACCTTTACTATTTCGATATACTTAAACTATATTTTCTACTTATTCATTACATGAGAGAAGGAATGTTACTCTCTTCTATCGAATTTTTATATAACAAAAATGATTAGGTGGTGCTTTACTATGAAATTAGCTGTCATTGGTGGCGGTGATTTACAAGATTCAAATCACTCGCCTATTAATGAGCGACTTATAGAATTAACAAATAAACAGTATCCAAAAGTATTATTCATTCCTACAGCTAGTCATGATGATGAAAGCTATATAAAGCTATTTTTAGACACGTTCGAAAAACAATTACACTGTGAAGTACAAATTTTACGTACTATAGCTGATACACCTTCTAAATATGAAATAGACGAAATGATTCAGTCTGCTGATTTAATTTATCTCGGTGGCGGGAACTATATTCAAATGGTTACAGAATGGAAAGAGCTTAGACTCGATGAAAAATTACTATTGGCTCTACAACAAGGAACGCTCATTGCGGGGTATAGCGCTGGTGCTATGTGTTGGTTCACATCTAGTATCCGATCAGATTATGAAGGTTCTGGTTATATAGAGTGTAACGGTTGGGGGATTGTTAACAAAAGGTTTTGTCCACATTATAATCAATTAAATAGAATGAACGTCTTCCATTCCTTTTTACAAAATCATCAAGGTAATATAGAAGGAATTGCACTAGAGGATAATTGCGCTTTATATATTACAGAAGAATCTTTTGAAATTATCGGTGAACCTGAAAAAGCGTGGGAGTTTTATATGAGCGATAACAAGCTCATTAGACAACATTTTGATATCACTTTAAAAAGCTATCTGTAAACATACACTTACAAAAAATGTCCCTAAGTAACTTTTTATCAAGACCTAAATTGAAAAAAGTCACAAATAACAATGCCCAGACATATTAGTCATGTTTAATATGTCTGGGCATTTTATTTAGTAGAAAAAAAGCTATTTATTCAATTTTGCTTTTCGGCAATGATGGTAATTATTGCCGTTATTCCTGTTTGCAATAGTAGACTCCCACTCATGCCCAATTTCGCATAACCACCAAACTTTTTTATTAGATGATTTCTTTATTTGCGAAGGTGATAAATTTAGATTCTTAGTTGGATGCCATTGTGTAGAAAGTTCAGGCGTCAATGTTGCTAAGTCTGTTTCTCCAATTATAGCTCGATTGCCAGAAAAGTAGGGGCAACCACTTTTCTGGCGGGGCCTTTGATCAACCTTTGCTTCCCATCCACCCAGCACATATCCATAATCAGAACAAGTAATAAATTGCCCTACTTCTGCTGGTTCTTTTGCTCTTGGTATCTCGGCTAAACCCCATGTTGGTTCAAACGATATTTTCTATCAAACCTTAACTCATAGCTACGCTTATCCCACTTTTTTATCTTTACTTTCTGATTTATGCAAGATAGATTCACCTTCAACATCTATATTTGGAAGAATCTTATCCAGCCATTTCGGCATATACCAAGCTGCTTTTCCCATCAATGTCATAACGGCAGGAACAATCGTCAGCCTAACCACAAAAGCATCAAATAGAACTCCAAATGCTAGACTCATCCCTATAGCCTTTACCATTGGGTCTGGCATAAGCATAAAGCCAAAAAATACAGCTATCATGATTAATCCTGCTGCAGCTACAACTTTTCCGCTGTCTCTCATCCCTGCAAGTATAGCTTCCTTTGGATTGCCTGTATGCGTGTAAACTTCCCGCATACGACTTGCAAGAAACACTTCATAGTCCATTGCTAATCCAAAAAGGATACCAATTGTAAGGATTGGCAGGAAGGCAAGAATTGCGCTAGAAGAAGGGAAACCAAATAAATCAAGAAGATTTCCATCTTGAATAACAAACACGGCAAATCCTAGTGTTGCAGCCAATGAAAGGAGGAAGCCTACTACTGCTTTTAAAGGAAGTAATAGGGATCTAAATACTAACACTAAAAGAACGTATGCCAGTCCTACTACAAGCACTGCGAATATAGGTAATGCTGTATTTAGCTTTTCTGTTATATCTATATTGACCGCCGTTGTACCAGTAACTAATAACTCAATGTCATTTTCTGTTTTTGTTGTATTCGACTTTTCTCGAATATGCTTCACAAGATCCTTTGTTTCTATATCATTTGGTCCCGTTTTTGGGGTCACAGTGATAATAAAAACGTCACCAGAAGAATTAGGGAAAGCTGGCGTTACACTCTTAACATTCTTTAGTTCACCAATTTCTTCTGTAATCTCCGCCATTGCTTTTTGTGTCTTTTGTGGGTCTTGTTTTTTACTATCTATTTTTGCTGCCACAACTAGAGAAGAATGGACACCTTCTCCGTATGCTTCTGTCATGAGATCATATGCTTTTCTTTCCGTTGTATCTTTTGACATGGTATCCCCGTCATCGGGCAGTCCTAGGTTCATATGGAAAAATGGAATACTAATGACAGCAAGTAATGCAATAGCCAGGAAAGACATAACTAACGGATGTTTTGTGACAAGCTTTCCCCATTTATTCGAAGGTACTTTGCCTTCTTTTGCACCTGTAATTTTTTTTAAGAATTTATTTCCTATAGAGGGATGAAATCTATGCCCTACTATTCCTAGTAAAGCTGGAAGTACGATGATAGAAACCAATACAGCACATAGTATACTAATAGATGATACTGCTCCCATCTTGGTTAAAAAAGGAATCTTCATGACAGATAATCCAAGAAGTCCAATTATTACAGTGATTCCAGCAAAAACAACGGCACTCCCTGCAGTACCAGTTGCTATAGCAATAGATTCTTTAACGGAATGTCCTTCGCCAAGTTGTTGTCTAAATCGAGTCATAATAAATAAAGCATAATCAATTCCAACGGCTATTCCCAACATGATAGCCACTGAAAGCGAAAGATCCTGCAATTCAATAAAATTAGAGCCTATCATAACTACGAGCATTCCAGTTCCTAATCCTATAATAGCAGTGATAATAGGCATCCCAGCTGCTAGGAAAGATGTGAATGTAATCGCCAAAATTATAAAGGCAATAACTATTCCAATAGCCTCCGATTCACCATTTGATTCGACTACAGTAAATTTCACATCACCGGTTAACTCCGTTTGGATTCCCTCCTCACGAGTTTGTTCAATTTTGTTTAATACATTCTTCTTAGACGATTCCTTTATATCTTCAGCATCATTTTTATAATTGACAACAGCATACCCCATGGTATTATCTTTGGTTAAATTTTTAAGTTGCATAGGGGTTGCAATTGATTCAACATTTGAATCATCTTTTTTAATATCAGACAAAGTATCTGTAATCACTTTATTTACCTGTTCCGAATCTAATGTCTGATCTTTTGGGGCTTTAAAAACTATTTTAATTTGGGCACCAGCACTTTGAGATTCAGGGAATTCTTTTTCTAACAACTTGCTTGCCTTCTCAGCTGGTGTGCCTGGAATCGTTAACTCATCATTGAAAGAGGGACCTAAACTTCCAGCTAGTACCCCCAAGATGAATAAAATTCCTAAGGTACTAAAAACAATACTCTTCCCATGTTTTGCTGCCCAACCACCTAATTTGTAAAGATACTTTGCTATTTTAATCTCCTCCAACTTCGTTATTTACAATAGTAAGTACATGGTTTCAAATGACCTTTTTGCATACATTGACAGTAATCAAATTCCTTTTATAGAATAAGCATAGTCATTATCGAAACATTTGTATTAACATTAGCACTTACACATGTAAGTATAAAAGAGAGGGGTGGTTTTTCAAGCACTTTTAGATAAATAGAAGCTAAAACTAACAAAATGAAAGGATGTGTTAGCGCTGAGAAACTCACGTCAGGATGGTGTATATTCCCAAGAATACATTACAGAAGCTTTGGGTCTGCTGCTGCAAGAAAAAAAATTGGAGGATATAACAGTTACGGAACTTTGCAAAAAAGCTGGAGTTGCAAGAGTTACATTTTACAAATACTATCGTACCATTTACGATGTGCTTAATGCCTCTATGCAAAAAGGTATCGACAAATTTTTAGAAGAAATTACTTATTTAGATTCTCATGATAGTCTTCAACTTTTTATAGAAGGTTTAATAAGTTTTATGGCCAATGAGCGTATCCTAATGAAAAACATAATAGATTCCAATATGTCTGGTCTTCTTCTTGATTATGTTAATTCCGCAATAAAATCTATATTTGAAACAGACAATCCGATCAGTAATAACATGAGCAAAGCTCAAGCATTATTTTTTATTGGTGGATTCTTTAATGTCTTCATTGATTGGATCAAAAGATCGTCAAGAGAGTCTCCTCAATCTTTAACTGAAAAAATATATGAGATGTTCCCAATAAAAAAAGAAATATAGAAAATTTCCCCTTCTACTAATCAGCCCCTTTTTGTGAGATAAAAATAGCTGCCAAAATGGCAGCTATAATCAAAGAAAGTCTTTCTTAAGGGTGTTGAAAATTTATTTAATGTTATTGGCATTCCCTTTCAAATTGAAAAATATCTTGATTTTTCGATTTTATCTCTCAATTGTTAAAAATTACTTAGCATTAGTTTTTTATGAATATTCAAAAAAGCCTATTTAATCTGAACGAGATGAAAACGATTCTTTTAGAGAAGATACCCCTCTTTAGTTCTGATGTAAAGATCATATAACTTTGAGATAAAGATTATTCTTATATAGTATAAGAATGTGTCTCATTTTGACCATAAGTAATAATGATTTAAAATTAAGGTATGAGATAAAGTTAATAAATAAATCGGAGGATGAAATGTATAAATTATTGATTGTTGAAGATGAAATAAATATAGCGGATACACTAAAAGAACATCTCGAAAAATATGGATATCATTGCCTCATTGTAGAAGATTTTCAAAAGGTATTAGAAATTTTTCAAGATTTCCAACCCCATCTCGTCATAATGGATGTTACCCTTCCTGCCTTTGATGGTTATTATTGGTCCCGTAAAATAAGACAAATATCGAATTGTCCCATTGTGATTCTCTCTGCTCGTATGAGTGAGACGGATCAAGTGTATGGCATTGAAAATGGAGCTGATGATTTCATTACCAAACCTTTTTTATTAGGAGTAGTTCTTGCAAAAATTAATGGACAAATTCGTCGTATATATGGCGAATATGCAAGGAATATACAGGAGAAAATTTTAAAAATAGGAAATACAATTTTAAATCTGGACACTGTAAGATTATGCACACCTAATCAGGAGGAGCTATTAACGGTAAAAGAACTCCAGCTGTGTACAATGTTCTTTGAAGCATATCCTAATGTTGTAACAAGACAGCAACTCCTTACAGCCATTTGGGATGAGGAAGAATTTGTAGAGGAAAATACATTAACAGTAAATATTGCAAGATTACGAAAGAAATTAGAATCCATTCATTCTACTTTAGAAATTACAACTATTCGAGGAATTGGCTATCAATTAACGGAGAAACTCACATGAAGTTATTTTTAAAAGACCACTTGAGCTTTATTATTCTTTATATTATTACATTTATTAGCTTACCAATTGTGATTCATCGATTAGATGGTTTTGAAAATCATTATACTTATTTTATATTTCTAGCCTTCTCTCTATTAATCGTATTACTTTTTTGTCGGTATTTACGTCGTAAAAAAATGTATGCACATATTGGCAACAAGAACATCCATACGGACAGTTTCATCATTTATCAACCAGTTGCCTCATACGAGAAAGCCTACGCAACACAATTGCAATATATTCAATCCTTATTTCTATCAAAAGAAGAGGAGTATAAGCGTTCTTTACATGATCAGCAATTAATGATTTCTCATGCTGTTCATCAAATGAAAACGCCACTTTCTGTCATTCAACTGCTTATACAATCTAATCAGTTTAAGGAACCAAATTCCCTTGCGGAATGGCAAAAAGTAAAAGTTGAGTGCGATAAACTAAACTTCTCTTTAAATCAGTTACTAACGTATAGTCGCTCTACTAAATTATTAGCAGATTTAAAAATAGAACCAATTCCGTTAAAACATATTGTGCAGGAAGTTATTAATGATTTAAGGGATTATTTTATTGAGGAAGAAATCTTTCCTAAGAGCACTATACCTGAGCATATATTTCTCTATTCAGATCGTAAATGGCTAAAGGTTGTGGTTTACCAGTTATTAAGTAACGCTGTTAAATATGGAGAAAAATACTCATCCATTATAATCCACTATGAAAATGGGCAGTTACTTATTAAAAATAAAGGAGAAACGATACCTGAAAGTGAAATAAAACGTGTTTTTGAATTATTTTACACGGGAACGAAAGGACGTACAAAAGGAGAAGCAACTGGTATCGGTCTCTATTTAGTAAAAAGTATTCTTACTACATTAAATCATCCATACCATCTATATTCTAAAGATAATGAAACAACATTTACAATAGACCTCTCAAGAAGTATAGAAACGGCTACCAAATAAGGTAGCCGTTTTGAATGTGACAATTTTGTCATATTGCTGTCACGTTGAAAGATGTTAAGAAGTAAAAGGCCCATCTATAATCAAATACTGAAAGATACAAAGGAGTGAGGTACTGATGTCAAACACCATTTTAAATGTAAAAGAGCTTCAAAAAGTATATACAGGAGAAATTTCCTATCAAGCATTGAAAGGTATTGATTTTAATTTAAACATGAATGAGTTTGTTGCAGTAATGGGGCCTTCTGGTAGTGGAAAAACAACTTTTCTTAACTGCATTTCAACAATCGATAGCCCAACTAATGGCTCAGTTACAATTAATTCAAAAAATCCTTATGAATTAAATGATAATGAACTAGCGAAGTTTCGTCGCAAAGAATTAGGGTTTGTCTTTCAAGACTTTAACCTTGTTCATACCTTAACAGTAGAGGAAAATATTTTATTACCTTTGGTACTTGATTCTGTAGAAGCTAAGGAAATGAGCAAACGTTTAGAGAAAGTTGCAATTTTTTTAGGTATTAAAGAAATTTTAAAGAAACGTACATTTGAAATTTCAGGTGGACAGAAACAGCGTGTGGCAATTGCTCGAGCTGTTATTCATGAACCAGGGTTATTATTAGCTGATGAACCAACTGGAAACCTAGATTCTAAAGCGGTAAATGATGTTATGACTTTGTTTGAGTCAATTAACAAGACCTTTAACACAGCTATTTTAATGGTGACACATGATGCCTATGTTGCTAGTTTTGCACATCGCGTAATCTTTATAAAAGACGGTATTCTTTATAATGAGGTGCATCGAGGCAATAATAAACAGAAGTTTTATCAAGAAATTATGGACACACTTACATTTTTAGGTGGTGGACAGCATGAGTTTTAATCATATTGTCCTTCAAAACATCTTGCGCGATAAATGGACATATATTTCCTATTTTTTAAGCAGTGTATTTTCCATTTTGATATTTTTCTTATTTTCGATTGTAGCATTCCATCCAATGCTGGCGATCATTCAAACAGGAAGCACACTTAGCCTTGTAATGATACTTACGAGCTGTATTGTGTATATTTTTTCATTCGCTTTCATCATTTATTCGATGTTTTCGTTTTTGAAAAAGAAAACGAAAAGCCTTGGCATTTTTATGATTACTGGAGCATCTATGAAGCAAGTGCGTAAGATGGTGTTCAGAGAAAATATGCTTATTGCTGGTGTAGCAATTATAACAGCGATTGTGCTTGGGCTTGTAATCGCCCCTTTGTTTTTAATGGTCACCAAAAGGGTGTTACAAGCGAGTAGCTTTGGTATGTATATACCAATGCAAGCTATCGCATTAACGATTTTTCTATTTGCAATTTTATTCTTTATCGTTTCTAAATTTATAACACGTTTTATTAACAAAGAAGAAGCTGTTCATCTGTTAAAAGCAGATGTAACACAGGAAAAGTTAATAGCGCCTGCACCATGGAAGTTGTTACTATCCGTAATTACGAGCGTATTCTTAGCACTATCGCTCATATTAGAAATGAATTGGGTTGAATCATCTGGAACGATCCATTACATTTTACTATTTGTTAGTTCGCTATTAGCCATTTATTTTATTATCACGCAGGGAATGTTTTTATCGATTCGTGTATTACAAAAACGACCGTCGTATTACCAAAAAACAAATATGCTTTACGTTTCGAACATAAAGGCCAAAGGACGCTCACATTCCTATCTTATCTATTTATTAACAGTTTTGTTGCTAGGTGTGTTTGTATGTACAAATGTACTGTACAGTTCCTATTACAATATAGATACGAGAGTAGAATCAATAGAGCCGTACAGCTTTGAATATATCTCACTCTCAGGAAATGCAACGGAAGTTGAAAAGGATGATATTTCATTTATTGAAAATTCATTAGCAAAACACGGTAAATACGATGCATATCATTCAGCATTTAAAACAGATAAAGATCATAATATCGGTTTTATGTCGGTTTCAAATTATAATGCACTTGGCTTTCATAAGGAAATTTCACTAAAGGATGATGAGTACTATGTTGCAGCAGGAAATAACTATGCTCTTCCAAGTACAGAATTTATTCGTGACTACCCGTTTGGAAAACTTAAATATGCGGGCCTTGAGAAACGAAATATTTTAACTTCAGGTTTTAAAAAGATGTACTATATCGTCCCAGATGCTGTTTATGAAACGATTGACTATCCTGTATTTAAAGTATTTGCTTATGAAATTGATAATTGGACAGAAAAGCTCGACTTGTCTGAAACGATTCTTTCCAAAATTTCAACAATACCAAATGAGCGCCTAATTTCTTCTAAAATTAATTTTTACGAGACTGAAAAAACTACAGTGAGCCTCCTATTCTTTATCGGTTTCATGTTGAGCCTTATCTTTTTGAGCGCGGCAATGAGTATTCTTTATTTCTATCTGCAAACGTCATTTGAAGGCGAAAAAGAAAAATATGCAGGAATGAGAAAACTTGGCTTTTCTACGAAAGAATTAGTTACTGTGGTGACTAAGGAGTTGGCAACTTTAATTTTTATCCCGTTTGCACTTGCATCTATTCTTCTATGTGGAATAACGATTGGAATGCGTAACCATTTTTCATCAGCATTTTATGGAGTCACAGCAATAGGTGTAGGAATATTTTTATTGCTATTTGTTATAAGCTTTTTCATCATACGACGAAACTATTTGAAAAAACTAATGAATTAACAATACATGTATTTAATGTTTTAGATACTTCATCTAAAAATAATATAGCAAGTTTACCCAAAGTTTTACTATTCGAGAGGTTCTATTTTTTATAAAAGAACCTCTTGGACAAAAAATTTATACTTTTTTATGAAAGTATATTGTGTATGTAAGAAAACAAAACTGTGTTTTCAAAAGATTAATAGTATCTGAGTAACATGTAAAGTGGAGGTTTTATATATTATGAGGTTAAATGCTTTTCAATTAAAGATTTTTGCAATGATCCTTATGGTCATTGACCACGTGTATACTTACATTCCGGGTATACCAATGTGGATGCATCATCCAGGACGTATTGTAGCGCCAATTTTCTTCTATTTTGTAGTGGAAGGATTCTTCTATACACGAAATCGTACAAAGTATGCTACACGTGTATTTATGTGGGCAGCGATTATGTTTGCAGGTTCAGCGCTAATTCAGTACATGTTCCCAAGGGAAGGTGGACTTCACAATAATATTTTCTTGTCACTTGGAATGAGTATTGTTTTAATTTGTACGATTGATTATACAAAACGTACAAAAAACTATTTACTAGGAATTCCAGCTACCATTATTGCGGCTATATTAGGACTGTTTACAGAAGCAAGTGATATTGGCGTCATCATGACATTAATCTTCTATTTCTTTAGAGAGAAGAAAATGTGGTTAATTATCACATATGTATTACTTTCATTAATAGAGGTACCAACATCACTTATGTCTGGAGAAATTTTTACAGAAATGGGTTTATTCGGTTTCAACAACCAATGGATGATGATATTTGCGTTACCATTCTTCTTCCTATACAGTGGAGAACGTGGTGTAAATAATTCATTAACAAAGTATATGTTTTATATTTTCTATCCGGTCCACTTATGGATTATCTATACAATTGGATATTTTGTGAGTAAATAAAGAGAAAGCTTTGCATAATATGCAAAGCTTTCTCTTTTATTAAAGTATCCTTATTTTACTAGGAACTTATCCCCCTGGCAAAAACACAACTTTGTATACAAACCCTTTTCATCCTATTCGTATATAAAATCCCATTATTTTTCAAGTTTCTAAATGAAGTTGTAGGGAATGCATCTTACGGGAAGTTTTTAGTACATTCAAATTTTGCTTAGCGTGCGAAATTCGCGTTTTGTTGGTGGTACCCCATGCCCATCAAGCTAAGCTTATATAAGTTTAATTTTATGTGAGATTTTTTCTTTTTTCTAAAGATCTAGTGTAAGTTCTTTAAAGATTTACATACCAAATAAACCCTATCGGGTTTCAGTTTTTTTGATTACGCTACATGATTGTGAGACATAGAAAAGTTATATACGACGCCTAAGATATCAAAGACTGTTTTCTTCTCATACCTATGGGATTTTCGTCCGTTTTTCTGTAAGAGATTAAACAGCCGAGACAATATCTTTGTTAATTCTTGGGTGTCTTTTTGTAGAGATTGATAAATAAGTGGAAAATAATCTTTTATCATATAAATCGCTTTATATTCGCTTAATTCTCGTTTCTTCTTGATGAGGAGTAATTGGCGCATTTGAA
This sequence comes from Bacillus sp. EE-W1, assembly GCF_009760835.1. NCBI lineage: Bacteria > Bacillati > Bacillota > Bacilli > Caryophanales > Bacillaceae > Bacillus > Bacillus sp. EE-W1. The sequence continues at coordinate 49,712 of NZ_WIPE01000056.1, read as the reverse complement.
ACATAGTGGAGGAACAAAGAAAGATGCTAATTAATTGTCCGTATAAGTGACATTCTAGTCGTTCTAATTTTACAGAATTACAATGATGAATACGAAAGAATGATTTCCATGTTTTAAAGATAAGTTCAACTTGCCATCGTAAGGAGTAAAAATCGTATACTCGTTCCTTTGGTAGATATTCCAAAGGAATATTTGTAATGTAAAAGTTAATTGCACTAAGTCGCTTACTGCGTTCTTTATAGGTAATTTGCTTCTTATGTTCTTTAGATGCTAAATCCTTTTGTCTACGTTTCATTTGCGTTTCAGTTAATTTGTACAGAATTAGTCTTGCAGGAAGTTTTTGATACATTCCAATATAAATCTCAGGAATTTCATATGTTTCACCTGACTGTAATTGGTCAATGAATTGCTCCATATCTAGTTGGATGTATTCAGATTTCTTTTTTATTGTTCCATTTTGAAAGTATTCAGGTTCTCTATTCTTCTGATATATACGAGTATTGAGCTTTAATCGTGAAATAAAATAAGCACCACACTCGTCTATCGTATGTAGATCTCTTAAATCGAAATATCCTAGATCACGTATACATACATCGTGCGGTTGAAGAGACGTTAAGCAAGTAGAACCATAAATTTTATCATTTTGCTTTCCCGAACCTACATGAACATTTAAAAATTGACCACTAAGCAAATCGTACTCTAATTGAATTTTCACACCAGCACTATGACCACTACCTCCTGAACCTTGATATGTAGAAGCAAATTTATCTGGAACCTGAAAATGTGTAGAATCCAATACACGAATACTACGAAAATAGTTTGTATACAAAGTTGGAATCTTGTTTGAGTTGGAGGAATGAAATTGTTGGTTAAGTAGATACGCCAATATTTGTTGTAAAAACTGTACAGCCCGAGAATTAAAGCGTTGATTGAGTCCTTCCGGACTCATGGAAATGCCTGTGTTAGCTTCTAATCGACTACATAATTGTGTCAATGAAGTATGAGCTATATTTTGGCTTAACCAAACACATAAAGCCACTAAGTCTTGTGCACGATATTTACTACTTCGTTGAACAAATCCTATTTTTCTAGCTAACTTATCCAAAGCATGTGGTGACATATGTCGCTCTAATTCTTTAGAAAATAATTGTAGTTCATCAGAAATCGATAGATTCATACAAAAACGCCATCCTTTCTGTATATTTCTACAAAAAGAATAGCGTTTTTTTCGCTATATGAATACAATTTCTTTTTCGTTTGATGATGACAGGGTGTGAATAAATTCTCAAGATAAAAGGTCGTCCGCTAAATTTAGCGGACGACCTTTTATCTTCCTCGATGTTTTGCTTTTCGTTTTTGAATTTTCAGTTGTCTCTTTTTTTCTTTTAATTCTTCTTTTTTTTGTCATCAATAGAGTTTTTAACACCTGATGTACTATTTAATAACGGAATCAAATCATGAAAAATAAAATCCAATACTTCACTATCTTTTGGTTCTGATCTAAAAGTATATTTACATACCTTCAATTTGTTATTTTCCATCATTTCAACTATTCCAATCCAAAATTGTCCATCAAAATAAATTGTAAGTTTCATTGAAAATCCCCCTTTTTTACTACATGAGTAATGGACATCCCAGGGGGGAAGGTTACTGACAATAATTATTAAATTATTGCGTTCGGACTACCAACCGAACTGTGTTTTTTCACTCTACACTTATTATATTTCAAAATTCAGATTTATAAACATTTAGATAATATCGACTAGGTTAAATTATTTTCTTTTAACATTTACGAAAGCATATTCGAATAATCATTCATTAAATTTCTTATCAATCACCAAAAATTAATTATCATAAGGAAGAGGTACGTGACCTTTTAGTTAAGAAATTACTTATTCTTGAAAAAAAAAGAATTAAATCCCCATAAATAATTGTAAAGATATAAAATTCTATAATTCCCTCGGAACAAAAAAATTGTCTTTTATAGCAACGAAGTTCATTTTTATCGTTTTGGGGTAGTGTATTCTTGTTATCTTGATGGGCATGGGGTATGGGGTAGTAAAAAAAATTAGCTTGAGGGGTATATGATCATACCCCTATGAGAGTAACCATGATTATTAATAAATAAACTATTGATAAAATCCGGTTTATATTTTCGTGAAAAGTGCGAAAACCTAGTAATTTATTATTTTATAGTATGTACAAGCCATACAATGAATAAATTCTTTAGAGAGAAGGAGGTGTATACATGTCAAATAGAAGTGAAAATAATTCAAAAGAATTAAATCCAAGGGATTTCATATCTGCTGGAGCACTTGATCCTAACCTTGTAGGTCCTACATTGTCACCAATTCCATCATTCACATTACCTACCGGACCTACTGGGGTTACGGGGCCTACTGGGGTTACAGGACCTACTGGAGTTACAGGACCTACTGGAGTTACGGGACCTACTGGGGTTACAGGGCCTACTGGAGAGACTGAAGGTTGCCTGTGTGATTGCTGTGTTTTACCTATGCAGAATGTCTTACAACAACTTATTGGGGAAACTGTGCTTCTTGGTACTATTGCAGACGCGCCAAACGTCCCCCCTCTTTTCTTTTTATTTACTATTACTTCCGTAAATGATTTTTTAGTTACAGTTACAGATGGTACTACATCTTTTGTGGTTAATATTTCTGATGTAACAGGGGTAGGATTTTTACCGCCAGGGCCATCTATAACGTTACTTCCACCTGTAGATTTAGGATGCGAATGTGATTGTCGCGAACGACCAATTAGGGAATTACTGGACACGCTTATTGGTTCTACAGTGAATCTTTTAGCAAGTACTGGTTCTACTGCAGCAGATTTTAATGTGGAACAAACAGGTCTTGGTATAGTGCTAGGTACTTTACCTATAAGTCCAGATACAATCGTTAGGTTTGCTATTTCAACTTGCAAAATTACAGCTGTGAATATTCCCTAAAATTTAGATTTCTTAGGAGAATATAAGTTTGAGGGAGTGCATGCAACAAGTTTACATTCCTTACGTCCTTTAAAGATTAAAGAGCCAATTTACCCTTAACGGGGAAAGTCCGGCTCTTTTCTTATTGGGTGTTTTTACCCAAATCCCCGAAATGGGGGAATAAGCCTATGTTATTTAGATGTTATACCCAGTGTCAAAAAGTACACTTTATGACATAGCTAAAAATCTAGAATTTTTCATTTCAAAAATACGACTTATACTTATTTGAAATGTTTCAATTAAAATGTATATGTTTTGACATGTTTATTTTAAAAAGAAATTAAAATCCTTTATTTATAAGGGTTTTGTTACTAATTTTCTTGCTATTCCCCCGTTTCGAGGGGATGAGCAAAGATACCCTTATTCAAATTTGTTTAGCGTATATTTTCGTTAAAATGTAGGCGGTATGCCAGATTTAAAAGACTGAATTCAGTCTTTTTTTGTTTTAGGGGTATTAATTTTTTCTTAGCTTGATGGGCATTTGGTGGTACCCCATCGCTATCAAGTTAAAAAATACATTCTTCCCCAAAACGAAAAAAATAACATGAGTTCTTATAAACAACAGTAGAAATATAAAATTTTGTTTTGGGGATATCTTAAAATCTTAGCTTGATGTGGTGCTACCCCATGCCCATCAAGTTAAGATTTTGTTGCACCCCCAAAACGATAAAACTAGCTTCTTATTTAAAAAGATAAGAAGTGAGCTTTTATCTACTACAGTAATGTGTAACCTTAGAAAATAGTTTGATAATTTTTGTGATCATTTCTCATTTAAAGCGCCCTTTTCTGGAATAAAAATATCAGCTTATAATAGCTGATTCGTTTTATTGAATAATAAATTTAATTTGACAACACGCTATCTATAATTATTTGATTTTCATGCCCATCTACAATGGTTGGTAAGTCTCTGTCTGTTTTATTAAAGGTAATATTTTCGTAAACTTTATCTAAAAAAGGATAAAATGCTGGATAATAAGCCTTTGCCTCTAAAGATAAAGTTGGAATGGTCTGGGCATACGTTTCAATTTTTATTTCTTCTAGGTTTTCACTTGCTTTACCAAAAAACAGTGTTTTATCATCAATTAAGGTTATGGTTCCTAGACTTCCAAATATTTTCAAGTTTGAACCAAATCCGTGGTGAACCCCTGAAATAAGTTGAATCGAAAAGGTACAACTCTTTTTCATTTTACCATGAATAAAAAAGGCATCATCAGAGTCTCTAAGTTCTCCTGGCCCTTCTGGGACGTGAGTATGTATTAAACTATTAATTGTTATAATTTCGTCCTGAACTATCCATCTAAGGCAATCAATCATATGTGTTCCTAGAGCCCCTAACATACCACCAAACTTCTGCTTTTCTCCCATCCATCCCATTTTGTTAGTTTGAAGGGTCTGATATTGAGGGGCAGAAATATGATATTCAAAATGAAGGATGTCACCAAGTTGACTTATAAGTTCTTTGACTTTTTGGCGAGCAGGATGATAACGCCACTCAAAATCGATAAATACCTTTAAATTATTACCTTTAGACGCTCTTAGCAACTCTCCTGATTCCCTACTATTCATTGTAAATGGTTTCTCGCATACTACGTTTATACCTCTGTTTAATGCGTGTTTAACCATCTCAAGATGATAAATCGGAATAGAACTAACAAATACAAGATCCAACTCTTCTAAATCTAGCATTTTAGTCCAGTCTGTATAATGAACTGGCGGATTGTCTTCATTAGATAAATCTTTTGGCAATTGATGGCGCATCATTGTACTAACAGCAGAAACATTCATCTTAGGATGAGTATTTATTATAGGCGCTTGAACTGTTAAACCAAAGCCACCTCCTATTACTCCTACTTTCATTACCTAGCCCCCTGTAATTGCTTATTCTGGAATACTTAAAAGTTCAAGATACCCCCTTTTATTTCCTTCTTTATTCCAGAATATGACCTGATTGTTGGATAAAGGAATACTAATGGTAGTACAGAAGAAAACAAATGAGCCAGAACTTTGGTCTGTTCCTTCAGGTGAAGTAGAGGAAAAGGAAATATTTGAAGGGTGCTGCATTCGCGAAGTTAAAATTATACCCTTAAAATAAAAAAACGCTATGCTTATTGTAAGAAGTTTATGAGAGAGGATGGTGTTTTTAATGAATCCTATTATTTCAAATGAACTGAATCTTTTTGCGCAAGAGCTACAATACTTTTTATCTCCAGTAGTCCTACAAGATATCGCCAAACAAGTTGGCTTTGTACAGCGATCTAGTAAGTATCAAGCAAACGAACTCATTGCTCTTTGCGTATGGATCAGTCAAGGAATTGCTAGCACATCCCTTACACAATTGTGCAGTCAGTTAGAAGTTTCCACTGGGGTACTTATGAGCTCAGAAGGACTGAATCAACGCTTTAATTCAGCAGCTGTCACATTTCTTCGAGAAGTCTTTACTTCTCTTCTCACACAAAAACTCTGTTCAAATCACTCACTTTCTGCACATATAATCTCTACTTTCAATCGTATCCGTATTCTAGATGCAACAGTGTTTCAACTGCCTGATCAATTCGCCACAGACTATCAAGGTTCCGGTGGGAGTAGTAATACGGCAGGCGTGAAAATTCAATTGGAATATGATTTGCTTAGTGGTCAATTCCTTAACGTGCAGCTTGGACCAGGAAAAAACAATGATAAAACATACGGTACCATCTGTCTTAAAACCGTAGAAGCAGGCGACTTGTGTTTACGTGATCTTGGTTACTTCGATTTAGGAGATTTACAAACCATTCATGATAAAGAGGCTTACTATATCTCGCGTTTGAAGTTGAATACACGCATTTATATCAAGAATCCTGAACCAGGATACTTCAACAATGGTACGTTAAAAAAGCAAACAGAATACATCCAGCTTGATATGACACAAATGCTGTCGGGTCTAATACCTGGTGGAACGATGGAAATCCCCGAGGCATACATTGGCCAAAATCAGAAACTTCCAGCACGTGTCATTATTCATCGTTTAACCGATAATCAAACACAAACACGTTTGAAAAACCAAGCGATACGTGAAAAGAAGAAAGGCATTGTCATGAAGGATAAAAGTAAACGTTTAATGGGCATGAATGTATATATCACGAATACGTCGCTAGAAAAAGTACCGACGAACTACGTGCATTCATTATATTCACTTCGCTGGCAGATTGAAATTTTGTTTAAAACGTGGAAATCATTCTTTGAAATTGATGAATGCA
>NZ_WIPE01000056.1:35719-43326 GCF_009760835.1 Bacillus sp. EE-W1 | reverse complement strand
CTAGGGATTGTGTATGAAACGACAGTGAAGCATAGACAAGCTGCCTAGCGAAAAAATCGCGTTTTAATAGGCTTCTTTAGCATGCCTATTTTTTTATCACTTGCTGGTTTTGAAACAAGGATTATTTCGCACCTAGTAATTTATTTAGTTAGCTTGATGGGTATGTGGTGCTACCCCTATATGCAATAAAATTACACCTTTCTATTTGTTTATATCTGTTTATATACGTCTGCATATACCACTTTTAGTTGATTCCGTAATTGTTTGTTTTCTTCTTCAACTTTCTTGATTCTTCGTTTCAAAGATTCAATGATTGCATCTTTGTTACTGTCATTTATTTTCCGCTTAATTTGTTTCGGAGTTAGTGCTTGAGCTTGTTGATGGCGTAATGATTCAATTCGATCACGCAGTTTCTGATTGTTGTACAGCGTTGCTTTAGCTACACCGGCCTCGCTTGACACACTATTAAAATTGATGGGCTCATTGGCTCGTACGAGACTTTGGATAGCTTTATCCACCTTTTGCGAAGTGATTGCTTTTCTGGATGCATGGATTGCTCTCAGCTGTTCTTGACGGTCATATTCAGCCATTTTTAACACCTAACTTTCTTTTCATCCGCTCTTGCCTACCAAAGATAATATTTCCTTCTTGTAGGGTATTGAAAATGTTTTGATAACGTTGTAAATTTTTTTCATTTTTCTCAACTATATCTTCTCGCCCCTTTTGTTTTGCTATTTCAATAGCTTTCATGGTTGTTTTAATGTGAAGTTCATATTTTTCCTTATCTAATTCCGAAAACCCTACTGCTAAGTCTTTACATGGCGTTTGATTATCACCACAAGTTAGGCAAAGTGGCGCTTCCATATGAGGGCAATTTCCGTTCAGTCGAGCATGACACGTTCCATAAGGGTTGTCCATCGCATTTAGCTTGTGGTCTTGCCATAAGGCATCCAATATGTCTGTTGGAATATCTTCTCCTGATTTAATTTCTTGTACTTCACCATTTAAATCAAAGCTAAAAATACCTTGCTTTATGATCGATTCAAAGGCTTTTCTTTTCGTATTATCTAATAGCTTGGCATACCTTAATGTCATTTCGGGGGATGCATGCGCTAATAACTCTTGTACCGTAAGAATATCCGCACCACCGTTTAACATCTTTACTCCATAAGTATGTCGGAATTGGTGAGTTTTAAAATGAAATAGGTTACTATTTTCATCCTTAATATTTTTTTGCTTTGCTAATATATTTAGTTGGGTTCTAATATATTTTTGGTCGAATGGTTTACCTTTTCGTTGACCACGATAACGAACAAAAATATATCCCTCAGGATTATTGTCTTGATTGCTAAGTTCTTTTGATTTCTCGATAAGAACCGCAAGAATATCTGCTAATTCACTATCAATCGGAATTCGATGCCCTTTTACATATGTTTTTTCAATATCGGTTTCAATGGAGTATTGAGCATTTAATTTTACTAAACAACCAGAGGTTAAACCTAATACATCTGAAATTCTAAGTCCTGTTTTAAACGCAATCCAAACGACAGGGACAGCCTCTTTAGGCAAATCATCAATATGAGTAAAAAGTTGCTCTAATACATAGTCAGGAATATAGTCAATTTGTTCAATTGACTTCTTTCTTAGCTTTGGTTTATCTTCAGGGAAAATTAATAATTTAACATTAGCTTTGGGAGCCATATCGAACTCATACCGTTGAATATCTGCAAGGAATTTTTGTAGATAAGACAGCGATCTCGCAACATAACTTGCAGGGTGAGCGTTACGTTTTTTTAAATTATTTTTAACGTATTCATGTAAATGTTCGATATACTGCTCAATATGTGTTCTTCTTAGAAGCTTTAAGTCTTTCCATGTTGGTTCCAATGAAAATATAAACTTAAAAAACGATGATATATATTGTAGATAATCCCGTGCTGTCCCCGTAGAAAACTTATTTTTACTGATTAATCATTGCTTAAAATATTTTTTAACTTGTTCACGAACCATTTCATCAATCTTTGAGAAATCAATTTTGTAAAAATCTATACTTTTATTGTAGTCAATACCATATTTATCATGTAAATTACGAATATCCCACTTGTCTTTTTCCCATTCTTCACGTTTATCGGTAAATTGGAATAGAGCAGTATAAACGGTCCTTAAAAAAAATACTACTGGTGTTTTAGAAGTCACATTATTTAATACTTTTTTTTGTGTGAAGTGAGTTTTTATTCCTTTCTTATTCAACCAAAATAAATATTCTCGTTCTGCTTTTTCAATATCCAAATTTAAAAGAGATGATATTTTAGGGTATTTCTCATTTATGAACTCTGTCATTTTTCTTAATGGACCTTGAGCCATAAAAGCACTTGTAATTGTCCATAAATCGTTAAAGAGTTGTTGATAATATACATATTTCACTTCTAAATTAATTGAAGGGTTGGTAAAAGAAAAATGAATATTTATATTTGAATATTTGTAGTTTGTTACCATTTTTTCGAACTGGTTAATTTCCCCCAAAAAGTGGACATTCCATTTGTCATTAACTACGAAATATGGGTTGTATACTTGTTCAATTGAAACAGAACCATCTTCATGTACTGTTTTTTCAGGATATGTTGAAAGTTCTCTTTGCAAGCCTTCATGAAAGCCTATTTCCTCTACCTGAACATCCTTGATTTGTTTCATATAGTAATTCCTTTCAGTTTTTTTTCTTTAGATTAAATTCGGATTGTGCTTTATGCCACTCTTCTCGAATATCTTCATCCGAAGGATGTAGGTATAGATTCATTGTTGTTTGAATTTGAGAATGTCCTAATCGTTCTTGCACTTGCTTAATATCCTTTGTTTTCTGGTAGAAAATTGTAGCGTGTGTGTGACGAAATAGATGAGGATGTAGGTTTATCCCTGTTTTCTTTTTTAATCGCTTAAATAGAGACTCAACGTTCCAATATTCCATTGGTTTTCCTACATCTTTTCCTCTCAGTTTTACAAACACAAAGTTTGAATCCAAGTCTAATTCATCAAGCACTTCATACAGGTAATCATCATATAAATCCATTAAGGATTGTGATACATAAATTTCACGTTCTCCTGTTTTTAACATCGCACTGTTTTCTAATTCCCCCCGCTCTACTAAACTAATCCGATGCCCTTTTTGATGGTCATAAACAAAATCCTCCATGAAAAGAGAGAGAGCTTCTCCAATACGCAATCCGGTTTCAAATAACAATTGAATTAAGAACTTATCTCGTATATTAGTGGTTGCTTGTAATACTTGTTGTACTTCTTCTTTTTTGAGTGTTTCTACTCTTTTACGTGGTTCTTTTAATTTCAGTATGTTTCTGATTGATGGCTTGTCCTTATTAACATGATGTAAGAAACTTTTGTAACGTGAGTATCCTCCTGTAAATACTTGCTTCATTAACTTTTCCATCATGTCATTTTGTAATTCTTCATTTCGGTAGAGGTAGTCATAGAAGTTTGCTATAACGGTAATTGTATGGTTAATTGTTTTTTCCGTTCGCTTTGCTTTCTTTTGTTGAAGAGGAGTAACATTTGAACTCTGATAGGGGCTTCTTAACCACCCCACAAACCTAACTAAATCTTCTAATCTAATAAACTTGTAATCTTTGTTTGTTTCTTCTAAGTAGGTATAAAAATGTTTTAAGGAATAACAATATGTTTTTTGAGTATTAGGTCTTTTCCCTGTCTTATCTAAATACTTTATATATTTCATAACAGGCATTATAGGGAATCCTTCTCGATCTAGTAAAATGTATCTTTTGTTATTCTCTATGAGAACCTCTTGTACCCTCATCGCACTTCACCCCTAAAAAATATTAACGCTCGGTCTAAAGACCTCACTACGTCTCCCGCTATGGGCTACGTCTACCACTTAAAGTATACATATTTTTCTGAATGTTATATACATACTGAACTATATTTTCAATATCTGTATAACTAATCTAATACGTATAAGAAAAGAGGATATATGCTCATATATTGAACATAATATCCTCTTCTTAGTTTAGTCTATTTAAATAATAGCTTAGGGACATTTGCATGATTTAACTCACTAGTCGTGTAATTCGTTTCTTCTGCCATGAAAGCTTATAATATGCATACTGTAATATTAAGCTGACAATAAATGCTGCTGGGTACCCAATCCATATCCCTTCTATGCCAAGACTTGTATGGTAAGAAAGGTAATACGCTACAGGTACTTCAACAAGCCAAATTGATACAACTCCGATAACAGTTGGCCATAATACTGTACCACTCGCTCGCATTGTCGCACTAATAATTTGCGCATGCCCGAAAATTAAATAACTCCATAACGTAATCATAACTAGGCTATGAGCAATTTCAATTGTAGTTTGACTCGTTAAAAATAGTGATAGAATGTCTCTTGAGAACAAGTAAATAAGAGATATTAGCACACCACCGATGACGTAGTTCATAATAATTCCAGCCTTCACAACTTTCTGCAATCTATCAAATTGATTCGCACCAATTGATTGTGCTGCAAAAATGGAAACTGTAATACCAAGGCTAACTGCTGGCATTTGTACATAACTTGCAACCTGGTTCACAACGCCATAAGCTGCTGTTGCATCCGAACCATAACGATTCACAAACGCGATTACCGCAATTTCAGATAATGAAACTAATATCATATTAATACTCGCTGGAATTCCGAGTCGTAACAATAGCTTCAATAATTCCCTATCCATGCGAAGATATTTCCTTACCGTACTATCTAATTGTAGTGGGTGATTTTTCTTCTTTAAATACACCAACATGACAATAAACGTAATAACTGTAGATATAACAGAAGCATAGGCTGCTCCATACACATCTAATTTCGGAGCTCCTAACCATCCAAAAATAAGAATTGGTAATAAGATCATATTTAGCGCTGTACTTACAATTAAAAAGTAAAATGGCGTTTTAGAATCTCCTGTACCTCTCATAAATGTTGTGTATGCAAAATATAAAAATAATACTGGCATCGATATAAATAAAATACGTGCATAATGAACACTTATATCAATAATATTTTCTGGCGTTCCCATTAGGCGCATAATATCCATCGCAAAAATACTACCTATTATCGCCAACACAACTCCAATAATAAATGTAAATGTCAGTGTCGTACCAACGATAGCTTTTAAACGATCTTCGTTTTTAGCACCAAACGCCTGACCAATTAAAATAGAACTCCCTGAACCAATACCAATTACAAATGAAACGAGTAAGAAAAATAGTGGAAAGAATGCTGATATAGCCGCTAAATCATTAACGCCAAGCCATCTTCCTACTACTACCATACCGAATAATTGTCCAATCGATTGTAATACATTACTTAATAGTAACGGTACTAAAAACATGGACATCGATTTCCAAATCGGTTTACTCTCACTTTCTAATTTATGTGACTCCGCACCTTCTTTATTATTATCTGTAGGTGGTTTCAAATTTCATTTCTCCTTTTATTAAAAATCTGTTTTTCAACTTCTATTTCTTTGTATAGTTGTTATAATAATGTGCCTCTATTCATTTTCTTTTCCATATTATCACAACTTTACCCAATATTGGCTTCCATCTGCTGTTCTATCTAAAAACCCATATTCGATTAAATACCTTCTTAAAGTTACAAAATCCGGGTATACTCTTTCTATGATAGTATTTACTTCTTTTTCAGTGTACTTTTTATTACTATCAAACTTCGTCACTAAATGGCGTAATATAATTAATTTGCGCTTTTGCTTTTTCGGAAATGTAGAAAGTGGTCCATCTAATCCTTCTGTAAAATGCGCTTTTAATACTTCATCATTTTCTTCTTCCGTAATATTGTAGCGATCATCTACCATCGTTGCGGTTCTATGAATTGGTACAAATTTCGTTTGTACTTTTGATTTTTCTTCTGACAGTTCCATTAATGCTAAAAACACTTTCGCTTGCTTCATTTTCTCTCGAAGTGTAAATCGATGATTACGAATGGTTGATGTACTTCCGCCATCCATCTCTTTTACAATCTCTTTATCATTCAGCCCCATATGGAAAAACTGAACCATTTTCTTTTGCAAATCCGTTAAACCCGTATACTTTTTATCAAGGTTTAATAAATAATCAAACATAGACGTATGTTCATTTTGCACATGCAATTGCACAAACTTCTCTGCTTCATACAAAACTTGATTATCTTGATAAATAACCCCCTTAATAAACGCTTCTCCACAAGCTAAACAAATATACTCCTCTGCTTCCACTTCAAATACATACCCTTTCTTCAATTCTTCTACCGAAGCATCCCAAAACTTCTCTGAAATATCACTCACACTAAACACTCCTTTAAAATGTTTATCTAAAAACAGACATATTCCAATAACGTTTACTATTTCTTCATCATCTTAACATAAAACAAACAAACATTTCAACGCTTCGTTTACCCATTTTATAAACTTTTATAAAAGCATCTATTAAAAGGGTTTGGTACAATGAAAAGCGAATGTATTTATATAAATTCATTCAATAGGATGTGAAATAGAACATGACTATTCCTCAAGACCCTTGGTTTACTGTAATGCAGATTGCACAAAATACATATGCAATTAGTGAATATGGACATTGGGAGAAAGTACATTCCTTCTTACTTATAGGCGATACTGCTGCAATTCTTATCGATACAGGACTAGGTATCGATAATATGAAACGTATAACGGACCAACTAACAAACTTACCCATTACAGTTGTCACAACACACGTCCATTGGGATCATATCGGTAGCCACGCACAATATGAAGAAATCTATGTACATGCTTTAGAAGAAGATTGGCTCATTAACGGCATAAAAGGACTTCCTATTCCTCAAATTAGGCACGACATCGCTCGTGATATTACTTTACCTACACCTAAAACATTTCAACCTGAAACATTCGAGCCATTCCAAGGGACACCAACAAAATTACTACAAGATGGAGATATGATTGATATCGGAAATAGGAAAATTCAAATTATACATACCCCAGGTCACTCACCAGGACATATTTGCCTATACGATTATGAAACTGCGTTTTTATTCACAGGAGATTTACTTTATGAAGGCACGATTTTTGCGTTTTATCCATCGACAAATCCTGTAGACTTAGTTCAGTCTCTAAACAAAATTACAAACCTCTCTCCTATTCAACAAATTTACGGCTCACATCATACTCTTGGTCTTCCGCCTACTATTTTGAAAGAAGTAAAATATGCTATTCAATATTTAAATAATAACAACCTCGTTCAACACGGAACCGGTATTCACTCATTCCAAAACTTCAGCATTCAATTTTAACTACAAAAAAGGTATTTCCGTATATGAAAACACCTTTTATCCATTATATATTCTATTTATAACCTCGACTAAAGCCTTACTTACCTGTACGAATATATGCTTTCGATTTCCATCCTCAACAAATTTATTTGCACAACTACCCATAACCGTCATACAACTAATTATGACTAGCGCTAACTTTCTATTCTTGTAAGTCACTTCATACCTCTCCACTATTACAAAATTCCATTTAAATTTATCCCACTTTAATGGGCAGTAAGAT
>NZ_WIPE01000056.1:0-35709 GCF_009760835.1 Bacillus sp. EE-W1 | reverse complement strand
CCCCCACTGATTAAAGTTTCACTTTATCCCATCAGGAAATTTTACATGAATAATAAAACGTGTGAATATGCAATTATGCATATATACACGTTTTATTACGATGTTGTGATTTAATTTAGTTAGAGTACACGTAAACCGAGGTGACTAACTTGAAATTCAAAGCGAAAAAGAATCCATTTCACGTCATTTTCATTACATTATTTATCACTATTTTTCTCGTTTCGCTATTCTTCCAAAATGAAAATTCTATTTTTTTCACTCTCATGATGCTGTTAAATATCGTGAATCTTTCTTCATTCTATTTCTCTCACTACGACGTAACGGAATCATCTCTTGTCGTAAAACATGGTTTCATACTGCGTACTGAAATTCCATTTGAAGATATTCGCCATATTACATACTCTGGCAAAACACTTCGCTCAGAAAAGTGGACTAGGCAGCAATTAGAAATCCATTACAATTTATTTGATTCTGTGACAACTTTCGTACCTCAAGAAGAAGAAAAGTTCATTTCACTCTTAAAAGAAAACTGTCCACAAATGAAAGTATTGAACATGCCTGCTAACAAATAATATATTTTGGCACTTGTAGTAATACAAATGGAAGTCATAAAAATAAATATCAAAAAAGCCAAGATTCTAAAGAATCTTGGCTTTTTTATTACTCTTTCGGAGCAATCATTTTTTTCGGATCGACAATTTCATTAAATTGTTCTTCTGTTAGTAGTCCAGATTGCAGTGCTGCTTCTTTTAACGTTAACCCTTCTTTATGAGCATGCTTCGCAATTTTCGCTGCATTTTCATATCCGATATGCGGGTTTAATGCTGTAACAAGCATTAATGAACGATTCACATTCTCTTTAATTACTTCTTCATCTGCTTCAATACCAACTGCACAATTATCATTAAATGAAACAATTGCATCCGCTAATAGATGAGCAGATTGTAAGAAGTTATATGCAATAACAGGTTTAAATACATTTAATTCAAAATTACCTTGGCTCGCTGCAAATCCGATTGTTGCGTCATTTCCCATTACTTGCGCTACAACCATCGTTAACGCTTCACTTTGCGTTGGATTTACTTTACCTGGCATAATAGAACTTCCTGGCTCATTTGCCGGAATAATAATTTCTCCTAGACCACTACGCGGACCACTTGCAAGCCAGCGCACATCGTTAGCGATTTTCATTAAATCAGCTGCTAATGCTTTTAATGCACCATGCGTATATACAACTTCATCATGACTTGTTAATGCGTGGAACTTATTTGGTGCAGTAATAAATTGCTTACCTGTAAATTGGCTAATTTCCTCTGACACCATCTCCCCAAACTTAGGATGAGCATTAATACCTGTTCCAACTGCAGTACCACCAATTGCAAGCTCTTTCATATATGTATTGCTCTCTGCAATCATACGCTCTGTTTTTTCAAGCATACGGTGCCATCCGCTAATTTCTTGCCCTAATGTTAACGGTGTTGCATCTTGTAAGTGTGTACGACCAATTTTTATAATATGTTCAAATGCAGTTACTTTTTCTGCTAATGTCTCTTTTAATTTCGTAATTGCTGGTAACACGTGATTTTCTACTGCGATTACACATGCTACATGAAGCGCTGTTGGAAATGTATCATTTGAACTTTGAGACATGTTCACATCATCGTTCGGATGAATATGTGCGTCAGATCCCTTCTCTTTCAAAATTTGATTCCCACGATTTGCAATTACTTCATTCACATTCATATTTGACTGAGTACCGCTACCAGTTTGCCATACGACAAGTGGAAAATGTTCATTCCATTTCCCTGCGATCACTTCGTCAGCTGCTGCCACAATTGCTTCTGCTTTTTCTTCTGATAGCTTTCCTAATTTTTGATTACTAAGTGCTGCACTTTTCTTTAAAATGGCAAATGCTTTTACAATTTCAAGCGGCATTTGCTCTGTTCCAATCGGGAAGTTTTCTTTACTACGTTGTGTTTGTGCTGCCCATAATTTATCAGCTGGAACTTTTATTTCTCCTATTGTATCTCTTTCAATTCTGTACTCCATTTTTTCATCCCCTTGAAAATAAAATACCTACATTTCTCATTTTAACAGACTTTCACCCAGATGATAAGGATTCTCACTCGTATATATAAAAAAATACCTTCCGCCATCGCAGAAGGTATTTTTTTATGATGCTTGCTCCCCTTTTTCAACGTCATCTACATACCAAATGAATTTGCCTGTGTATCCGTAAATAACCGCCAAAATTAATGAAACAAAGCTTAACCACATAAACGGAACGTATGAGAACGTTGCTACACCTAAAATACCAGCCATAAAAATACCATTATCAGACCATGGAACCATACCTGAAGTTAACGTTCCACCTACTTCTGAGTTACGTGCTAATACACGTCGGTCTATTTTTAATTTATCATAGCTATCTTCCATAATTTTCGGTGTTAAAATTAGTGATACGTACATCGCACAACCAAATATATTCGCTAAGAATGCTACGATTAATGTAGACAATGTTACATTACCTGCAGAATTTAATTTCTTCTCAAATTTAGATACGATTACTTTTAAAACTCCTAGTTTTTCAAGTAATCCACCAAATCCTAAACCGAAAATAATAACGGCTACTGAGCCAAGCATACCGTTAATTCCACCACGGTTTAATAACTTGTCAACAAATTCAACACCAGATTGAATTGAGAATCCATTATACGCTGTTCCAATCGCCTCTCCAAAGTTCATTCCTTGGAAAAGAGTTGCCCAAATTGCACCAATTAAAGCTCCCATTGCAATTGTTGGCATAGACGGTTTCTTCATCGCTAATAGAGCGATAACAACGACCGCCGGAACAAGCATCCATATTTTAATATCAAATTCCTTTAATAAAGCTTCTTTTAAAAACTCTACTCGATTCAAATCTACATTATCGCCGCCATACATCCAACCAGCTACAGTAAACATAATGCTAGTAATAATATAAGCCGGAACATCTAATACGAGCATAGCTCGAACGTGAGCAATAACGTCTACTTTTGCCATAGACGCTGCAAGAACTGTACTATCAGAAAGTGGTGATAATTTATCGCCGAAATAAGCTCCTGAAAGAACTGCACCAGCAACAAGCGGAAGTGGTAAGCCAAGTCCTTCACCAATCGCCATCATAGCAATACCTGCTGTTCCTACTGTTCCCCATGATGTTCCTGTTGCGATAGAAGTAATTGAACAAATAATTAATGTTGCTAATAGGAATATGCTAGGGTGAATAAACTCTAATCCATAATAGATTAATGTTGGTACTACGCCACCAGCAATCCAAGTTCCAATTAAAGCACCTACCGCAACTAAAATCAGTATTGCTTCTAATCCGTTAGAAATCCCTTTCGTAATTGCATCTTGCAATTCTTGATAACGAAATCCTAATCTTAATCCAAGCGCAATTACTAAAAACCATGAAATAAATAGCGCTAATTGAATTGGGAGATCAAAAATCGTTTGGAAGGAAAAGACAACAGCAAGAAATAGTAATAAAAGAACTATGATTTCTAGCATCGATGGTAATCTTACACTTTTCATTTTTTTCTCTCCTTACAAGTCGATAACATGACGTATGTCGTCTTACATGTATGTAATATACAATTAGCGAAGACAAAACAAAATTTTCATATTATTTCGATTTATTTTTCCAGTATAATATAACACCTTTTCTATTGTAAAAGTAGATGTTACTTTTCGCAATGGAAAATATAAAAAATGTTACATTTTTATATAGAACAATCCAAAAATAACTTTTTTAATATTTGCCACAACAAAACTTTTTACTATTATCCTCCCCTTTTAAGGAATACCATTTTTCTCCACAAAAAAGCACACATCATTAAAATGATGCATGCTCTACTTTTATTTATACATATTTTGTATTTCTTCTTTATTTTTAAGTATTTCCACAAACTGATTGCTACAGCCTTTCGGAAATAACACTCCGAGCCCATATGAATGCTCAAACTGAAAATGAGGGTACTTCGCCTTGACCTCATCCCAAAATTTATATACGCCGAAGTTTCGATCTTTCACCTCAATATCATGAAATAACACAATACCGTTATTCGCAAGTTTCGGTAGCCATGTTTTATAGTCATGAGAAACTGCTTCATACGTATGATAGCCATCAATATGCAACAAATTTATCGTTCCATCTTGAAACTGATCCACGGCCTCATCAAAAGTAGACCGAATTAAATTCCCTATTTGAGGATAACTCGTGCTCACGAATTTACTCACTATTTGAAAAACACCTTCTCCATATGGACCTGTGTGCTCATCTCCTGCCCAAGTATCTACAGCAAAGCATTTTGTAGATAATCCTTCATCTTTTACCCCTTGGCAAAAACTGAAAAAAGAAGCTCCTAAATGTGTACCTAACTCAACTAATATTTCTGGCTTTTCAAATCTTACTAAATCATAAGCGAAGTTTAAATGTCCCACCCAAGCAGAATTCATACGAATATATGGATTGTATTGATCAAATTCAAATGTTGGTTTATGAGTAACCCAGCTCATCACATTTCTCCTTCTACACATATTTTTAACAAACCAAATTACTCTTATCTTTATTTTTTTATCCTCTTGATTATGATTTATTTTTATAATTTTATCTCGCTTTATTTCACCTCCTCACTTGTATCGTAAACATAACTGGAACTACTAAAATTCCTACCTTCTAACACAGAAATTTCAGTTTATTTTTTATTCATTTCGTGATATATTGCATATTGTATCCGAAACGAATTTGTAGAAAAGGAGAATGAAAACTATATGGATCCAAATCGTTTAAAAGGAATCATAATGGTTGTAATTGGTGCTTGTTTATGGGGATTGTCCGGAACAGCTGCACAACAACTTTTTCAATATGAAAATGTTTCTACTGAATGGTTAGTTACAATTCGATTGCTTATATCTGGCGTTATCTTGCTCCTTATTTCATCATTCGGAAAGAGAAAAAAAGAAATATTCGGCATATGGAAACAAAGATCTAATGCTACTAAAATGATATTGTTTGGCCTATTCGGTATGCTTGCTGTACAGTACACGTACTTCGCTTCTATTAAAGAAGGGAATGCTGCCGTCGCAACATTATTACAATATTTAGCTCCTATATTTATTACTGTATACTTACTTTTCAAGTGGAACGTTCGGCCATCAAAAATTGATTTCATTTCCATTACCCTTTCATTAGTAGGCACTTTTCTCTTACTAACAAATGGGTCTGTTCATAACTTGGCTGTTTCTACACCGGCTATTATTTGGGGTATTTTATCTGGATTATCTCTTGCTTTTTATAGTTTATATTCAAAGGGATTACTAGAAAGATGGTCTTCCTCTGTCATCGTTGGATGGGGCATGATTATTGGGGGTATTGGCGTTACGATTCTACACTTTATTTCTACAAACGAATTCATTTTATTATCGACTATGAAATATGTAAAACTAAGTACCCTACCGCTCATCACATTTGTCGTCATTTTCGGAACACTGATTGCATTTTATTTATACTTAGACAGCATACGATACCTGACTCCGAAAGAAACGACATTATTCGGTTGTACTGAACCACTCGCAGCTATTATTTCTTCTGTACTTATATTACACGTACCCTTTCAATCTTTTCAGTTATTAGGGGCTTTTTGTGTCATTGTAATGGTGCTCATCTTAAGCCAAAAACCGGATGAAGGGAAACAGGAATTAAAGTTTGTTCATGAGAAAAAAGAAAATATACAATGAAAGGATTGAATTCACTATGCCTATCCCTCAAAATTATAAAAAACAAGGAAGAGTTTCGGCAAAATCACTCGTTTTAAATCAACTACAAGATTGGATTATTGAAGGTGTACTGCAGCCTGATGAAAAAATTAATGATGGGGAATTGGCTGAAGCACTAGGAGTAAGCAGAACACCTGTAAGAGAAGCACTTCAAATATTAGAGCTTTCTGGATTAGTGGAAATGGTACCTGGGCAAAAAACAAAAATTGCTCCTATTAAGTTAGACGACATTCCTATCATTTATGAAACGATGGCTGGTCTTCACTCTATTATAGGAAAGCAAGCACTTCAAAACATTACAGACGCTGATCTGAAACTACTTTCTGAAATAAACGCTGATTTTCAGCGCTCTATAGAGAAGAAAAACGCAAAACAAGCTTTAAAACTAGATATACAATTTCACAATACAATTTCTTCTATTGCTAAAAACCAATATATTGAACCCTTTCTAGAAAATATGCAACTTCACGTTTTACGCCTTGAATATTTGTTTTTCCAAAACTTTGTTCCAGCAAGTCAATCTATTGAAGAACATCACTCTATCATTCAAGCATTGCAAAAGCAGGACGAAAAACAAATGGAACAAATGATGTCTCAAAACTGGCTCCGTCCAATGAAAGAAATATCAAAAATAATTTCTACGAAATAATAATAGAGCTGGTTACACAAAATCGTAACCAGCTCACCTTTTACTAATCTATATAGTTATGCCTGAATATCTGCATATTCTTCCATATCTTCGTACTCTTTTTCCAATTCCTCTAAAGACAGCTCGTATAATTGTCGGTCGCGAATTTTAAACACACCTGCTCCAATTAACTCATCAATTAAATGCCTCTTACGATTTTCAACAGCAAAACGGAGTTGACTACTCATCTTTTAAAAAACTCCTTTCTACAATCATTGAAAATGATAATCTTTATCAATTACCATTTTTGATTATAAAAGATGACTCTTTATAAGTAAAGTAATTTCATGAAATATTTACCTTACAAAGTATTTGTGGCCACATTATATATATGTATGCCGTGCGAAAAATGTTATGACACATTTTCTTATCCTTTTTCTTTCATACTTTGCAAGTTGTCTCAATATGATTAAATTCACCATCTATTTCTACTTGAATAGTGACATGTTCTACATGAAACTTCTCCTTTAATACATCCGTAGCCTCTTTTAATACATTTTGCGTTTCATCACCTTTAATAATCAAATGGCAAGTTAATACTTGAAAATCAGATGTGACAGACCATATGTGCAAATCATGAACTTCTTTTACAACCGTAATATTTAATAATGTACTTTTTACCTCTTCAACATTTATGTGCTGGGGTGCACCTTCCATTAATATATGGACGGTATCACGTGTTACACGCCATCCACTAATAATGACTAAAATAGACACAAGAATACTAGCAATCGCATCAGCAACAGTCCATCCGAAAAATTTAATACATAGCGCTGCAATAATCGCTCCGACTGATCCTAATAGATCGCCTAATACGTGTAGGAAAGCACTTCTTAAATTCAAGTTACCCTTCACATCTCCGCCCCTCATTAATATCCAAGCTGATAAAATATTAATAAGCAGACCAAGTACAGCAATAATGAGCATCTCATTACTAGCAATCTCAACTGGTTCTTTAAAACGGCGAATTGCTTCAATAAAAATGTATACTGAAATGACAATAAGAACGACACCGTTACATAATGCCGCTAACATTTCGACTCGCTTATACCCGTATGTTTTCGCAGCTGTTGCTGTTTTTTCTCCAAGCTTAAACGCAAGTAAACTTAATGCTAAGGATACTGCATCACTTAACATATGCCCCGCATCAGATAGTAGTGCTAAACTATTTGTTACAAATCCCCCAATAACTTCAGCAATCATAAAACTTGTCGTTAATACGAAAGCAATTAGTAACGCCTTTTTATTGTTAGAATGACCGTGATCATGTGAATGCCCCATACCAATACTCCTTTAAGTGCAATATCTGTACATTAGTATGAAACAAACTCCCCGTCTTTATCCCGTATTAACTGCCCGTAAACGCCCGCTTCCTCTGTATACACACTTCGCTTCTTTTTAAATAAGTCCTTTTTCTCAACAAAAAATAAGACTACTTCTTTTTCAGCTTCATATTGTTTACTAATGAAAGAATTTTTAAGGAGGTTACTAAAATGAAACGTTTATTTCTCTGTATGGAACGTGAACTAGTTGTAGTGAAAGAACAATATGGTAACTATGAAACAACGTATCACTTACAAAATATGCAACCTACCTGTATCGCAGTTGATCCATTCCAAAAGAATCGTGTATATTGCGGCACATTTGGACGAGGTTTATGGCTAAGTGACGATGGCGGGGATTCGTGGAAACCGATTGGAGATTCATATCGTTACTTTGATTTCCCTAAAGAAGATGGTATTTTACACTCTTCGATAACTTCCATTACGATAAGTCCTACTGAACAAGTTAACGGCTATGGCGTCGTTTATGTCGGCTCAGAACCGAGCGCTTTATTCCGTTCTGAAAATGGTGGTGAAACGTGGACTGAACTTAAAAATATGAAATCATTATTATCTTCTTATACGTGGGCTTTTCCGCCTAGACCTTTTACCCATCATGTACGCTGGATTACAGTTGATCCAAACAATCCAAATACAATCCATGTTTCAATTGAAGCTGGTGCTGTTATTCAAAGTAATGATAGAGGGCATACTTGGATTGATAAAAAATTCGGTGCTCCTATCGATGCGCATCAATTGCTTATGCACCCTGAAGCTCCAAATCGCCTTTATGCATCATGTGGTGATGGTTTTATGGGCGGACCTGATCGCGCATACCTTGAAAGTTATAACAGTGGAAACAGCTGGATCTCATGCAGTGAAGGACTTGAACACCATTATTTATACAGCATGGCTATCGATCCGGCTGATTGTGATACAATTCTCGTTTCTGCCGCACCGAGTGCTGACCTCGCTCATCACCGTATTCCTTATGAATCTTATATTTATCGTAAAACGAAAGATACTCCGTTCGAGCAAGTGCAGCAAGGTCTACCATCTGCAATTGGTACAGTCATTTCAATGTTTGCTACAAATCCAGCAGAACCACATACGTTTTACACTTTAAATAACAATGGCGTCTTTCAATCCAATGATAGCGGCGAATCGTGGGAACAACTAAACATTCCGTGGAAAGATGAGTATAAAACGCAGCATCCACATGCATTACTCGTTACTAGTTCTTAACGAAAAAAAGACTGCCTACTTGTTTTAGGCAGTCTCTCTTTTATTTCTTTAAATCAATTACGATATCATCTAGAACAATATCTTTACTCTTCGCTTCTTTTTTCGGCACTTCAATTTTCTTCTCTTTTCCATTCACATATTCCACTCCACCATGATTTTCAGGTGTATGCACTCGCAAGTGTACGCAAGGTGTAACGATA
The DNA here is from genome assembly GCF_009760835.1 of Bacillus sp. EE-W1. NCBI lineage: Bacteria > Bacillati > Bacillota > Bacilli > Caryophanales > Bacillaceae > Bacillus > Bacillus sp. EE-W1. Next base: position 26,434 of record NZ_WIPE01000056.1, on the reverse strand, counting down.
AGCTTTGTTGCATTTTCGTTTAGTTTTTGGAATGTGGCACTCCATCGAATATTGTAAGGATCGTTGCCACTTCCCCCATTTCCTTCACCCGAATAATCATTCCCTAAATCATCCTTAACCGTCAATTCAACATCTACACTATCCCATTCTTCCCTCGCACCCTTAGAAACTTCTTGATTGTAATAAAGAATAAATGAAACCGGCGACATTGCGACCTTTTCCATATTTGCTTTTATACCTTCTTTTTCCGAACTTCCACCAATTGTTCTCTCTTTACTATCCATTGATTTTACAGTTAATGCGAAATTCCAATTACCTTGTATTGATTTTTTCCTATCTGGCATCTCTATTCCCTCTATATTCCATCTAAAGTTTACTTTGTCCTTTTTATTAATATCATGGTGCGTCGTTGTTACCATACCTACATACTTTTTTTCAGTAACTTTAGTCATTTTCCCACTTCCTGAACTACCATGAGCGTCCATTATATCCAATCCCCCTAATATAATAGGATCATCCCCTAAGTCTTGCTCACTTTCCAGTGAATACGTTATAGATAATGTTCTGCCATCAGAAATTACATCATTAATTGTAACCTTAACCCCATTACTCTCTCTCGTCATATTCAATTCAGTCGAAAACTCTTTATAATTTTCATATAACCCTGTTCTACCATTATCTAAAAATCGGAATATGTCACCTACAATTGGCAATCCCCCGGCATATGTAGGAAACCCGATACCAAGTGTTGCAACTGATAATCCTACTAAAATAGATGCAGCAGCAACACCTTTTTTCCAACTTTTCATCTTTTTCTTCGTACGTATCGATTGTTTTACATTACGTTTCACTTTTTCTTTTTCAATTTCAGAAGCCTCAATTTCCTCAAGTTCTTTTTCATCTATATCAATATCATTTAATAGTTCATAAATGTCTTTCATATTGCACTACCTCCAAAACTAATTTTCGTAGCATTTTGTTGTAGTTTCTTTTTTCCACGGTACACACGATTATCGATCGCTGCCCGAGTTAACCCTAACTTATCTCCTATTTCTTCTGTCTTCATACCGAGAAGATATTTCATAATGAACACCTTTTGATCTAACGGTTCTAATTGATTAATAAGCTTCAATAACTCTTCCCTATCTTCCATAACGATTAATTCATCTTCCGCTGACTTTTCCGTACTAATATGAAACTCATCTGAAATAATTTCTACTTTTCTAGTCGCTTTCCGGTAATAATCAATCGCCTTAAATTTTGCAATCGCCGCTATCCATTTTTTAAAGTCACTCGGCTCTCCATGAAATTTATTTGCGTTACTCCAAATGGAAAGAAATATATCGTTTACACATTCCTCTATTAATCCATCATTTTGAACCGGAAGAAGGACTTTATGCGTTATTCCTTTTATAAGTGGTAAATATGTATCGACAACGAATTCTAGCGCATCTTCTTTTTGCCGTTGTAATCTTTTTATAAAATTTTTCTCATTTGATTTCATGTAGCGATTCCCCTTATTTTTTTGTAAAAGCTTTTACACCCTATATAACGTCTTACAAAATATTTTCTCTCATCTCTTTTTATTTTTTGTATGTTATGGAATACTTTCCCTACGCCATTGTCTCACATAACTATGTATTACAAGAAAATTTTCTCAAGTCTGCAATTTAATTCATGTAGTACACTATTTATATAGTCATTCTTTAACCTGGTGTACATTTTACCCCGCATTAACGGGCAATAAATCCCACCTCAAAATTGGGCGAATGCGAAGAAGGTAGGTGGGAGATAACTGCCCGTAAAAGCCCGATTGGTTCAACTAATAATCAGTGGGGGATGGAAAAAAACCCCACTGATTAAAGTTTCACTTTATTTCATTAATCTACTTTTCAACATTTTAAACTAGGAGATGAGATGTGTATGTGTGGAATTACAGGCTGGGTAAATTGGAATAAGGATCTTTCCAATGAACATGTTATTTTAGAAAAGATGGCAAATAGTATCCAGCATCGCGGTCCGGATGCTGAAGGATTTTGGTTTTCACCTCGTGCGGCCTTTGCACACCGTCGGTTAATCGTAATTGATCCAGAAGGCGGGACACAACCAAAAACATTTCGTGCTGGTGATTATACGTATGCTCTTACTTATAATGGAGAAATTTATAATTTCCGCGAGCTTAGAGAGCAACTTCAAAAATGTGGTCATGCATTTGAAACACATTCGGATACAGAGGTGTTACTACATGCTTATTTAGAATGGAAAGAAGACTGCGTACAACATTTAAATGGTATTTTTGCCTTTGCAATATGGGATGATCAGAAGCAACAATTATTTCTAGCACGTGACCACTTAGGCGTAAAGCCACTTTTTTATACAGAAAGAAATGACAGTATTATTTTCGGATCTGAAATAAAAGCGCTATTGGCTCATCCATCTGTTCCTGCTGAAATTGATTCGGATGGCATAAACGAAATATTTGGATTAGGATTATTTCGAACTCCAGGATGTGGCGTCTTTAAACACATTCAAGAAGTGCGTGCTGGACATTCTATAACATTTACACGTGATAAAAAAGTAGTTCAGAAGTATTGGAATTTAGAAAGTAAGGTCCATACAGATTCTATAGCAGATACATCATCACATATTTTATCTATTTTACAAGATACGGTAAAAAGACAATTAATTGCCGATGTCCCTCTCGTCTGTATGTTATCAGGAGGATTAGATTCTAGCGGCATTACTGCACTAGCGGGGAAGGAATTTGCTGCTGAAAATAAAACCCTTCATACGTATTCCGTTGACTTTGTAAATAGCGCAAAAGATTTTGAGCTGACATTTGCTCGCACTGGTTTAGACGCTCCTTGGGTAAAACGTGTTTCCGAACATGTAGGGACATCTCATCATGACATTATTGTGAATGCTGAAGAATTAGCAAATCACTTATTCGTCCCTCTCCGTGCAAAAGATTTACCGAGTGCTGGTGAAATGGAAACTTCACTATATTTACTATTTTGCGAAATGAAAAAAGATGCAACTGTAGCTTTATCCGGCGAATCTGCTGATGAAGTATTCGGTGGGTACCCTTGGTTTCATCAAGAGGATTTACTATTTGTCGATAAATTTCCTTGGCTAACAAATTGGAAAAACACTTCCCCTCTTCTACTAAATGAAGTAAATAACCAATGCAACTTAGAAAACTATATTGATACACGCTTCCAAGAAGCGATTCTTGAAGTACCTACTCTTGAAGGGGAAAGTAAAAAAGCCGCGAAACAACGCCAAATGTTTTATTTATTTTTAACGAGATTTCTCCCGTTCTTACTTGATCGTAAAGATCGTATGAGTATGGCTGTAGGCTTTGAAGTACGTGTACCGTTTTGCGATTATAGATTAGTTGAATATTTATGGAACGTTCCTTTCAATATAAAAAGCATTGATAATATTGAAAAAGGCATTTTACGTAGAGCACTGCAACCTGCTTTACCTGACGATGTACGCAATAGAAGAAAAAGTGCTTATCCAACTTCACAAGATCCACATTATTTACACACAATCCGTCATTTATCACTCGACTTGTGCAGTAATAAAAACAATCCTATTTTCTCACTTATTAATCATTCCACATTACTTGCCATTGCCGATGAAAGCAATAAAGAAATTAACAATTTTGAAGCAAGAAGTGCTATGGAATATATGCTACAAGTAAATGAATGGTTGAAAACGTATCATATTCATATTGCTTAACAAAAAGGAGTTCAAGGATAACAACCTTGAACTCCTTTTATATTAATTAGCGCATTTTTTATTTTCAGTATCAATGGACCATCCAATAATTGTGGCACAATCTCTACCTTTCCACTGCAGTACATTTGTTAATACTGGCTCAATCTGTAAGCAACTTCCGTCGTGCAATATTTCTACTAAAGATTGATCATCATCAAATTTTCGTTTATCACACTCTAAAATACCGTCCGTTGCCATTACAATGTGATTCATTCCTTTTTCTAATCCTCTGACACCTGATGTAAAGCAAGGTGTATTTGCAGCAAAAATATTTTTCCTACCAATATATTCGTAATTCTTCCGTTTATTTAACCGCCCTTTACCATTCTTCGTTTTTTCAGAATGGAATAAATATGCGAAGCAATCACCAACTGATAGCCAATATAAAAATTCGCCTTTTCGCAAACAAATTAAGCATGCAAGTTCCTCATCATCTTGATCACATTTTTCAATAAACAATTCATCTGTAAATAACGCTAATAAGTACATATGCGTATGATGAAAAGCTAAATGTATCGGGTAAGAAAATAACTCTTTTAGTTTCTCTTTTCTTGCTGAAATTGCTTCTATTATATAATCAATATTTTTTGTTTTGTGGTGTGTATCAAAAATCATAACAAATTCAAATTGTAATTCAGGATCCCACCAAGCAAGTACCGCATCTCCTCGTTCATATGCATCACTCTCTTGATTTCCCCCATATACGCCGACTGAAAGAGGACCACATTTTTCAACATGTATTTCATCTACATACATCTGTTCATGACTCATCCATTTGAATGTATTCACAGCTATCATCCTCTCTCTTGCTAAATGTATACCTTTACACATAGATTACCTTATATTTCAATAAAAATAAACTTTTTCAACATTTTTTATCCAAATAAAAGGATTTTATTTCTACGTTCACGAATATATCTTACTATACGATATAAAAACAGGGGGATTTATCATTATGAAAGACATCAATCAACATTGGGAAAGCATTTATTATCACTTACGATATGAGTATGAGGACAACCTTTCTCACCAAGCCATTCGTATTTTACAACTCATTTCTCGTGAGAAAGATATAACAATTGGAAAAGTCGCTACTGAGCTTAGTCTCTCTCATAACACAGCATCAGAACACGTAAAGCGCCTTATTCAAAAAGGATTTATTATAAAAGAAAGAAACAAACAAGATGAAAGGGTCGTAAACCTTACTTTAACGAAAGAAGGCATTGAAATATTAGAAAAGCATACTTTACTAGATAAAGAAAAGATAAAAATATTAGAATCACAGTTATCAAAAGAAGAACAACAATTAATTGAAAAAGCCTTTTCGTTATTAGCGAAGGAGGCAAAATATGCATTTCCTCGTTAAAGTAATCGTTTCTGCACTTATTATTGGCGTTATTACTGAAGTCGCTAAACATTATAGTACGATAGGCGGCTTTATTGCTGCCCTTCCTCTTGTAAGTTTACTAAGCCTATTTTGGATTTCTTTAGAAGGCGGGAACAAACAAGAATTAAGTCAATTTGCTATAGGCGTATTATATGGATTTCCTGCATCCGCACTACTACTATTTATCGTCTATATTGGTCTAAAAAACTCATTTTCACTTAGTACATCTGTCCTGTTTGGTATAGGTGTTTGGTGTATCGTTTTTGCTTGTCAAAAATTATTTCAAGCTTAGTTAGGAGGGTTTATTATTTATAAATTTGTAGAGGTATTGGAGCAAACTATAGAAGTATATACAAAAGGAAGTAGTAAACAAACGGTAGTTATTCAGACCGGAATGGGTTGCTCATTTTATGATTGGCTCCCTATTATAGAAAAACTTTCACAACATTTTACAGTCATTTCATACCATCGCCCAGGTTACGGAAAAAGTGAACTAGGAAATTATTCGCGTACTACAAGACAAGCGACAAACGAACTTCATATGTTACTACATGAACTTGCTATTCACGAGCCTATCATTTTAATCGGTCATTCCTATGGAGGCTTATGTGCACAACATTTTGCGATGTTACATGAAGATAAGCTGCAAGCACTTATTTTAGTTGATTCTACTTCTATGAGCTTACACCGATTAGATGAACTGCATTTACCAATTTCTGATCAAACGGATTCGGATGATATGTGGCTTCAAAAATATAATACATACTCCAAAATGGATATAGACATGCTTAATAATGAACTAAAACCTATACTCGTTGATCAATCAAGACAGTACATTGAATTTTCTACCTCCCCTCTATTATATAAAGCGACAGTTTCCGAACTATGTGAGTGGAAAAATTGTGCTCGCTCAATAAAAGAGCTATATAAAACATTAAAAGTACCGTTAATCGTTATCGGTAGAGACCCTCAATATTCTATTACTCAGTTGACTGAGGGTGGCATGCCAAAAGAGGAAGCGACACAACTTGAATCAATGTGGCAAGAACTGATTCATGAACAATTACACCTTTCAATATATAGCCAATATATACTTGCTGAACATGCTGGTCATGGTATAGAAAATGATCGACCAGATATTATTATTGAAGCAATTCACTCTTTGCAAATAAAAAAAGGAAGCAACTAACGCTGCTTCCTTACTTATCTATTCATAATCTTCTTCATCATCGATTTCTTCATAATACGAATTCCCATTACTTACATATATAGGACCATTCGCAACGTCAATACGTAATACCCATGCCCATGGCACAGCTAAACGCTTATGTATTGCTCGCCAAAAGCTCATTGATTTTCTTTCGTACTCCTGGAACTCCTGAAGTAACTCTTTGTAGGAGGAACCGTCTAACTGAATATTTGCTTCTAACAAACGAGAATGGGCATAGTACTGCAGCTCTAGTTCAGCAGCAATTTCCATTTCTTCTTCCGTTGCCATACCAATAATTGCTCCATCTGCTGGTACAATTTCAAATACGTTCTGAACTTCAATAAGCCCTTCTTTCTCTTTCTCAAACATGTAAACAGCCTCCTTTAACACATATTTTTTATGTTACAAAGTCATACTTCTACAATAACTTCTCCCTTTCCTCTTTTTTTGATAAACTTTTACAAATTATTTATCTGATAATCTGTAGACTGTATTCTTTCAGCAGAACTGAAACAATTATTATCAAAAGTTAATTTATACACGTCAGGCATATGAAGGGTTTTCCAAAACTGAAAATCATATTTCGAATCAAAATAATTCATTAGTAATACCATAATATTCCCATGAGTACCTATTACAATATTCTTACCTTTATATTTTTTTAATATACTTTGCATACATATTACAGCACGTCTTTGCGCTACATCATTTGATTCTCCGCCTTCGTATGCAAAAGTCCAGTCTTCCCATACCTTCTGAAGAGCATCATTAAAATCCTGTACTGGTTCTTTACTTAATAGCCTTTCCCGTAAATCTTCTTCCAGTTGTATTGATAAATTATATGTATTCGCAATTCCTTGCACAGTTTGCATTGCCCTTTTGTACGGACTAGAAATCACAACATCAATATGTTTATCTTTTAATAAGCGTGTTACATGCTGCGTATCTAACAAACCTTTTTCAGATAAAGGCCTTTCCCGTTCTTCTTTTGTATATGTAGAGTGGGCATGGCGAACAAAATATATTGTCGTCATTCATTCATCCCCCTTTTCTGTTTCTATCCAAATTCAATACATTACCATCAAATCCCTTTACCTTTATAATAAGTGCTGTCAAATTTGAATGTTGATTTTCATATTAATAAAAGGGAAACACCTCTATGGTATTTCCCTCATTTAAAATAGACTACATTCAATTAAATACTTTATCAATTTTATTTCTGTCGTATTCTAATATCCAATCATTATATGTATGATAAATATCTCTAATTGTATTAGGAGAGGTAGCTAATACATCACAACCCCTATCATCATAAACGTGAAATATAGTATTCTTGTTAATATTTATGAAATACACCCTATGAAAAATACGCGGTTTTATTCCCATATCTTGATTACAAATTGCTTTTAGCATAGGAATGTATTTCAAGTCTGAAACTTTACATTTCAAAGTATATCTATGAGTTTTATATACCCCGTCTTCATCGTCTTCTGGAAAAATATAAGGGATTGTATTTTTCTGTAACTTAAACAAATCGGACTTCTCTTTTACATACTTAGAAAAGATATTCAATTTGTGTTTGAAAATTTCACCGTCTGCATAGTCATTTACATCCACTACGATATAAATATCATCTTCTGTTGCATGTAAAGACTGAAATAAAGTAATCGCTCTATTATAAACGCCTTCTAAATATGGGCAGTTTTCATAAATGTTATTGCAATCATAGTTCACACCTAATCTAAAGCGAATACCAATATCCCCATTATAAAATAGAGGTGGTCTAAGTTCTAAATTTGGAAACATTTCAAGCGTATACTCATTCAACCTCATCTCAACACCTACCTTTAATAGCACCTTGTTTACATAATAAAATTATTCTATTATAATTTATTTTTGAATTCCTCACTTGTTATAATGTCTCGAATAAAATAATCTACATTATTTCTCAGCTTTTGATATGCAACTTGATCTTCTATATCGTTAAACATAATGACAACTTCTACTTTATTCCCTTTCTTATCTGTAGTATACAAGCTTTTTGTCAATACGAATGCGGTAGAACCACCTTTTTGACCAGCATATTCGAACTTACTATTTTTAACTGTTCCTTTAAAAATGTTCTCGATTTCTTCTTGCATTGATTTTGGAAAATAATTTCTACTATTTATTTTTTCCATTATACTCATATAATCTTTAGCGTTTGCACTCACTAATCGATCTGACCAAATTCGCTGAAATTCCATATCTACCTTTAATGGAATATCCCGTTTTTTCCATTCTTCTTCATCTTTCATCCATTCATGAATTTGTAACACATGTTTATTATACTCATCCTTTGACATGTTACGTATCATTTCTAATGATTGATTTTCTGGCTCATGAAGCTCTTTTTCTACATACCCTCTCATATATAGTGAAGCAGTATACGAAGAGAATTTGTCATGACTAGTAAGCTCTAATTCTTTTATACTTTCATTTACCCTTTCTATTCCAAGCTTATCTAACAAATATGTTGTATTTGCATTAGAACTATAATGAATCATCCCTTTAGCGACTTCTTCTAAAGCGATCTGTCCATTTTTCACTAACTCTCTCGCTTTGGCATCTTCTAACCAGTCAGGATGAGCTCCACCATCAGTGTTTTTAACGTAATATTTTTCTAACTCCTGCAATGAAATTTGTTCATCCCGACTTATTTTTCCTTCTGACACTTGCTTAGCAAATTCAACTGCTATTACAATTTTGGCCATACTCGCTAATGGCAATTTTACATCTTCATTTATAGATGTTAATACTTCCCCATTTTTTCTAATTAGTAATGAACATGTTTTATCACCTTTATGCTCTTTTATGTACTGTAATACGTAATTAGGATCTTCTTTTGACAAATAGTACTTCATAATAAAAAAGAAAGCTATAGCGGCTACTATAATAATTCCTGCAACAATTCCTATAATCTTTAATATGTTCACAATATGCCCCCCTTTACTAAGTTCCCTACTATATAATTATAACGAATTGAATTACAAAATTATACAAAACAGAGTAACTCTTCCTAAAAAAGAAAGAGTTACTCTATTTCACATGATGTTATTTGTCCATTTAACGTAACGACTATATTTGAGTCGCCACTTTCTTTAGCACCTTTTAATCGATTGGAGTTAGGAGGACCAATGACAACTGACTCCTTAATTTGTGAAAGGTCCTTCCCTAATTTTTCCGCACTTACACCGTATGCAGCTTGAAATACTTCTGGCGGTGTTAATCTAAGTATGTCTGATCCTTCTGCTGTTTCAAACTGATCGTTATTGAAGAACAAATGTAATTGTACTTCTTCTGTTACCGCTGTGATCCAATGCCACCATCCCATTGGAATAAAGACGGTTTGCCCCGCTTTTACATGATAATTTTGCAATTGATTCGTTTCCGGATTTAAGATAGATGTAATCGCTTCTCCTGATACAACAACATCTAATTCCCACGCATTCGGATGCCAATGTGGTTCCCGCATGTGCCCTTTTGTCATAAATAAATCGACAAACGCTCCACCGATCATTGCTGGTAACTGCGTTGACGTAACTTCATAAGCAACGTTTTTCTCATCTCTTTTAAAAAAGATGTTTTTTCTCGAATCAAAGAAAAGGTTTGGAGTTCCTGAACTTTTCTTTAAATTTTTATTATCTGGAACATAACCTGAACTACTCATTTTATCCCTCTTTTCCACTCCGAACATTTCTAGTTTCACACTGTATCGTATGGAAAAAATGTATGAATGTGCCTATCATTCACATAACAAAAAAACATGCCTTCATAAGGAGAGCATGTTTTGTGATATTCTTCACATTATTTAGTTAAAAAATAAATTTTTTACTTACCATGATGTAACATTAAATCACTAAGTTCTTCTTCAATGTGATTTAATTTCGCAACGCCTTCTTTCCATTTATGAATATAACGTGAAACCCCAACGATAAATAAAATGATAATTGTGGAAAGAATAATACCATACACGATTGTTACAGTACTCATAGTTACACTTCCTTATAATTAGTAATGTGGTTATTAGTTATATTTTTATTATAAACCTTTTTCTCTTAAAATACTTCGATTTCAACTTTTTGTAACAAAATTGATTTTTCTAATATTTCATTCGTAAAAATGGCATATTTTTCACAAATTATACAAAACTTCACCATATGTACTATTACCATATGAGTTATATTATTTAATAGGAAAAAGGGGATGATATACTATGACGACTTGGTTTATTGTTATGTTAGTTGTATTTGGGGCATTTAAAATTATCGTTTCGAGCCTTCCTAACACTGTTATTGAATCCATTATTAGCAAGTACGAAACACATCCGCAACTTGAAGAAGAGAATGCGACTGTTACAATCAATGGAAATAACTTAGAAGGCGAACAAAAATCCAAAATTATTCATGATTTTAACGAAGGTTTATTTTTAGATCGCTATTATGCACCGCCACACAATGAGGGTACGCCTTTAATAATCAATGCAAAACGTGGCAAAAAAGATTTTACATTTTATATTTATAGTCATGAAGAGCATGTTGATGTTGTAAAGCAACATAAAAAGAAAGTAGTTGCTTATAGTTTACGCTCTAAAAACCTTCAAAATAATGATATGTTCGTGTCAGCTGATTTAGCTTAATACTCATATATTAGAAAAAGGAATCCGTGGAATATGGATTCCTTTTTACTATTCACTGAAAAATAAGCTCTGTCTTCAAACTATCTTTCGGTAACAACCATCCTTTTTGTTCTAAACTCTTCATTAATAATTCTCTTTGTTTTGTTGCAATACTTTCCTCTTTTGTTTTAAACGATACTTCTATTACGAAATCATCTTCTATTTTCCCTGTATTACTTAGTGGCCAAACTTCAATATTCGTTTTAATATTTTCAAATTCAGCTGTATACCGTTTCATTAATACAGGACCGTAAATACGAGAATTGTTGAGCATTTCTTCTCCCCAATTCGTATACAACCATTTGTTCATTTTCCCTGGCAACTTTTCTATTAACATGTTTTGAGCATCTCGTTCGTTTGGTAAATCAAGTACTCCATACCCTTTAGCACTGTAGCTTTTCTTATTTGAAATACTTAACGTTTTCTTCTCAAATCCCCAATCTATTTCTGCCTCATAGTTATCAGTTTTACTATCAAATCCATCCTTTTTAGCCACTTCTAGTGCATCTTGAATTACACCATTTTGAATGGGATATCTTTTTTTATATGTTAGCTCAAAATCTTTACTAAATTCTTTCTTTCGAATTCTCGCAAACCAACCTTCATTACTTAAATTTTTATTTGCCGTATCTAAAAATTGCACTTGTATTCTTTCATAATTTGTACCAGCCTTGAAATATTCTAGTACCTCTTGATTTATCTCTTTGTTATAACCTAATACTTGTTCTGGTTTTAATAATAATTTCACTTCAAAACTAGGTGTCATCGGACTGGCAGCAAACCCTTCCTTAACGTTATAAAGGAAACAACAAAAGAAAATGCTTACGAATACAAATACTTTTTTCATATACCTATCCCCTTTACATTTCAAATGACTTCTATACGTTCCATAGTAAGTGAATGTACATTTTCATACCCTGCCGTGCTAAGCTTTTTCTGTAATCGATCCGTATCCTCTTTCAAAGCGTGTACTAACACCGTATGTTCTGGTAATAGTGTATTTAACATTGCCTTAACGTCACTTATACTTTGATGAACTTTATAAGGAACTCGCTTCACCCTACATTCTTTATTTACACGTTCTTTCATAACCTTTTCTGCAAAACTCCCTTTAGCAATATGTCCTGTAAATATAATGGAATTTCGTTCTTCATATCGCAGTTGTTCATAATATAACTGCGCTCGTTTCGTTTGCATATTCGCATCACTCATTACAACTATTCCATAACTATTTTGCGTACCGATGTCATGATCCATAGCGATTATGTTTCTTTTTAAACTCTCCATAAGCCCTTCAAGTTCTTCATTATTTTTGAGCCAATCTTTATATGCGAACATCTCCTCAAATCCATGCAAAATTTCTTGATCTACTATAATGGGAAGTTCTTTATATTTTTTATACAAATACAATACGATATCTTGCGCCCTACCAAGCGATGGCAACGGTAGTAATGCTATTCCTTTCTTTTGCGCAACTCCCTCAATTTCTGTACATAGTTCGTTTACTCGTTCATGTTGCGAAACATCATCAGTATGATAAGCTGCATCAACAATTGCGACTTTTATATCAGCGCGCAAATTCTCAGGTAAATTAGCTCGTAGTATGTTAGACTCTGCTGAGTAATCGCCAGAATAAAATACATATGTATGACTCATGTCCACTAAAAACCAAACAGCCCCCAATACATGCCCACTATACCCCCATTGAAAACGCAATGTAGGTGTAATCTGTATCCATTCATTCGGATTACTAATTTCATCAATATATACATAATTTAAATCTTTAACATTTTGGTCGTTATAAGGTACATTCCATCCTTGCGTCAAATTATAGTTTCTCCATTTTTCATAATAAACGGGAAGTTGCTCCTTCGTATAACGAGTCGTCCAAATTTTTTTCTTATATCCATACTTCGCTAATAAAGGTAAGCCCATCGTATGATCTTCATGAATATGTGATAAAAATACTGCATCTAAAAACGGTACAACTTCCCTCTCTATTTTTGGATAACTATCCTCATATGATCGATTAATACCACAATCAAATACTATTTTTGTCTCTTTATTTTTTACGAAGTAGCAAGAACGACCGTATTCTCCCGCTCCTCCCCATACTTCTATCCTCATCATGCTACCCCTTTTCGTTTTTGCTCCATATGTTGCAGAAGTAATAAACATATTGTTGTAAGTCCAACTGAAACGACAGCCATTGCCATGCCAATAGATACTTCTCCTTGTTCAAATTGAGCAAAAATAAATGTTGCTGAAGTTTCTACTGATGGAGGCAGTACGAGAAGGGATGCTACTAACTCTCTTATCGAGATTGTAAATGTCATCGCCCACCCAGCAAGAACTCCCGGGATAATAAGAGGTAATATTATTTTTCTAAAAATATAAATATAATTTCCAGAAAAAATACTTCCTGCCTGTACTAGAGAATCATCAATTTGCACGAGCGATGCTTTTACATATTGCACCGTATAAGGTAAAAAAAGAACAACGTACGTTACGATAACCATGACTGGCGTATTGTAAATTGACATGGGCATATAGGGTGAATTCCAAAATAAAATAAGCCCTACAACCATCACGATTCCTGGTACCATATTCGGTAACATACCGCACATATCAAGCCATTTTTCAGAAGAGTTTTTCCCCTTTCGAATCATAAGCGCCAAAAACACTCCAATAGTAGCAGCAATAATCGCTGTTATAAGTGAAAAAAGAAAACTGTTCCATAAAGCCTCTAATCCTGGAGATCCAATTATAAACAATGCTTCATAATGGCTCGTTGTAAAGTTGTTTATATGTAAGCCACCGCCTCTTAATTTTGATAATGAAGCAATCATTATAGAAAAATACGGGATTCCAATTGATACAATTAATAAACCAATTACATAGCCCCATGCTACAATGCGTGTAAATATAGACAAAGTATACCTTTTAGACTTCACACCTTTTCCACTAACCATTGCATATGAATACTTTCGATTCAATACATTTTGCATATACCAAATGAGCATACACGCACTAAGTAATAAAGAAGATAATGCTGTTGCACTACTAAAATCAATCGGCCAACTCGAAATAAATTTATGAATCTCTGATGTTAACACATGAAATCCTATTCTTCGTCCGAATGTAGCCGGTGTTCCAAATTCAGCGATCGTCTTTACGAAAATGAGTAAAGCACCCATTACATAACTTGATACTAATAGCGGCAATATTATTTTTCGTAAACGATAGAAAAAGTTTCCACCATGAACTGCTGCCGCTTCTTCTTTACTACTTCCAATTTGAAGTAACGTGTTTTTCAACATGAAGTAAAGAAATGGGAATAAATGCAGACTCATAATTAAAACCATACCACCTAAACTAAAAAACGAAGATGAAATCGTCTTTAGCATCGGAAAAAACTGTTCGAAATAGCCGTTCGGTTGCATGAACAAAATCCAGCCCATCGATCCAATATACGGCGGAGTCATAAATGGAATCATAAAAATAATATCCAATTTACTATACTTTCCAACATCTGTTTTGCTCATAATGAACGCCAATGGAAATGCAAATACGGTTGCTCCTATTACTACGAGTACACCTAGAAGCATCGAGTTTAGAAAAATCCCAGCTAATCCACCACTCTGCATCACTTCAAAAGGCTTTAAAAAATTCCAACTACTATTTTCATATACGCTAGAAAATAAAATGAGGAAAAGCGGAATGACGATTAACATCGCCACAAGTAATAACGCTACCGTCATTCCAACTTGTCTTACTGATACGAATCGATTTACCATGTAATCACCATCTTATTGAAATACTTTCTTAAATTGTTTTCCTATTTCATCTTGTTCTTTCTCAACTGTTTTCCAATCAATATTTAATACCGGAATCTCTTCTACATTCGGTCTATTTCCTGCTTTTATATCTGTTCTGCCTGGTAATAAATACGCTTTAGCAACTTGTTTTTGCACATCATCTGATAATAAATAATCAATAAACTCTTTTGCACCTTCTACATTTTTACTATCCTTCATAATACCTGCTGCACGTGGACTAATAACTGTTCCGCTTTTTGGATACACAATATCAACCGGTTCACCCTTTGCTTTTGCACTGTACGTCATATAATCAACACCAGCAATGACCATGTCTTTCGCACCTGTTACTACTGGATCTAACGCTTCTTGGTTTGCCCCTGCTACTGTAACTTCATTTTTCTTAAGCTGTTCAAATAAATTCCAACCATCTTTTCCATTCTTTTTCACATATCCTGTTACAAAGTCTAAAGCTGAACCTGAAAGTGCTGGATCTGGAAGATTCACTTTTCCTTTCCATTCCGCTTTCGTTATATCACTCCAATCTTCCGGCGCTGTCTTCACATTTTTTGTGTTATACACAATTCCTAACGCTGAAGCACTATATCCGAAATAATTTCCTTTATCGTCCGACCATTCAGAACGAAGCTTATCAGCTTGTTTCGCTTCTTTATAAGCTAACGTTTGCCCATCCTTTTTTAATCCTTCCATCGCTGGTAATGATGCAAGTACGACTACATCAACGACTGGATTTTTCTTTTCAGCTTCCATTCTCGCTAAAATCTTACCTGTTGTTCCTTGAAACATTTCTACTTTTATACCTGTTTTCTTTTCAAAGTCCTTTTGAATCTTTTCTGCTAATCCTTTTGGTCCTGCACTATATACAACAATTTTCTTTTCATTCGTATTTTTACTTTTTGCATCTGCATTACCTGTCTTTGAACTACACCCTGTTACTACAGCAGAAAATAATAACGTACATACAAATAAAGACTTAAGCGAACTGAATCTCTTCATACGATTCTCCCCCTATATGATGAATACATTTTTTTGGCACATATAACGATACTGGTTTACCGATGCTTAATTTACTATTGTGATAAACTGTCCATATTCCAAGTGCACCCATGTTTACTTTCATTTCATACCGTTCTCCTACATATGTAACGTGCTGAATTTCACCTGTATACATTTCGCAAACTTCATTTTTCGTCCAGCTCACATGCTCTGGACGAATCATTTGTTTACCCTCTACAAGCCAATTTGCCTTACCAACAAATTTTGCAACAAATTCATGAGATGGCTTCACATAAATGTCTTCTGGTGTTCCTTTTTGTAATACTTCTCCTTGTTTCATGACAATAATTTGATCTGACATTGACATTGCTTCTGTTTGATCGTGCGTGACATACAATGCCGTTAAACCAATTGAATGAACGATGTCCATAAGCTCTAATCGCATTTCTTCTCGCAAAATTGCATCGAGTGCACTCAGCGGTTCATCAAACAAAATAAAATGCGGTTTTGTTACAATTGCTCGAGCAAATGCGACACGTTGCTGCTGTCCACCAGAGAGTTCATGCGGATATCTTTTCTCCATCCCTTGCAAGCGAACTCTCTTTATTGCATCTTCTACTTTTTCCCGCAATTGATTCGTTTGCTTTGTAGCTCTTAAACCAAATGCAACATTTTCAAACACTGTCATATGCGGCCATAAAGCAAAATCTTGAAATACCATACCGATATTACGTTCATGAGGAGATGTTTTTATTTTTTTTGCACCAGAATACATGCACTTATCCCCAAAATATATTTCACCTTTATCTGGCTCTTCAAGTCCTGCAATCATTCTAAGTAAAGTCGTTTTCCCGCATCCCGAAGGTCCTAAAAGTGTGGTGAATTCGCCTTGTTTCATAACAATTTGTAATGGTTTCAACGCCTGTGTTTTTCCAAAGTTCTTTTCTAATCCATGAATTTTAATATCCATCGTATCACCTCTCTCCCCTTACTCTTAACCTGCTTTCATTCTATATGGAAGATTTATACTGAATGTTAATGTACTGTAAAGATTAAATTAAAAAACTTCTAATAAACTATTTATTTCTATAGATTTTTTCTATAGTTAGAAGAAAAAGGAGCAACTTGCCATGAATCTCTTAAAATTAGAAATTGTAGTGCTTATTAAGAAATATAAAAAACTTACACTTGTTGCAGAAAAACTTGGTGTTAAACAACCTACTATTACATTCCATATAAAAAGCTTAGAAGAGGAACTTGGTGTACCTTTATTTGAGTTACGATCCGGGAGATATTTCTTAACAGAGGCTGGTGAGGCATTGCATCATTATGCTTGTAAAATAGATGCACTTATGAAAGAAGCTAGGCGGGTCACGCAAGAGTTTAAAGATTTTCATAAAGGTGCTATAACAATTGGCGCTAGTTATGTACCAGCGACTTATCTTTTACCAGAAATGATTCACCAATTTCAATGCGAATTTCCAAATATAAAAATAACACTCATGGTAAAAACAGCTCCTGAAATTAGAACGATGCTACAAAATCATGAAATTGACCTCGGGGTAATTTCTGCAGCACCGTTTGATGAATCCCTTTTAAAACAGACGAATGTAATGCCTGATACACTTGTTCTTGCTTTCTCCAAAGAACATCATTTTTCAAAAAAAGAAAATGTATCACTACAAGATATCGAGAGGGAACGTATATTATTGCATCGTAATCCATCTACAACGAGAGATTTACTTACACAATGGACGTTAGCACATAACATTACGTTCCAATCTGAAATTGAATTAGATTCATTAGAAACGATGAAACAAATTTTAAAATACGGTAATGGAATTGCTTTTATTTCTAAACTCGCTATCGAACAAGAAATACAACGACATGAACTATGCTACATACCTATCCCTGGATTTGAATTTCAACGTAACATTTATACGATTCATCATGAGGACAGATGGAATTCTAAAATTATTTCTTTTTTACTACATAGCATCACTTCTTATGCCGCAAAAAATTAAAAGGCTGTCGTTATGCACGACAGCCTTTCAAACTATAACTCTATTTATTTTTCTTCGCTTCAACTTTTGCCTGCGCCTCTTCAGCCTTATCTAATGCTTCTGAAACTTTCTTCTCTTTTTCTTTCACGTCATCTATACTATCGACCGCTTTAATGAGTTTATCGATTCCTTCTTCTTCTACTTTTCTCCGCTTTGCCACTCTTTCATTTACTTTCTTTTCCACATCTTTTGCTTTTTGAAGCATATCCTCTGCATTTGATGTCACAGCTTTTTCAAGTGCATCGTCTTTTTTCTTTTGTAATACCTCATTTGCAATATCTTTCGTCTCTAAATACTTACCATCTTTTAATGATGTAGCTCCGCGCTCCAATAACTGAGCGACTTCTTTATATGCCTTCGCTTCATTTCCTGTTTTCTCTTTTTCCGCTTTTTCAAACCACATCGTTGCATCACTATATTTTTCATCTTTCAATGATTGCATACCTGTATCAATATACGTGCCATAATTACTACATCCAGCCATTACGGCTAACAGAAAAAGCATAACAAAACTTAATTTTTTCATGATGTTTTCTCCTTTTCTTTGTCTGCTCACTATACTGTAACATACATGAAAAAGAGTTTCAAAAACTAAAATACTAATTTGGTCATTTCCATGATGATAAGTCAAATTTTTATTATTTTCTTATTTTTAAGCAGACATATCTACTTGTTTTTTCGCCATATGTTGCTTTACTCCAACTAATACAACTAACAATAACCCCCCGCCTATCGTCATCATAACAATGCTAGTTGGCAACATATCTAATAATAATCCATATACAATCATACCGAGTGGTGCGATTGCAGTAGCAATTGTTTCAAGTAGGCCAAACACACGCCCTAAGTAGCTCGGATCTGTCGTTTTTTGCATATGTACTTGCATCGGAATATTTACAATCATAATTGCTATACCCGTTAACATCATAAAAGCAATATAGTAAATAAAACTTGCCCCTTTTGAAATGGTAACTACCAATGGGAAGACTGTACATAAACTTAAACCCGCAAACAAAAACAGCCCAGTATAAATAGAACGAAACGGATTATTCACTTCTTTACGCACCGATAAAGCAATCGCACCCATTAACATCCCGACTGCTAACATTCCCTCTACAGTACCGAGTTGCTTTGAAGATAGATGCAATGTATGGACGATAATATATGGAAGTGCTACGGTTAGCCCACACGCAAAAAAGTTTACCCACAATGCTATTTTCATTAAACCATATATTTCATGCTGTCGTTTTACATATGAAAATCCTTCTTTTATACTCGTCAAGAAACGCTCTTTACTCTCAGCCACTTCTTTTTTGTATAAATCAAATACAATAAATAATTGCAAAATAACTGCTAAAAAGAACGTAATACTATTTAACAAAAAGAACGACTTAATGGAAAAGAAACCAAATACAACTCCACCAATAATCGGCCCTAAAATATTTGATAAAGAAGCTGCCGTTTGATTTAAAGCACTCGCTTTTTGAATACGCCCCGCATCTACTAAATTAGGAATAGACGAAGTTAATGCAACAGAATAAAAACTTGCACAAATTGATAATAATGCCGCTGAAATATAGATAAAAAGAAGTGACGGTCCAAATATAGTAGCAAGAATAAACATAATAAGCATCGTTAAACTACTTAATAAATCAGTGCCAATGACAAGCCATTTTCGATTCACACGATCAGCTACAGCACCTGCAATCGGACCACAGATCATCCTTGGTAGTGATCCGCAAACGAGCGTAATAGCAAACCCCATCCCTGAACCAGTTGTCTTTAATACGTATAACCCCATTGCGAATGTATAAATACCTGCCCCTAATAAAGACGTCATCTTTCCAATCATCATCAAAATAATATTTCTCGTTGCAACTTTCATTCTTGAATCATTTTCTCCTATACTTATATCTCCCATAATGACTTTCTCCCCTTAAAAGTTAAATTGTGTTAAACTTATTATATAATCAACTTTCCAATTTTTACAACAAAAAGTTAAATACAATTTAACTTTTTAATTATAAAGGAGCAATAATATGGCAACTCTCGGTGAAAAAATTAAAGCGTTACGTAAAGAAAAAAAACTTACACAAACAGAACTGGCAGGTTCGGAACTTACAAAAAGTATGCTTAGTCAAATTGAAAATGGAAAAGCTACCCCTTCCATGAAAACATTACAATACATCGCTGAAAAGCTTGAATGTGAAGCGAGTTTTTTATTAGAAGATGATGATGGAGAAATTGTGGAACTCATTACAAAAATGGAGCAACTCATAAAGAAAAACAAATGTGATGAAGTGTACGAGACTTTACTACCTATCGTTCAAAAAGAGCTCCCTTCTACTTTAAATACGGCTCGTATATACAAACAATTCGTAACTGCTGCGGTGATTATGAAAGATTACAACATTGAATCTTACGTAGAAAAAGCTGTTTCTATTTTCGAAAAATATAAGTTATACCGAGACAGTACGGAAACAAAATTAAAATTATCTTTTGCGATATTCACACGTAAAAAGTATGCAGAATGTTTACAACTTATATCTAATATTAGAAATGATTATGAAGAGAAACATTTAGAAATGGATCTTATTATACATATTGATTTATGTTTATATGAAGCCATCATATTACTGGCATGTGGCGATTATGAAAAATGTGAAGAAACGATATTAGAGACACTCACATTTTCAAAAAAACATCAAGTGTATTATAAAACAGATGTATTTTACCGGATTTTATCTTATCAAAAAGTCATTACAGTTGATAAAGAGCGTTATTTATATTACATAAAGAAATCTGAGCAATTTGCCATTTTTACAGAAGATACTCTATCCATTGCGATGACTAATATTTTAAAAGCCTATTACTACAACACGATTACTAATGAATATATAATCGCATTAAAACATCTAGAACAATATCGAGAAAAACTAAAAGATCAGCCCATTTTTCAAGACGACGGATTGTATTATCTTGAAAAAGGAAAATCTTTATACGGATTAAAACGTTACGAAGAAGCTTTAGAAGCATTACAACGTGGCATTATACCGGATTATATGAACCATCCATTGGATCAATCGTGGCTTACAACAGCAGGTGCATATCGTGCACTTTGTTACGTTAAACTGAATGATAAAAAAAGAGCTCTTGAAGAAGCAACAAAAGCAAATGAAATGATACAATCGTATCCGGATTCTATTTTCTCTTCATTTATTAAAGAAACATTACAAATAATACAAAAACTTTAAGAATGTCTCGAAATGGTATATTATTCCTCTTTTTTAGCAAAGATAATAATGATGGGAGGAATATAAATGAATATTCAACGTGCAAAAGAGCTTTCTGTTTCATCTGAACAAGCAAATGTCAGTTTTCAAGGCATGCCTGTTACAATTCAACACGTCGATGAAAACAACGAAACCGCCCGCATATATGAAGTTAAAAATCCAGACCGCGAATTAACGGTCCCCGTTAATAGCTTAGAGGAAATATAAAAAATGCCGCTTCGATTTTGAAGTGGCATTTTTCTTACTTTCATATAAATTCTCTATACCCCCTTGTTTTACAACAACTAAAAAAATAAGAATCTTCTACTTCTTTTCTTTTTTTAACCTGCTAAAATACAAACTATAAATGAATTATTCGCACTATATATTAAGGGGGAAAGATAATGAAATCTGCTTTAGAAAAAAACAATCATTATTATGCAGTTATATTCACTTCTCATTTATCAAATGATACGACAGATTATAGTACCGCCTCTGAAAAAATGGAGGAACTTGCAAAGCAGCAACCTGGATTTTTAGGTGTAGAAAGTGCACGAAATCATTCGGGACTCGGAATCACAATTTCTTATTGGGAATCACTTGCGGCAATTGACAATTGGAAACAGAACGCCTTACATAAAGAAGCGAAAAAAAGAGGTCGTGAGCAATGGTATGAAAACTTCCACCTGCGTATCTGCCTTGTTGAAAAAGAATTTAAGTTTCATAGAGGTACATTGTAACGATGAAGAAAAAATTAGCTCTCGTTATTGTTCATGAAATATATGGTGTGAACGACCATATGCATCACGTTACCCAACACTTCACTTCATCTCATATAGATGTATTCTGTCCTAATCTTCTACAATCGCAACATGCATTTCATTATAGTGATGAAGAAAAAGCATATCAACATTTTGTAAATAATATTGGATTTG
This sequence comes from Bacillus sp. EE-W1, assembly GCF_009760835.1. Lineage (NCBI taxonomy): Bacteria > Bacillati > Bacillota > Bacilli > Caryophanales > Bacillaceae > Bacillus > Bacillus sp. EE-W1. Next base: position 4,229 of record NZ_WIPE01000056.1, on the reverse strand, counting down.
ATGATGGAAAAGAACAAATTAAAGAATTCATCAATACTCTTTCAAGTAATTATACACATATTGGACTTATCGGATTTAGTGTTGGCGCTACCATCTCCTGGCTATGCAGTAACAATCCGAAAATAGATTTTATTATCGGCTGTTACGGTTCCCGTATACGTGACTATATTCATATAAAACCAACATGTGCTACCTTACTTATTTTCCCTGAAAAAGAAGCTAGTTTTTCAGTATCCTCTTTCATTCAATCGTTGCAGCAACAAAAAAATCCTTTATTAGAAATAAAACAACTACACGGTGAACATGGATTTCTAAATCCGTACACAGAAAAATATAACGAGCACTCTACAAAGCAAGCATACAATGTAATAGATGCATTTCTTGTAAAAAACACTTTTATAAAGGAGCTATAAATGACGCTTACATTATTCTTACTTATTTTCATATTCATTGCCTTTTTCTCAGCACTAACTATCATTATTGTAACTATAAAAAAGGGGGAGTTTTCCAACCGCCCCTACTTACAATCTATTATCGTTTTCGTTTTATTTTCCACAAATTGGATTTTATATGTAACATCTTTTTATTCGTTACTCCCAGAGAAAGTTAGCAAGTTTATATTCTTGCCGATTTGGTTTTCCCTTTGTATGTTAGGGCTTATCGTTTTCTGGCGCGAATGGAGAAATAATCGTGTGTTCTCGATATGTATCGGTTTTCTTTCCTTTATTAGTTTTTTATTTGGGTTATTGTTGTTACTTCTGTCGGGGATGTAATTGTTGTAAAGAGGATAACATACCTCTTTACAACAACTTTTTTCGTTCCATGGCGAAAGGGATTAGTAAATATAAAGCATAAGCAATAACCATCCAAATGGTAAATGATATAATTTGCTGTGAGGAGAATTGTGAGAATAGATTAGAAGAATTATATAAAATGTAAGTATCTAAAATTAAACCGATTGCTGTACCGCATATACCTAACTTAATAACTGCATATTTTGTAGTATCTAGTTTTTTGTATAACCACATTACAAAGTATAAAGCTATAGCCGTTCCTAATTCAAGAAACGTCAATTGTAGAAAAAATCTATTTGAAGTATATTCTAATAAAATGGAAGAACCAAAAATAATGAAAAATGCTGAAGCAAAAAACCAAACGCCAATCGAAAATAAAATGGTGAGCCAAAGTCTATTATCCACTGACATTACCTCCCTTTTGTAGCACTGTAAGCTTTTCCAAGAGCATATACAAATCACCATATACTTTGTCTGTAGAAAAAGATGGATTGAATAATGCTTGCAATGCCAATCCGTCAATTAATGCATTACATAAAACGCTCCATGTTTCCGTTGAAATTTGAGATGTCATTGTATCTCCTATTTTTTTATTTAACACGCCTTTTAATTTTTGATTTTCATAATGTAACAATCCACCAATTTTATCTTTCATCGCATCATTTTGTAATCCACTTGCTACTAATTGAAAGAACAAATGATGATACATTGAATCTTTCACACATCTACTTTCCGCGGACTTTAAAGCCTTCTCTAACTGTACATCCTTTCCTATTTGTTCCCACGATGCTTTACAAAACGATTCAGTTACTTCAAGTAATAATTGATCCTTCGTTTTAAAATGATAATATACGGTACCTTGTGTAACTTGAGCACTTTCTGCAACTGCTTTTAATGTCAACTTTTCCATCCCTTGCTCTGCAATAATTGCTTTTGCTGCTTCTAATAACTTCTCTTTATTAACAACATTCGGTTTTGCCACTTCTACGACCTCCTTTTAAGTTAGTTGTATAACTAACTTAAATTATACAGAAAAATCAGATAAAACAAAAGGAAGAAAAGCCAACATTCAACTTTTCTTCCTTTTATTTTTACCTTTATCTTTCACTGTCACTGATTCACAAGGTGTATAATATATTTGAGGTGTCGCCTTATCAACAAACATCATAAACGTAATAAAGCCGATAATAAAGAAAATAAACAACGTTAACAAAATTGCTCCTATCGTTAAAAGTATCATAACACCACCCCTATATTTTTCATGTTATTACACTTTTCGCTATTATATGAGTGTAATCCTTTTTAGAAAAAGAAACGTAACAAAATAATCACAATCACTCCCGTTAATACTGTACCTAATAAACTACGAGTATATATTGCAACAAGAAATGTTGGGATTGCTGCGATAAGGTAATCCCACTGTATCGTCTCATGCATAAATAGTACTTGTGCTAAAAGTGCTGCTAATATCGCAATTGGTATGTAATTTAGCCATTTTAAACCCCAGTCTGGAATTTGTAGTTTGCTAAATACGAGTAGAGGTAAAATACGTGGCACGAGTGTGACAGCTCCAGCTGCTAGTAAAAGTAATAGTACGTCTAATCTCATTTCCATTTTTCAATCACAACTCCAATCGTCGCAGCTAGTAATGTTGCGATAATAACCGCTATACTATCTGGCATAAATAAGTGTGAAACGTATGCGATCATAATCGCTACAATTGCAACAGTAAGATGAATTGCTAGTTTCGGTTTACTACTTATGAGCTGAAGTACAAATAATCCGATAAACATTGCTGGTAATGCATAATCCATCCCGTACGTATGTGGATCTGGTATCCACTCACCAAACAGCCCGCCAATAATAGTAGCAAGAATCCAATTTAAATATGCTGTTACATTTAAGCCCATCATCCACCTGTCGCCTACATATCCTTTTTGCGCTGCATGCTGCACTGCCACGCCGAACGTTTCATCTGTAATTTGAGAACCGATAAATACGTTTTTTAATAGCGGAAGTTTCGTAAAGTACGGTGCAAGGGCAGCACTCATTAGAAGGTGGCGTAAATTAACAAAAAAGACGGTAAAAATGATTGCTGAAGCAGGAGCGCCAGCTGCATACATACCAGCTAATATAAATTGGGCAGAACCTGCATAAATTAAAGTGGACATAAACGCAATTTCAATGATTGAGAAACCTGCTGTTTTTGCAATTACACCAGCTGCTATACCGATGCTTAAATAACCAAATACAGTTGGTAAACAATCTTTTACTCCTTGCTGAAATGTATCATCGCTCTGTAAAGATACATGGGCCTGAGCTTTACTCATTCGTATCATCCTCCATTCTTTCCATCGTTCTTTTTCCTGTTACGACATGAACTAAATCTATATTTTCACGCCACAACGTATCTAACTTATCAGCCCCAAATTCCTTCGTAATTTCTTCGACCATAATATCGTGCCGCACATACTCTGTAGCAACGAGAACTAAAGCTGGGTCATACGTTGTAACGGCCCATGAAGTGCTATCATTTGAGAAGTTCGCAATTAATACTTCCTCTCCATCACGAGCAATAACAGTTAAATGACCACCCATTCTCTTTTCAACAACGTGGGGCGTCATATAATTATGGTGAAACGTCGCGCCTATTTTTGTATTTGGAGCGCCAAATAAGATTGAAAATATATGTACACCTTCCTCTTCCTTTTGACGAATATATGGCTCAATTTCATGCACTTGATCTTCCCAAACAGAAATCCATAGCTCTTCCTTCGCCCTATTAATTATATTGCATATTTCTTTTACAACACGATCATTGGAGCGAATATGCGAAATTACATCTATTTGTCTCTCTTGTTCTAAACAATTTAATTTCCGGTCTAAAAATTCAAAGGACTTTTCAAAATCTTTTCGCATTCGATCCATTAACTCCGTAGCTGGTACTGGTACATATTTCACTGGTTCAGTAGGAACGATATGCACTGCTCCTTTATCCATCAATTTACCAAGCACTTCATAAATCATCGAACGAGGTACTCCTGTCTGTTTACTCACTTCATACCCAGTTACTGGGGAATGTTTTAGTAGTCCAATATAAGCTTTACATTCATACTGGGAAAAACCTAACTTTTGTAATTCCTTTATAATTTCATCCATCAGTACCCCTCACAATCTATATAACTCTCATTTCAAAACGATGTATGTACGTTAGTAGTTATTAGTATACCTACTAATATAAAAAAACAGAACTGTAAAGTCAATTGATAATTCTGAAATTTCATCCGAAAATAAAAAGCCTTCTAATTAAAAGGCTTTTTTTACATACTATTCCACTTATTTTAGCTGCAACGTATTTGATAGATTCTCCTCCAAATGCTCCCGTAAAGTAGAACCTGTATACTCTTCCGATACGATAAACTTAACTAAATCTAT
>NZ_WIPE01000104.1:0-1234 GCF_009760835.1 Bacillus sp. EE-W1 | reverse complement strand
AGATGTATGTTCGGTAGGAAGAAACCGATGTAGCCCAAGAGTTAGCAAAGAAAAATAGGGAGTTAATCAAACGTTTGTTTAAGATATATGTTCGGCGAGTGATGAGAGAAGAATCTAAAAAAATATATATTTATTTTTTCTTAACAAATGGCGGGAAAATAAGGAAAATTCGCAGGATTATTAAAATTTATCACGAAATAAGTAAAAGTTTAGCGAATAATCGTTTGAAATAATAAAACGTTTTCTATATGATAAAGGTAAAGGTTAGTAAAAAAGTAGGTGAATTTATGACAGTAACATTTTATTCATATCCAAAGTGTGGCACATGTCAAAAAGCAAAGAAATGGTTTGAGGCAAACGATGTAGCATATGAGATGATTCATATTGTTGAAAATCCACCATCAAAAGAAGATTTACGTAATTTACATGAAAAAAGTGAATTACCATTAAAAAAATTCTTTAATACAAGTGGAATGCGTTACCGCGAACTTGGTCTGAAAGATAAGTTAAAGGATGCAAGTGAAGACGAAATGTACGAACTTTTAGCATCTGATGGCATGTTGATTAAACGTCCAATCGTAACAAATGGAACGAGTGTAACACTTGGTTTTAACGAAGAGCAGTTTGAAAGTGTGTGGAAAAAGTACCAATAAGGTATTTTTACATAATTAATACATTCACTGGAGGTACAGTCATGAGCATTCCAAATAATTTACGTTACTCTGAAGAACACGAATGGGTAAAAACTGAAGGTAATGAAGTTGTTATCGGTATTACTCACTTTGCACAAGGTGAGCTAGGCGATATCGTATTCGTTGAACTTCCTGAAGTAGGTGCAACAATCGAAGCTGACGAGCCATTCGGAAGCGTAGAATCTGTTAAAACAGTTTCTGAGTTATACGCACCTGTAAGTGGTAAAGTTGTAGCAGTAAACGAAGAATTAAGTGACCAACCAGAACTTGTTAACGAATCTCCATACGAGGGTGCATGGATGGTTAAAGTTGAACTTTCTGATGCAAGCCAAGTTGAGAAGTTATTAACTGCAGAAAAATATGCAGAAATGACAAACCAAGACTAATTATAGTCGACTAAAGGACAGCCTTTGTGCTGTCCTTTTTTATTTTGTGTAAAATAATGAACGTAGAATCATATACTAATTATCGTGTAGGAGAACGTTTTTTGAAAAAACTATTTCGTTTAATTTTTTATGATCCAGCTCCAGCGGCTAGATTGT
>NZ_WIPE01000127.1:0-7938 GCF_009760835.1 Bacillus sp. EE-W1 | reverse complement strand
ATAGCTCAGTCGGATAGAGCGGTGGTTTCCTACAACATGTCCTTACGATAGGTGGGAAGCTAAATACGCTTTAGGGTGCGGTATAAAGCTGTTTGTCGGAATTTTTAACGCTTAACATGAGCGGGAACAAACCGCAAACGTCCTACGTAGGCATTGGCGAATTATTGTCGCATAGTAGGAAGATGCTACGTGTAACCAAATGAAGATAATGATAATACATATGCGGAGAGCTTCCGTCTGGAATTTATTTCAGATAGGGGGCTCTTTTTTATTATGTCTAAAAGTAGACGAGTAGTAAAAAGGCGAAAAGAAGTAGTCGATTTTATCGGTACTGCGGAAGCGCTAGATACAGAAGTGGCAATAACGATTGCTGCGCAGGCATTCCGAGCAGAGGGCTTTAGAAAGCGTACTATAGATGATTACAGCAAGCTCTTTCGTTATTTCATGCGAGAATTGAACATTGAGAACGTCGAGATCATTACAGCGGCACATGTACAGATGTATATTAATAAGCTGCTCAATCGAGAGTTAGCACCTGCTACCGTAAATATTCGTATATCAGCATTGAAGTCGGTCTTTAAGCGATTGAATGAGCAGGGCTACATTAAAAGCAACCCCACTGTAGACTTTGTAAAACTACGGACTGATGAAGCGCCGATTTTCACGCTAAATAACAATCAAATAAAGCGTCTCTTTCGTGTGGTAGATAAGACGACTTATGCAGGCTATAGAGATTACTGCGCCATGTTGCTTATGCTGCACTGCGGATTGCGTGTGAATGAAGTAAACCAGCTAGAGGCTAACGATATAGATTTTGATAACCTTACAATTATGTTAGCAGGCGCTAAGAATAAGAATCGCAAAACGAGGGCTGTACCTATGACGAAAAAGGTAGCGGAAGAGTTACGAATGCTTGTAGGTGAAAGTCGAGAGTACTTTGAAGGTATTTCAAACGTCTTTCTAACGCAAGAAGGAAATGTAATAGATAATGACTTACTACGTAAGCGCATGTATCGCTATGGTACGTTAGCGGGGCTTTTAAAAGAATGCCGCCCATCGCCTCATAGCTTACGTCATACCTTTGCTACGAACTTCTTACGAAATGGTGGAAGTGTTAACGCATTAATGCGAATTATGGGACATGCAGACATCACAACAACTATGCGATATGTCCGATTGAACGACGAGGCAGTTAAAGAGCAATACGAAAAAGTAGCCGCTAAGAACGACTACGGAATATAGAGATAAATAAAAAGTCCCCAGCGCCAACTGGAGACTCAAAACAAACCATTTGCTATCTAATAACTAAATACTAGACAGCCGCTAGCTTCATTCTATCGAAAAAATTCGAAGGGTGCAAGTTGTCTTTAGTGATGCCTTTTTTAGGGAGCTGCGGTAAGTCAAAAAGCGGAAGCCGTACCGCTATAAAAACGTAAAAGGGGAGCTAGACCGCTGCAAACACTAGCGCTACACATTTAACGCATACCCCTTCCATGCGTGTGTAGGTCTAGCTGGTTACGGGCATAAACGGTAAGGAGTGGACGCATGTTGTTCTTACGGGAACAGGGTGTATCGTTAGATAATCGCATTGTGGGACATGCTGCAATGTAGAAAGACGATATAGGCGAAAGTCTAAAGTCGGAAGGGGCATACTCGGCAACCTCAGCCAACGACTGACGCTAGTATTGTACTTTACCTTTTATTCGCATTGATAGCTTGTATCTTTGCGAGTAGGGGTGAAGCCTGCGCCACGTTTCCTAGACCTTCCTCTATCTGCTAGTAAATGCGTCAACCAAAGTCAAGCAGAAAGGCGAAGAAGTGCGGAATGGCGTAGATAAAAACAATACGCAGTAAGGGGAAGAAAGATGAACAGCAGAGAACTAAACGCAGCAGCAATCGAAGCTAAAATAAATACAGCTAGAATGTGGGAGATTAAAGCATACTACATGCCATTGATTGAACGATTAGCACAGGAAAATTGGTATAAGATGAATAACGAAGTAGATTTCATTAACGACTGTTATCGAAAGATAGAGTACGCAGTAAGGTCGTTTGTTATAGAAAAGGGGAATTTTGATGGAAGAGCAAAGACATACATATATCAGAGTTTACGTTATTATTGCAGTGAAAGAGGGAAGAGGCGAAAGGCATTACAGCTAGTAGGCGAAGAATTAGTCTCGCTTCAAACGGAGGACAATGCGGTAAACGTAGAAGAGGAAGCGATAAACGTAGTAGTAAGGGCAGAAGTTTACGAGAAGTATTGCGATAGAGATATAGATAAACTAATAGTGGATATCGTTTTTGATACGGATCATATTGAAAACACTAGCGATATTGCTAGGAGATTGGCGAAGAAAACAGGGCGCAGCTTTGATAGTGCTAGAGGTGCTGTACGTTCATTTTGGAGACGTAAAAGGCTAGTTTGATACATAATTTATCAAGGGAATTTAAAGTTAAAAGTTTACCTGAGGTAAACATTAAATGGATGAGAGAGGGGTTTGCTTCAAGCAAACTTTTCTTGTATGTTGACTCACAGTTAAGTTATAATGTCTCTATAGGAGACGTTTTGAACACGTTTTGATACAAAACTTATCATAATATTACCATGGTAATATTGAAGTGCGAAAACTATACCTATGGCTAAAAGTTTACTAAAAGTAAACCTAACTGATTATTTTTTTTACCTGCATGTTGCCTTAGGGGCAACTATACACTAAAAGTTGTCAAAATGACAAATTCGTCTGCCTATTAAGTAAACTACAGGTTTACAGGTAATATTCTGCATCGAATGTGGAATACTATATAAATAAAAAAGCCTCTCAGTGCGCCAACACTGAAAGACTTTTAATAAAATATTACTTCTTTCCTTTGCTCATGTTAATAATTCCCATAACAACCATGAGTAAAGAGCAAACCGCAGTAACGGTGATTGCATCCATATGTATTCACCACCTTGCGAAGCCTTTCGTACGCCAATACGATGGGCTTTTTTCATATACTTGTATTATAACCCATCCTGTTTATAGATTCCAAAAGTTATTTTTTATACAAAAAACTATATCTTGTATTTTGATTTTGAAATTATGAATTATTATACTTCGCATTGTGCGAAATGATATAATAGACTTGCTAATTCAATTAGCGGCTGTACGTCGCATGGGGCTGTATATCGGTGTGTCGGGCGCTGATATGACAGCCTTTTATTTATAATTCATATCGTATAATTCGAATGTAAGTATTAACGTAAACTCGTGTGATTTTATCGGTGGAATGGCGAAAGTGTTGCAGCTGTAGGTGTACACTTACTTTTAGTTAGTTGCATTTGTATACGAAAGTTTACATATATGCGAAATCATGGGGCTGTATACCTGCTGGAAGTTCGAGCGAGAACGCCTTCCACAACTCATGGGGTTACGCAGACAACAAAAAAGACGCCAATTATTTAGCGCCCTGCTGCTTTTTCTTCGCTCGTATTAACGTACTCTTACTAATCCCCGTTAATTGTTCTACTTGCGTATATGAGTGCGTTTCTAGTAATCCTAACGCATGCTCTATTTGCTTCGATGTGTATTTATTTGGTCTTCCCTCTTTAAAATCCTCACGCTGCTTTGCGATTGCCTTACCTTCTTGTGTACGTTCTACAATCATATCTCTTTCAAATTCAGCGAATGAACTCATAATATTAAAGATTAATCGCCCCGCTGCTGTATCTTCTACTAATCCCATGTTAAGGATATGAACTCTTACGCCTCTTTCGAATAGCTCTTTAACTGTTTGTATTCCATCTACCGCAGACCTTGCGAATCTATCTAGCTTCGTAACCACCAGCGTATCGCCTGCCTCTAGTCTTGATAGTACCTCTTGAAACTTAGGGCGGTCTGCTTTCGTTCCTGTAAACTTCTCGGAATAGATAACATCGCAACCTTCCTTTTCTAGCATTTGTATTTGCGCCTCTAAATTCTGCTGTAATGTACTTACCCTTGCGTATCCGTATTTCATATGTATCCGCCCCTTTTTCCGTGTTCATTTATGACACTAAGTAATGACACCGTTCGATGCACTGATACTATCACGTCGGTAAAATAGTGTCAATACTTTTAAGTTATGACACCGATACTATTAATGACACCACCCACCATATCGCAGTAATCAAATGTAGGGCGGCATAGTTCCTCATATTGGCGGAGCTATGTTACCAATAGGGCTGCGTGTATCCACATAACCTGTTATACATGCGCACATGCTGATAGGTGGCTGCACAGAGCTTTATATGTACCTCTCTAATTGATTCGAATAACCTAACGTTGCTGTACGGCTCTCCTGCGACTTTATATGAAGTGTGTGCCGTTATGGTAAGCACAGTCACAGTACTTATATATAGATATGCGAGACTACATGCTTATGCAGTGCCTCTATTACTATTCGTTTAGTTCATCGCAGCAGAAAGTATTCGAGATTGTTTGATTAATAAAATGCGAGAAAGAAAGCAGCGAGGTTCTTTTGTTTCGGTGTTTCTTTATTTGTTTGTCTTTGCGAACTCTTTCGTATTTGCTTTTTCTTCGCTTAGAAATTAATAACGAAATAAAAGAAGATCATAACGAAAAGAAATGTTAATTACTTAATTCATTGCGCATTAAAAGAAGTTCATTCGAATTGTTTGCGTTTGTTTTAATCGCATTAAAAAGAATCGTTAAGAAAACTCTTCATCAATCGAACGGCTGCGAAGTTAATAGCAAAGTCTTTGCGAATCCAATTGCAACGCAGCGATATAGCACGCTGCCCAATCGAAATTACTCAATCCCCCTAACCCGTACCAAGAAAGCCCCGCAACTGCTGTACACAATTAGCGCACATATTTTTTACTTCAAGGGGTTACGTATACCGAGATTTTAAATTATCTGCGCCTATAGAAATGCAGATGAATTTTCGCATAGCAACACAGTTAAAACTTTTTTAGACGAAATAAGCCCAAAATATGCCTTTGCTGCACCTATATCTTTGTAAGGGTACTTACGCAAATATAAACGAACAGGAGAGAGAAATATGACGAGAGTATACGACAAAACGAAAGCAGAGGGAACGTTTTTCCGATTGCCTTCGGAATTGCGCCATTACATTTTTATGAAAGGCTACAAGGCAGAAATGAACTATTTATATGCATTGATTGTCGATGCTTACAACGCAAATAAAGGGTGCGCATTCCCGAGCCAGTATACACTATCGAAATATTACGGAAAAGACGAGACTACGGTACGTAGGCATTTAGCGGTGTTAGAACAAGTCGGTCTTGTGAAAATTATCGGAAATGGTAAGGGGAAAGGTAACTTCTATCAACCTTTAGTGCCGTTAACAGAGAAAGAGTTATTTCGAAAGTATCCCGATGCTGCTGCGAAATTTAACAAAGTTACGCAAGATAAGGAGCGCCAAAGAGATAGAGACATGGCTAAGTTACTACATGCGCAGTTGGTGCAGGAACAAGAGAGACAACTAGCCGAGCTAGAAAGTATAGACTTCTAGTTGCTTATGAGTATAGTACGGGAATTTTACCCGCCAAGTACGGGAGATTTCCCTGCTGAAGTACGGGTAAATTAACTGGTTAACTAGAATTAAAGAACTAGAATTAAGAACAAGAATTAATATTCTTTTTCTTTTGAAAGATATACGCAGCAATACATAGAGGAAAGAGAAAAGAAGGGAAGATAATATATAGCGGGCGGCTTCTAGTGTTATGGATCACTGCGTAAAAACGTTATAAAAATATGCGTTCACTATACAAGAAAACGACCCGTAGCCGTACATATAGGTGAAGGGGGAAATCCCTTTTGCAATATGCCACATCTAATATGATGGCAAAGTATCCTACAACCTACAAACTCGATTACAGTCTCGTCGGGAGACAACACTAGGCATTAAGGCGCTATTCATTTAGCGTCTTTCCCTTTTTTTAGATATGACTGTTATAAAAATAAACGTTACGTAATTAGGAGGCGATAGAAATGAATGCAGCAACGATTAAATTCGTACGCAACTTACTAGAAATGACACAAACCGAATTCGGTGCGCTTGCAGGCGTACACCAATTAACGGTAACTCGCTGGGAGAATGGTGTATATGCGCCTAGTAAAGATAATGTAGCCCGTATCCGAACAGTGTTAGGCGAAGAATCTCTAGCGAAGATAGACGCATATATGAACGAGCAGGAGTTAAGAGCGTTAAAGGATGCAGTTAAAGCGCAAGTAGTCGCACGAGCTACAGTTAAGAGAAAAGACGGTAGTACGAAGGCAGGTGCAGCAGTATGCGTCCATTAATGGTGTGTAACGTTCACGAGTTACGAGGGGCGCTCTTTTTATGTGCTTATGTCTACGACGATAATTATTTACTAGCTCAAATTATCTCTCCATTAGAAGAGAAATCGCTAGTCGAGAAGATGCGGGAAATCGTATGGAGCAACTGCGACGACCTGCCGAGTTTCGACGTATGGACTAGCACTGAAGATATCTATCTAGCTTGTCTTCCTGCGCCTGACATTACGGGACACTTTAAAACGCAGGAGGATACGAGCGAAACGCTTAGAGGTTTTGAAGATGAGCGGACACAAACCGCTTTAATAGATGTTTATGAATTAAAAGATCCGAACGAGATAACACAAATAAAACAAATACCGAAGTGGCGCACAATATTAATCGAGTGGCTGCGTAAAGGTATCAAACTACTAGAGGGGGAAACGAAAAATGGGTAAATACAAAGTAGAGTGGAAATTACACGAGGAATTTAAGAAGCAGGATAAAAAGGCACTGGAGTTTATTGCAGAGTATCAACAAAAAGTACAAGCTGCGAAAGAAAATGTAACGGCTGCTACAGTGGTATATGAGGATATCTTACAGCGAGAGTTCGCAGGTGAAGAGGTAGCAGCGGAGAAACAGGAGGCATTAGATAACATCGACAGGGCACGAGCTGCGGTAAAAGTAGCCGAAGAAGAACATAGTAAGGCGAATGACTACGCTAATGAGCATTTAAGAGGGAAAATCACAATGGATGACTTAAAAGCCGACTGGAACGGTAATATACGCCCGTCAATTCGTGGCAACGAGTTTGCAGATATTAAACAACGAGCGCACGAAGGATTAAAAGTATATTACGAAGCAGTACAAGACTTAATGGCTTTAGAGAATGCGTGTTCAGCGGCTCTAAGTGATAGTGGTATCGGCGAAAGGTTACAACGACATAGAAGCCATAATGGATATACAACGCTGCATGAGCCTGCAAGTATCTGGGACTTCGTAAAAATTCACCCAACAGAAGCGGATTGGTACAAAATTACGGAATACAGAAAAGTACCAGCGAAATATAGAAACTAGGAGGAAATAGGATGAATATTAACGTAATGCGTAGCGAAATAAGCGCCAAACTACGAAACAATGAAAAACTTACACGAGAAGATGTAACCGCAGCGGCACAGGTCGCACAACGCTCGCAGCATATGAGCGACAAGGTGCAATATGTAAATGTAAAAGCGGCATACAATGCGCAGGAGCAGAGCGCAGAATAAAAGCGAAGGCGTGGATTTAATAGGTCTGCGCCTCTTTTTTTTATGTCCAAATAAGCGAGAGAAGAAAGCTGAGATTCGTATTTTAAGGCGATTAGAATTGAGTTAATGTATTAGTGTGCCCTAAATGCGCTCTATACTGTTTTGTGCAGAGTACGAAGACCACGACGAAAGCGAGAGAAGGCGCACTATATATAGGATAGAAGAGATTTTTATACTTGCGTACTAGGTAGACGACAGGCTATAATATCCATATGTAAAGAAGCGAACACCTAAGCAAGGGAGTTCGTGTCCTACGTTAAACTTTCGGTAAGAACAAATCGAAACGAGACGGAGGCAAACCGTTGATATTATCATAATCTTCATGCGCCCATAGCTCAGTCGGATAGAGC
>NZ_WIPE01000080.1:0-30456 GCF_009760835.1 Bacillus sp. EE-W1 | reverse complement strand
GTTCCACGTACATCAACTCTTGCATTAACAAACGTAACGGTACCATATGCAGTACAAATTGCGAACAAAGGCTACAAAGATGCTTGCTTAGGCAACACTGCATTATTAAAAGGTATTAACACATTAGACGGATATGTAACATTCGAAGCAGTTGCAGAAGCACACGGTTTACAATATGCTGATGCGAAAGAGCTTCTTGAAAAAGCTCCTGCTTTATCATAATAGAAATACATGTAAGCCCCTCCTTTTGTAAGGAGGGGCTTTTTGCTTGGATTAATTGTCTAGTTTCTTTACAATTTTCAATCCGAACATCATTGTAAAGAAAAGAATGCCGAATAAGTAATACAAGGCATACTCAACTCGTATCATCGAATTTTTGTCAGTGATATATAAAATAAATAGTATCGCAGAACCGATTAAATGAGAGAGACCAAAAATTTGCGCCATAAGTTTTAAACTCATCTTCTCGATTCTTTCATCCATCTCAGGTAATGGATATTTTTCGGGATCGCTCTTTTTTTTCTTAAAGAATATTTGTTTCACTACGAATAGTATCGAGTCTAAGAGTATAAATACGCCAGCGAATAGAAGGACAGAAGTAATTTTTTCTTCATCATTACTAGTGAAATAAAGAAAAGTTGAACCTAACAATAAAAAGGTAAGATGCGAAATGAACTTTTGATTAAAAGGGTTTTTCATTCTTTTTCCTCCCCAGTTTTATCTAATTGAAATAAATCTTCTATTTTACAGTTGAAAAACTCACATAATTTCAATGCTAATTCTAAACTCGGGTTGTATTTATTCTTCTCGATAGCGATGAGGGATTGTCTAGTGATTTGAACAGAGGAAGCTAATTGTTCTTGGGTGATGTCTCTAACGACGCGGAATTGTTTCACCTTATTTTTAATCAAATATACAAAGTCTCCTTTTTGTAAATTTGTTACATTTACTATATCCATTTTTAGGTAATAAGTAAATAAAACTTTACAAAAAGTAAACAAAACTTTACGTGAAATATAGCTTGTTATAATGTTATTTTTTGTGATAATTTGGAATTAAATGAAAAAAGAAGTCGAAAGAGGAGATTTAATGGGGAGTAAAAAGCGGAAGAAAAGGCAAGTTAAAAGACAAAAGTATATGAAGAAAAAACAGGAACAGAACATACCTCTATCACAAAAAATAGTCATTATGATAGAGAAAACATTTCGGTATATTTGTATGGCTCTGTATGTAATTTTGTGTCTTTATTCAGCTAGGGTGTTTTACAGTTTTGGGATAACACCCAATATTATTGAGAATGTTTTTGGGTATCTCCTTGTCGCAATAGAGCTAGTCTTATTCTTTATATTATTTAATAAAGTGTGGCCTAGTTATGAAAGTAAGAACGATAAGCAAAGAAAAATGAGAAAAAAATCTTCATATGCTTCAAGCTCATCAAGTGGATTCGGTGACTACAGTAGCAACGATTGTAGCAGCTCAAGTGATAGTGGAGGAGATTGCGGAGGTGGTGGAGACTAAGTTGTTTTTTCAGAAGAACGACTAATGAAAGGGTGGGACGAAAGATGGAAACTGTGAACTTAATAGAATTAACAAAGGACATTCAAGATCAACATAAAAACTTCGTCGTTTCAAATGTAAATAGTCATTGCTTACGAATCGCTGTATTTACTGGTGAATATGATTGGCACTATCATTCTAATTCGGATGAATTATTCATTGTGCTAGAGGGAGAATTACTTATCGATTTTGAAGATGGAGAAACAGCAGTTTTAAAGCCGAATGATTCTATCTTAATTCCAGCATGCACGATTCATAGAACGAGAGCATTAAAGAGAACAGTAAATCTTTGTTTTGAAAATATAGAAGCTGATACGATTAAAGTGGAGCAATTATGAAGAAATTATCTATAGCCGAGTATAAAAAAATCCTTCCGATTTTAGAAAGTAATACAACAACGACGACGTTTGCTTATGCGGTATGTGACCAAATGATAGATGGCGAGATTTTTGCCAACGAGAAGTTAACAGCAGGATTAATTCGTATAGCTAATGGTATCTATTATTTATTTGGTCATACGGATGATCACAATTATAACGAAGATTTATTTGCGTATTTAAAAATGGCCATTGAAAAAACAGAGAAGAGATTTACACTCTTCACTTCAATTGAAGAGTGGGAAATGATGATTGAAGGGCGTTTTAGTAATGCACTTCGGGACATGCCTCGAATGAAATTTCAACGAGAAATTTCTGAAGAGAGAAAACAAGATGCAAACAAAAATACATATGAAGTGAAGCGTATTGATAAAAGAGATATAGAACGAAGCAATGAATTTACAGAGGTGTATTATAAAGAATATTGGGGATCAACTGAAGCATTTTTAAATAATGGCTTTGGGTTTTGTATAGAACAAGATGGGATGATTGTAGCTGAATGTGTTTCGATATTTAATGGGAATGGATTTGCTGAAATTGATATTGTGACGCATGAATCATATCAAGGAAAAGGATTAGCACAAGCTGTTGCAACGCGGTTCATTGAACATTGCATGCAAAATGATATTACACCGTGCTGGGATTGTTATGTAGACAATATTCCTTCGCAAAAACTAGCTAGTAAATTAAGTTTTTATAATCCAATAGAATATAGATTGTTTGTACGCAAGAAAACGGGGGAATAAAAATGAATGTAGAGTTAACGAGATTCAAAGTGAAACAAGGTAAAAGTCAGCGTGTAGATGCATGGATGCAGCTTCTTAATGACAATATGAAAGAAGTGCTTTTGACACTAAACGACGAAAAGATGTACGTTGAGACAATTTTCCGGGAAATAAGAGATGGAGAAGAATACTTATATTGGTATTCTGTGCAAGGAGAAGGCGGGGCTCCTGTCGAAAATTCTCATCATGAAATTGATAAAAAGCACTTAGCGTTTTGGTATGAATGTATTGATGAAGAAGCACTGTCTGTTGATATGAAAACAGAAGTCGTTATGATTCAAGATGTTGTGAAGGAAGCGATGAAATAATAGAATAGTATTTTTGAGAGAAGCACATCAAGGTAGGTGTGCTTTTTATTTTGAAAAAAAATTTGAAGAAAAGCTGTATTTAGATATCTTTAAGTGAAAATAAGGGGGGTATCAAAAGTATTTTAGGGAAAACTATAATGAGATGAAAAACTTTGTAGTAAAAGACTTATAAATATACGGTGTAGTCGTAACAGGTAAAACAGAGGATTTACAAAGTTTACAAGGAGCACCGTATATTAAGGCTGCTGTTAGAGGTGTAACAGTTGAGAAATATTGATCACAAGAGATTAATGTGAATAATCAGAAAATTTATGTTATAATATGGGAAAAGGAGGTTAATATGAGGCAAATACATGGAGCAATTTATATTTACATAACAATGTTTTTCGTGGCGATATCCTATGGATTAGGGCACGTGTATTCGCATCCTATACTAACTTTTTTAAGCGGAGCATGTATGGCGTTTGCGATTCTTGTCCACCTTTTCTCAGTTTGGATCGTGAAATTTCAATTAAATATTAGTGAAATAGAAGAAGGCACTTTTTGAGTGGCCTTCTTTTTTTAGTAATATTGGCGAAGTCCTTGTAGTAATTTTTCAATTTCGTATTCAGTTTCTTTACATATAGACATTGTACGTAATCTGAAAAATAAGCTACGTAAGAAAGATTTTATATTTCCGTATAGAAATTCGTATGATTCAATATGTAGCGTTGATTTTTGAACTTGTAATTGAGCTGCTAAATCACGAAGGGCTAATATGAGTACTTCTTCCTTTAGACCATTTTGCAGCATTGCGACAATAGGATAAACGAGACGCTCATCTTCTTCGTATTTGTAATAGAGGGAATGAACACAAACTTTGTTTAATAAAGTTTGTAATATTTCTTCGTAATATAAAGTTTCCAGTTTAGGACTATTCACAAGCGCCTCAAATGTATCGGAAGCATGAGCGATACTATGTGCCCAGCCGTGGTCTTGCACATATCCACGGAAATCATGTTCATTGTTCATATATAGAATCAATTGATCTTTTACAGTTAAAATATCATTCTGTGATAAGAAATTATATTTTGTATCGGCATCAATAATGAGCGCAATTAATAATGTTGTAAATGCGCGGGTAAATACAGCATCTTCGTCATCCGAATGAATTTTATACAATAAATATTTTTCACTCATGCTTTCTAATAATAGTTTCTGTAATTGTGTGTGTGAAATGTAGTCCTTTTTGATGAGATGAAAAAAAGTAGAGTAAATAAGTTTGTCTCTTAAATAGCTATCAGTAACACCGATATGCTCAAGCATATTGGAGCTTAAAGAATCAATGTTAAGTGTGTTATCCAATATGTAATTATTATTACGAATTTTTTCTAACTGTTGTTGTAACATATAAACCTCCTGTTTTAGAAAATTCTGTATTTTTATAATATAATAAAAGGAAGAAATAGACAATAAATAAATGCTTTTGAATGGAGGGGCATGATGAAGAGAGCATTAGTCTTTTTTATAAGTATTTTCTTTTTAGGGAGTTGTTCGATTTCGTATGTTACTTTTTCTAGCGAGAGCAAAAGTTGGACGGGGCAATATAAAGGATATATTAAGGACGACAGTGAAGATGGAATGTTTACGTTTCAGTATAAGGGCGGGGATGGGAATACAGAATTTAAAAATTTAGAGATTGCTATTAATGGATCCTTTAGCACAATGACACAAACGTCAGAAAATCATAAAGGAGCAAAGGTTGAAATGAAGTCTTCTTGTGTAAGTTGTGCGCCTCTATCTAAAGATGAACCGATAGAGGTTGTGATTAAATGGGATGATAAGTATGAGGAGAAGATGGTGTTAAATTTGAAATAGTAGAGGAATAAAAAAGGCAGCAATCACGCTGCCTTTTTTATTATTTCACAAATTGTAATTCTTTCGGGAATTTCGTTAAAATTTCTGACCCGTCTTTTGTGATATAAATATCATCTTCAATACGAACGCCACCTACGTTTGGTACGTAAATACCTGGCTCGATTGTGAAGACCATACCTTCTTTTAATGGAGACTCGTTACCAGCTTTTACATCTGGATATTCGTGTACGCTAATTCCAAGTCCGTGACCAAGGCGGTGTGGGAAGAAGTCCCCGTAACCTGCATCTGCGATAACAGAACGAGCAGCGTTGTCGATTGCGCCAAGTGTAACACCTGGTTTACATGCTTCAACTGCTTGTAGTTGTCCAGCAAGTACAGTGTTATAAATGCGAGTTTGTTCTTCAGAAATTTCACCGAATGCCACTGTACGTGTAATGTCAGAGCAATAACCTTCAATGATTACGCCTAAATCAAATAGTACGAAATCGCCGCGTTTCATTTTATTTGCACCTGGAATACCGTGTGGAAGAGCAGAGTTTGCACCTGCTAATACCATCGTATCAAATGACATTTTATGTATGCCTTTTGTTTTTAATTCGTGTTCAATAATTGCTAATACTTCTAGCTCGCTACGATTTTCTTTAATTGCATTTACACCAACTTCAACAGCGTAGTCCGCCATTTTAGCTGCTTCGCGTAAAATAGAAAGTTCTTTTTCATCTTTAATTAAGCGAAGTTCACGAACTTTTTCCTCAGCTGATTTGAAAGCTGCATTTGGGAATAACTTTGTTAATTCTTCGTAGCGCTCTACGTTTAAATGTTCTTTTTCAATTGCAACTGCATTTGCATTGATGCCGCGGTCTTTAATTGCTTTTGCAATCATATCCCATGGTCTGTCAGTATCAGTAAATCCGATAATTTCATGTGCCCAGCCAGCGTTACGCGCTTGACCTTCTTCCATTTTAGGGCAAATTAAAATAGGTTCTTTTTCTTGGAATACAAACATACCAAGAAGTCTTTCGTGTGGTTCGCAGTGGAAGTTTGTCATGTAGAAAACGTTCGGTGTAGAAGTTAAGAACGCAGCTTCTACGTTTTTTTCTTTTAGCCATTGCATTAAATTTTCTAATCTAGCATTCATCGATTGGCACCCCCGAGATATTTAATTACAAATATAACTTTACATCGGAAGAAAGCGTTATGACAAGTAAATAGATGTTAGAAAAGACAGGGAATTGAAAAATCATGTAGAATAAAAATGAGAATGTGAATAGGGGAGGAATGTAGTAATGAAAGTATCTTATCACGGGCATTCAGTTGTAAAGATTGAAACGAATGGAAAAGTGATTTTAATTGATCCATTTTTAACTGGAAATCCGACAACGGATTTAAAGGCTGAAGATGTCAAAGTAGATGTAATTCTTTTATCGCATGGACATGGTGATCATGTTGGAGATACAGTAGAGCTTGCGAAGAAAAATAATGCAGTTGTTGTGGCACCATTTGAACTAGCGACATTTTTAAGTTGGCAAGGTGTAAATACACATCCGATGCATATTGGTGGTTCGCATGAATTTGACTTCGGAAAAGTGAAGTTTACACAAGCATTCCACGGTTCTAGTTATATTGATGAAGAAAATAAGACGATTACATATACAGGTATGCCAGCAGGTATTTTATTTACAGCAGAAGAGAAAACTGTATACCATGCAGGAGATACCGCTCTATTCTCTGATATGAAATTAATTGGGGAACTGAATAACATTGATATAGCATTTTTACCAATTGGCGATAATTTCACAATGGGGCCAGAAGATGCTGTTTTAGCAGCAAAATGGGTTCAGGCGAAAACTGTTGTGCCGATGCATTACAATACGTTCCCAGTAATTGAACAAGACCCATATCAATTTGTAGAAAAGCTACAAAATTGTACAGGAAAAGTATTAGAAGCTGGAGAAAGTATTACACTATAGAAAAGAAACCCTTCATTTGAAAAGACAAGTGAAGGGTTTTTTACGTGTGTAGGACAGCTTTTAAAGGTTGTACTTGTTTTGATGATTTTTTTCTTTTTGGAAGTGGCTGTTCAGGTGTTTCATTCAATTCCATTGCAACTTTTTTTCCATCTACGAAAGCTAAAAATACAGCACCTACAACTTCTAATAATTTTTTCATCATATATCCGCTCCTTTGTTTCATTTCTTGTCTTCATTGTATATTGAAGCGGCTGGACAAACTATCGAACGAGATGACAATACCATTACATTGTTGTAATAGAAGAAGTAGTGTAATGTAAGGCGTATTTTGTTATAAAAAAAATAGTACAGATATATAAAGAGAGAGTGTAACAGTTTTGAAAATATAGTATACTGAAAATACAACACATGAAGAATTTAGGGAAAAGAAAGTATGGTGAAACCATTTGGCTACCAAGCATAACCAAATTTTAGAACATATTAATGGCCTGCCAGTAGGGCATAAAATTTCTGTAAGGCAAATTGCGAAAGATTTGAGTGTAAGTGAAGGGACAGCTTACCGTGCAATTAAAGATGCAGAAAATAAAGGATATGTTAGTACGATTGAACGTGTCGGAACAATACGAATTGAACAAAAGAAGAAAGAGAATATTGAAAAGCTGACATATGCAGAAGTCGTTAACATTGTCGATGGTCAAGTACTTGGGGGCAGAGAGGGCCTACATAAAACGTTAAATAAATTCGTAATCGGGGCAATGAAATTAGAAGCGATGATGCGCTATACAGAAGCTGGAAACTTACTTATTATCGGTAACCGTACGAACGCACATCAATTAGCGTTAGAAGCCGGAGCTGCGGTATTAATTACGGGCGGATTTGATACGGAAGATCATGTGAAGAAATTAGCAGACGAATTAAAACTGCCGATTATTTCAAGTAGTTACGATACATTTACAGTTGCGACGTTAATTAACCGTGCAATTTACGATCAGCTTATTAAGAAAGAAATTGTCCTCGTTGAAGATATTTTAACGCCAATTGAAGAGACGTTATATTTAAAGCCGAATGATACAGTGCAGCAATGGCATGCGTACAATGAAGAAACGATGCATGGACGTTATCCAATTGTTGATGAAAATAAAAAGGTGTTAGGTATCGTAACTTCAAAAGATATGATTGGTGTCGTGAAAGAAACACCAATTGATAAAGTGATGACAAAGCATCCAATTACGGTAAACGGTAAAATGTCTGTCGCAGCTGCAGCACGTATGATGGTGTGGGAAGGTATTGAGTTACTTCCAGTTGTTGATGAAGGAAATAAACTGCAAGGAATTATTAGTCGTCAAGATGTACTTCAGGCGCTACAAATGATTCAGCGTCAACCACAAGTCGGCGAAACAATCGATGATATTGTAACGAATCAATTTATGACGCCGAAAGAAGCGAAAAATGAACATTTATATCAATTTTCAGTGACGCCGCAAATGACGAATTCAATCGGAACGTTATCTTACGGTGTATTCACAACAATTGTGACGGAAGCAACGAATCGCGTTATTCGTGCGCAAAAGAAGAGTGATTTAATTGTTGAGAACTTAACAATTTATTTCGTAAAACCAGTTCAAATTGACAATGTTGTATCGGTTCATCCGAAAGTATTAGAAATTGGACGTAAATTTGGTAAGGTTGATGTAGAAGTACATCATGAAGGTAATGTTGTCGGGAAAGCATTACTTATGGTGCAGTTGATCGATAAATAAAAAGATGGAGCAGACCGCTTTGGTTTGTTCCATTTTTTATTTAAAAGGATAGAAACAAAAAATAAATAGCGTATCATTTCATATGTATAATAAAAATACTGAAAAATTCGAAGATGCGGAAATGGCATAGCGATAAGGAGGAAGTGAATGGACGGAATCCTTTTCTTTTTAGTGGTCGTATGTTTCATCATTATTCATGTTTTAACGCATAGAAGAATGAATGCTATTAAAAAGAGGTTGTATTTTGTAAGTTTGACTCTTGCTAGTATAGGTGCCTTGATTCCTATATCAGGAGAAAATGAGCCGGATTTTCTTTACTTTGGTGTACCAGCTGAAACGTTTGTTTATTATGGTGTGTGGGAATGTTGGTTTAATCCATTAGGTTTTTTCTTTAACTTTATTTTGTTTTATTGGATTTTGAAGCTATTGTTTAAGTTACGTAAGAGTTCGGATAGAGAAGTGAAAAAATAGAAGGATATGTATGAGTACGGATAGAAAATTGGTTGTTAGTTGATAAGAAAGCTTACGCTACTAATCATTAAGAGATAATAATAGTGTAATTGGATAGGGAAACTACGCTTCACTATATGAACTAGGGGGAGAAGAATGGATTTTCACATTAAAGAGCAGTTATGTAAGCAATATAATTTTAATAGTTTTACGAAAGTTTCATTGTTACATGGGGGAGAAAATCAAACATATATATTAGAATCGGACAAAAATAAATTTGTAGTGAGGCAGTATAGAGAGGGACGTTATACAGCCGAGCAAATAGAAGCTGAAATACATTGGTTAATAGCGATACAAAAACAAATGTTAGTACCAGAAGTAGTTGTCAATAAAAGTGGTGATTTGATCACACCTATTATGAAAGATGAAGGAAATATCCAGTATTTTGTTGTCTTTAGGTTTATAAACGGAAGTGAAATTTTAGAACCAAGGGATAGGGACTATGAAAAACTCGGATCATTAATGCGAAAGTTTCATGAAAAAACAAATGAAGTGCTCAAAAGAGTGCCGCAAACTTGGAGAGGTTATGAAAGGCCTATATATAGTGAGCAAAAGATAATCCACGAGCCTTTACAACGATTACTAAATGCTTCATTTCTATCGCATGCGGATAAGCATAAATGCATAAGAATTGCAGAAAGAATACAAGAACTCGCAAATTCAACTCAACTAGGAGAAAAACAATTTGTTCACGGTGATATGCATTTTGGAAATATTCTTGTAGACAAAGAGGATTGGTATTTACTTGATTTTGATGAATGTGGATTTGGGTATAAAGAGTTTGATATTGGTGTTCCGAGATTGCATTTAATTGCTTCGGGACAGTTAGAAGACGTATGGGAGAATTTTATGATGGGATATGGGGAAAGTATTTCAGAACCAGCCATTCGACTTGGGACTGCTTCGAGAATTTTTTATATGGCGGGAAAGATTCCATTAAGGCTTGATATCGAGCCTATTAGAAAAGATCCCGGTGCTTTTATTCGGCGATATGTTCAGTATGCTGAAGAGGAATTATGTGGTGAGACAATTGTATAACTAAAAAACAGAATATTAATTTAATTAGAATTTATACTATGTTACAATTGAATTGTAAGGAAATGGATTTTAGGAAGGTGGTATGCAATATGTCATCAGAAGTGCTCTTCTTTGGTGGAATCGCACTATTTTACTTTCTTGTGATGATACCGTTTCAATATTTATACTTACAAGGTTTACATGAAAAAAAGAAACGAACAGGATTATCTCAGCGAGAACTATATGAAAAAATGTCTTTTGAGGAAGAACAATTACATTTTCATGTACAAGGCAACCCCTTTAATATACCTTCTGCTTTTGTTGCATATATGATTTTAAAAGTTAGGGGACGTAAAAAAGCATCACAATATTGATGCTTTTTTATGTTGCTTCAGACAGATTCAGCTTCTTCAACTGCTAATGGTAAGAAATGTTTGTATTGGCGAAATCCATTAAATACACTTGCACTACCAAATAGAACAAATAAAACACCAACGATAATTCGAGCGGTTGAAAGTTCTAAAAAGAATTGGTTTATCCCAAAGAATAAGACGAATGAACCAAGTGCCATTGCGGATTTTCCTGAGAGCCAACCTTTCTCCATTGGGCGGTTTGTACGAAAGTATTTTGTTTTGTAAAAGAGGTACAACATAAATGAGACGATAATACAGAAGACTAATACTGGCATAATGCACGCTCCCATCGCTTTGTGAAAAATAATGGTAGAGAAAAAGAAATATCTAAACTTTCTAACTTTTATTATAAAGCAATTGTTCGCATGTATGAAATACTTTCCGTTATAATGGAGGATAAAGTGAAACTTTAATTAGTGTGAGGATGTTTCTACGCTAATGATTTGCCCGCACCAATCGGGCTTTTACTGCACGTTAAAGTGAAGAAGTTGAGTAAAAAGGAGATTATACATATGCATGAGCAAATTTTAAGAGCAATTAAAGAGTTTGATACAATTATTATTCATCGTCATGTGCGTCCAGATCCAGATGCGTTAGGTTCACAGGGAGGTCTTGGTACAATTCTACAAGAATCGTTTCCAGAGAAAAATATTTATACGGTTGGGTACAATGAACCTTCACTAGAATATTTACGAGTAATGGATGATATTGAAGATAGTGTATATGAAAATGCACTTGTTATCGTATGTGATACTGCGAACCAAGAACGTGTTGACGATCAACGCTATGCAAAAGGGAAGATGTTAATTAAAATTGATCATCATCCGAATGAAGATCCGTACGGAGATATTACGTGGGTAGATACGACAGCAAGTTCTACAAGTGAAATGATTTATGAGTTTTACAGTTATGGAAAAGATAAAGGATTACAGATAACGAAAGAAGCAGCTCGTCTTATTTTAGCGGGTATTGTTGGGGATACAGGTCGTTTCTTATTCCCGAATACAACAGCGAAAACACTTCGTTATGTAAGTGAGCTTGTTGATATGGATGTGAAGTTCACAGATTTATATAATGAAATGTATAAGACGAAAGAAAAGATTGCTCGTTTAAACGGCTATATTTTACAAAACTTTACGATGGTAGAAGAAGGAGCAGCTTACATTAAATTAACGAAAGAAGTGTTAGAAAAGTTTGATGTACTTCCTTCTGAGGCATCCGGTGTTGTTGGAGCACTTGGTAATATTGATGGATTAAAGTCGTGGGTTCTATTTTTAGAGGAAGACGATGTGATTCGTGTTCGTCTTCGTTCAAAAGGACCAGTGATAAATAAATTAGCAATGCAATATAATGGCGGAGGGCATCCGATGGCTTCTGGTGCAAAAGCATCTTCTTGGGAAGAAGCGGATCGTCTTTTTGCTGATTTACGTGAGTTGTGTAGATAAGAGATTATATATGAGAACGAAAAGAAGGAGCGGCGCTAAAGCCCTCCTTCTTTATTTTTCTTTCTCTATCGTAATGCTAATTTCAAGCACTGTATCAAAAGATATCGTATCGACTTTGAAACGGTATAGCCGATCGTAATGTTTGTACGTTTTGTTTTCGATTACCTTTTTGAGTAGGTCTTTATTTTTTGCTATACTTTGAATGTTTTTCGTTAAAAGATGTTGGAGGTCATTATGGATAGACGTAGTCATATTTTCGAGTGTAAGGTTGTCTAAATCGTATTTTTCTCGATTTATAAGTTTTATTTTAATCTCTTGAATAGTTAAGAGGCGTTTATTTTCTGTATTCAATTTTTCTTGATCTTCGAGAAGGACGTGGAGCTTTGCTTCTTGTTTTTCTATAATTTCTCGTTGCTCTGCTATTTTACTAGCTTGTTCTTCTTGAAAAACACCGTATATGTACAAAAAAACAAACCAGCTCAACACGCCTCCAACAGCAGCACCAGCTAAAACTAAATACCATTTTTTTGCTGTATTGGCACTTGGTACTCTCATACATGTTCCTGCGTTAGCCATTTAATAATGGTAAGACCTGTTTGCATACCACCCGTTGCGAAAAAAATAAGGAGAATTTGTTTTACAATATCTTTCATATCTCCGCCAAAGAAACTTCTTTCAAAGCTATAAAAAGTATCAAATGTTCCGCCAATTGCTGCAACGAGTGCCCAGATTCTTAAATTTTGGGCGAATTGATTAATGTAAGTTAGAGTTGGTTTTCCGATAAGAAATGCACCAAATCCACCAATTAATGAACCACCAAGTATCACCCCAAAGGCAATAAAATAACTAATAATAAGCAGAGAGAAAAAAGTATGTTCTCTTACATCCATCGTCATTCCCCTTTCTTCTTCATATATATGGACAAAGTATAAGAAGTATGTTTTGATTTCCGCTTTCCTCATCACCTATAATAAAAGTAGTCAGATTGGTAAAGAGAGGGTACAACAGTGAAGTTTGTGCATTTACAATGTCAAACCGTTTTTAGTTTATTAAAAAGTGCTTGTAAAATTGATGAGCTTGTAGTCAGGGCGAAAGAACTTGGTTTTTCGTCACTCGCTATTACGGACGAAAATGTTATGTATGGCGTTATTCCGTTTTATAAAGCATGTAAGAAACATGGTATACAGCCTATTATCGGCTTAACAGCTTCTATTTTTAGTGAAGAAGAGGAAAAATCTTATCCGCTTGTTTTACTTGCTGAAAATGAAATGGGCTATCAAAATTTATTAAAGATTTCTAGTAGCATTATGACGAAGTCAAAAGAAGGTATTCCGAAAAAGTGGCTTGCCCATTATGCGAAAGGATTAATTGCTATTTCACCAGGTAAAGATGGGGAAATTGAACAATTATTATTAGAAGACAAAGAGAGTCAAGCTGAAGAAGTAGCTCGCATGTATCAAAGTATGTTCGACAATTTTTATATGAGTTTGCAGCATCATGCGATTCAAGATGAACTGCTCCTGCAAGAGAAATTACCTGCATTTATGAGTAGGATAAATGTTCCAGTCGTTGCAACAAACGATGTACGCTACATCAATCAAAGTGACGCACTTGTTCATGAGTGCTTATTATCTGTTGAAAGTGGAACGAAAATGACTGATCCAGATAGACCAAGGTTGAAAACTGATCAATATTATTTAAAATCATCAGATGAAATGGAAGCACTATTTTCTCACGTAGAAGAAGCGATTTATAACACAATAGAAATTGCAGAACGTTGCAGAGTAGAAATACCGTTTCATATAAATCAATTACCGAAATTTCCTGTTCCAGCTAACGAGACGAATGATATGTATTTACGCCGCGTTTGTGAAGAAGGCTTGCAGAAACGATATGGTACGCCGAAAGAAGTACATATAAAGCGTTTGAATCATGAATTAAACGTTATTTCTAGTATGGGGTTTAGTGATTATTTCCTCATCGTGTGGGATTTTATGAAGTATGCGCATGAAAATCATATTTTAACAGGACCAGGACGTGGATCGGCAGCCGGCTCACTCGTTTCTTACGTGTTAGAAATTACAGATATTGATCCGATTGAATACGATCTATTATTTGAAAGATTTTTAAATCCTGAACGTGTGACACTTCCAGATATTGATATCGATTTTCCAGATATAAGACGTGATGAGATGATTCGATATGTGAAAGATAAATATGGTCAGCTGCGTGTTGCACAAATTGTAACGTTCGGGACGCTTGCAGCGAAAGCGGCAATTAGAGATATTGCGCGTGTAATGGGGCTTCCGCCGCGAGACATTGACATATTCTCAAAACTTATCCCATCAAAGCTTGGTATAACGTTAAAAGATGCATATGAGGAATCGCAATCACTCCGTGAGTTTATACAAGGGAATCTGTTACATGAGCGTGTGTTTGAAATTGCAAAACGTGTAGAAGGCTTACCACGTCATACGTCTATTCATGCAGCTGGCGTTATTATGAGCCAAGAGCCGTTAACCGGAAGTGTTGCAATACAAGAAGGGCATAACGATGTGTATGTTACGCAATACCCAGCTGATGCATTAGAAGAACTTGGTTTGTTAAAGATGGATTTTTTAGGATTACGTAATTTAACGTTACTTGAAAATATTATAAAGTTTATCGTGAAAAAGACGGGGACACAAATTGATTTAAGAAATTTACCACTTCAAGATGAAAAGACGTTCCAATTGTTAGGTAGAGGGGATACAACAGGTGTATTCCAGCTTGAATCAGGTGGTATGCGAAATGTACTTCGCGGGTTAAAACCGAATGAATTTGAAGATATTGTCGCTGTTAACTCGTTATATAGACCAGGACCAATGGAACAGATTCCAACCTTTATTGAATCAAAGCACGGAAAAAGAAAAATTGAATATTTACATCCGGATTTAAAGCCAATTTTAGAAAGAACATACGGTGTAATTGTATACCAAGAACAAATTATGCAAATTGCGTCGAAGTTGGCGGGATTCTCGCTCGGAGAAGCAGATTTATTACGCCGAGCAGTGAGTAAAAAAAATCGTGATATTTTAGATCAGGAGCGTAAGCATTTTGTACAAGGCTGTTTACAAAATGGTTATGACGAGACATCCGCAGAGAAAATTTACGATTTAATTGTAAGATTTGCGAATTACGGTTTTAACCGAAGTCACGCTGTAGCCTACAGTATGATTGGATATCAGCTTGCTTACTTAAAAGCGAATTATACGCTGGAATTTATGACAGCATTATTATCAAGTGCAATTGGAAATGAAGATAAGATTGTTCAGTATATACGAGAAACGAAGCGGAAAGGTTTTCACGTTTTGCCGCCGTCTCTTCAGAGAAGTGGTTACAATTTCCAAATAGAAGGTAATGCGATACGTTACAGCTTACTTTCAATTCGAAACATCGGAATGGCTACAGTGACAGCATTACTCGAAGAACGAGAGAAAAAAGTATTTGAAGATTTATTTGAATTTTGTCTTCGCATGCCATCAAAGTTTGTAACAGAGCGAAATTTAGAGGCGTTCGTCTGGTCTGGGTGTTTTGACGATTTTGGTGTTTCGAGAACAAATTTATGGAAAAGCCTTAAAGGAGCGTTAGAGTACGCAAATCTTGCACGTGATTTAGGAGATGCTGTTCCAAAATCAAAATACGTGCAAGGAGAAGAGCTCTCTTTTATTGAACAGTTAAATAAAGAGAAGGAAGCACTAGGTTTTTATTTATCAAGCTATCCGACAGCGCAGTATGTGAAGTTAGCGAAAGAATTAGAAATTCCATCTCTTGCTCAGGCAATGCGACATAAGAAAAAAGTACAAAGGGCTATCGTGTATATAACAAGCGTGAGAGTGATTCGTACGAAAAAGTTGCAAAAGATGGCGTTTATTACATTTTGTGATCAAAACGATGAAATGGAAGCAGTTCTTTTCCCTGAAACATATATACATTTCTCAGATAGTTACAAGAAGGAGCAATTGTTTTAGTTGACGGCATGATTGAGCTTAGAAATCATAAGTTGCAATGGATTGTAAATGGACTATATCCGTTAGAAGAAATGGATGTGTATGAAGAAAAGAAAGATGCATCTGTTTACGTGAAATTGTCGTCTCAGTATGAGAAAAAGCTTTTAAATCAGGTTACTAAAATATTGTTTGACTATTCAGGTTTTGCGAAAGTACTAATTTATTATGAAAAGGAACATAAAATGGTACAATTGTCTCGAAGTTTATCGATTCATCCAAGTGAAGAATGTTTAGGAGCACTTCGTGAAATTGTCGGGGAAGAAAATGTAGTTGTGAAAATATAATGGACAATTTCCCTACACTTCGATTATTATAGTAGTAGTGTTCGTGGTCAGACCACTTGGAGAAATTGATATCAGCTAGAATAATTTGAGGAGAGTGGATAGTTTGTCAACACTTCGTGAAGAAGCACTTCACATGCATAAAGTGCATCAAGGAAAATTAGAAACTGTATCAAAAGTAAAAGTAGAAAATGCAAAAGATTTAAGTCTTGCATATTCTCCAGGGGTTGCAGAACCTTGTAAGGAAATTTATGACGATAAAAGTAAGGTATATGAATATACGATGAAGGGAAATATGGTAGCAGTTGTGACAGATGGAACGGCTGTACTTGGTCTTGGTAACATTGGACCTGAAGCATCTCTTCCAGTAATGGAAGGTAAAGCTGTATTATTCAAGAGCTTTGCTGGTGTAGATGCATTCCCAATTGCCTTAAATACAAACGATGTAGATAAAATTGTTGAAACTGTAAAATTAATGGAGCCAACTTTTGGCGGCGTTAACTTAGAGGATATCGCAGCACCAAACTGCTTCATTATTGAAGAACGTTTGAAAAAAGAAACAAATATTCCTATCTTCCATGATGATCAACACGGAACAGCTATCGTAACAGTAGCAGGTCTTGTGAACGCGCTAAAATTAGTTGGAAAGAAAATGTCTGACATTAAAGTTGTCGCAAATGGCGCAGGTGCAGCAGGTATTGCAATTATTAAACTTTTATATCGCTATGGTGTACGCGACATTATTATGTGTGACCGTAAAGGCGCAATCTATGATGGTCGTCCTACAGGTATGAATCCGGTGAAGGATGAAGTTGCAAAATATACAAATAAGAATCGTATTGAAGGTTCTTTAGCTGACGTTGTACAAGGTGCGGACGTATTCATTGGTGTATCTGCAGAAGGTGCATTAACAGAAGAGATGGTTCGTACAATGAATGACGATGCAATTATTTTTGCAATGGCGAATCCAGTTCCAGAAATTATGCCAGAATTGGCAAAAGCAGCGGGCGCAGCTGTTGTTGGAACGGGTCGTTCTGACTTCGCGAACCAAGTAAATAATGTACTAGCGTTCCCTGGTATTTTCCGTGGTGCACTTGACGTACATGCGACACAAATTAACGAAGAAATGAAGATGGCAGCTGTACAGGCTATTGCTGAGCTTGTAGCAGAAGATGAGTTGAATGCAGACTATATCATTCCGGCACCGTTTGACGCGCGTGTAGCGCCTCAAGTGGCAGCTTACGTTGCGAGAGCTGCAATGGAGACAGGAGTAGCTCGCCGTCAAGTAGATCCAAATGAGATTGCTGAGAAAACAAAACAATTAGCGCTGATTGGTAAAGAATAAGCGAGGAATTTCCATTGACATCATCAAATACAAAAGTATATCTCGAAATTGTAAAAAAAATCCGTTCCATTATGGAAGAAGATGGATTGGTGGCGGGGGATCGTTTGCCGTCTGAGCGTGAGTTAAGTTCACGTTTAAACGTAGGGCGTTCCTCTGTAAGAGAAGCATTGCGTGCTTTAGAACTGGTAGGATTGATTGAAACGAGACGTGGTGAAGGGACGTTTATTCGAAACTTTTACGATAACGGTCTTGTACAATTGATTGCGCCGTTCTTGCTGCAAGATGAGAAAACAATTCGTGATTTATTACAAACAAAACGATTGCTTGAGAAAGATATGATTCGAATTGTATGTAATTTGCCGAAAGAAACGTTTTCTAAAGTGCTAAGAAAATTAAATCAAGTGCTTGAAGAAAATGAAAACTCGATTCCAATGCTTCATCAAACGTTCTTTAAAACACTCATTGAACAAGTCGATAATTATTTACTCTATCGCATTTGGATGATCGTAAATGATTACGTATCAACTCTTTCTTGTGAAGTTTCAGGAGATTCTATCGATATGTATAGAAAGCTTTATGCTACTTTGGAAGAAAAACAAGAAAATGATGCACTAAAAATTTACGATGAATTAGTAGAGAATATACAGTTTCACTCGTAATGTATAAAATTTGTCGAAATGACCATGACACGTTATGACAAACATTCTATCGCGTAGCGGTTAAAGTTAAACGTAAAGAGTGAGGTTATTAGACAGATTGAGAAGATAAGGCTAACATCAAACTTTGGTGTTAGCCCAATTTTCTTCTTGCGCTAACCTTAGCTCTCAACGAAGGGGGTCAAATTGTGCTAAGAGATTTATTCGTGAAAAAGAAAAAGTACGCTGCAATACCTTCAGAACAAGTACGAAAAGATGTACCAGATGGCGTTATGACAAAATGTCCGAAATGTAAAAAAATCATGTATACGAAAGAGCTTCTAAAAAATTTAAAAGTATGTGTGAATTGTGGATATCATCATCCTATGAATGCATGGGAACGTCTTGATAGTATATTGGACGAAGGGTCATTCCGTGAGTATGACAAAGAAATGGTTTCATTAAATCCACTCGAGTTTCCAGGATACGAAGAGAAACTAGAGAGCGATCGTAAGAAGACTAAATTGAACGAAGCGGTTGTAACTGGTGAAGGAACAATTGATGACATGCTTGTTGTTGTTGCAGTAATGGATTCTCGTTTTCGAATGGGCAGCATGGGCTCTGTTGTAGGAGAGAAAATTGCCCGTGCAGTTGAAAAAGCATACGACTTACAAGTTCCATTTATTATCTTTACTGCGTCGGGTGGTGCCCGTATGCAAGAAGGGATATTAAGTTTAATGCAAATGGCAAAAACAAGCGTAGCTTTGAAAAAGCATAGTAATGCAGGAGGGTTATTTATTTCTGTTATGACTCACCCAACGACGGGCGGGGTTTCAGCGAGTTTCGCTTCACTTGGTGATTACAATCTTGCAGAGCCAGGTGCACTTATCGGATTTGCTGGTAGACGTGTAATTGAACAAACAGTGCGTGAAAAACTACCGGAAGATTTCCAAACGGCAGAATTTTTATTAGAGCACGGTCAATTAGATGCGGTTGTGCATCGTGATGATATGAGAGAATCACTCCGTAAGATTTTAGAAGTTCATCAAGGAGGGGAAATGGCTGTATGGCAGAGCTAGAATTTGAGAAACCAGTTGTTGAGCTAAGAAATAAGATTCGTGAACTGAAAGACTATACGAAAAACAGCCAGATGGACTTCAGTGAGGAGATTCGTATTTTGGAAGACAAGCTAGAAAAATTAGAGGAAGATATATACGGCAATATGAAAGTATGGGACCGTGTTCAAATTGCTCGTCATGCAGAACGACCGACAACGCTCGATTATATTGAGCACTTATTTACTAATTTTTTTGAATGTCATGGAGATCGCCTATTTGGCGACGATGCAGCGATTGTCGGCGGCATTGCGAAATATAAGGGGATGCCTGTAACTGTAATTGGGCACCAACGCGGAAAAGATACGAAAGAAAATATTCGTCGTAATTTTGGGATGCCTCATCCAGAAGGATATCGAAAAGCACTGCGTCTAATGAAACAAGCGGAAAAGTTTAATCGTCCTATTATTTGTTTCATCGATACGAAGGGAGCTTATCCTGGTAAAGCAGCTGAAGAACGTGGACAAAGTGAGGCGATTGCCCGTAACTTATTTGAAATGGCGGGTTTAACGGTACCTGTTATTTGTATTGTTATCGGTGAAGGTGGTAGTGGTGGTGCGTTAGGTCTTGGAGTAGGAGATTACATTCATATGCTGGAAAATTCCACGTATTCTGTTATTACACCAGAGGGTGCGGCGGCAATTCTTTGGAAAGACGCTGGTAAAGCAAAAGAAGCTGCAGAAGCGATGAAAATTACAGCATTAGATTTGAAAGAATTAGGTGTAATTGACGAAATTATTCCAGAGGCAAAAGGTGGAGCGCATCGTAACATTTTAAAACAATCAGAAAATATAGATTTAATGCTTAAGAAAACTTTTGAACAATTAAGCGGAATTTCGAAAGATGAATTAATCGAAAAACGTTATGAAAAATATATGAAAATTGGGCAAGTTTCGTTTTCAAACGCTTCCATTGGGATAAAATAATAAAAGCGTGCGTTCCTCTTCGCGAATGCACGTTTTTATTATGAAAAGACACATCTTCTCCATTGTGTTTTTATATTTTTTCGTGTTATTTTATTATAAGGCAAATAATCTTTATGAGGTGAGTACAAATGAAACGTATTGGTGTATTAACAAGTGGTGGAGATTCACCTGGTATGAATGCTGCCATTCGTGCAGTTGTTCGTAAAGCGATTTTCCATGATATTGAAGTATATGGTATTTACCATGGATACGCGGGTTTAATTTCTGGTCATATTGAAAAATTAGAACTTGGTTCTGTTGGCGATATTATCCACCGTGGTGGTACGAAATTATATACAGCAAGATGTCCTGAGTTTAAAGATCCAGAAGTACGACTAAAAGGTATCGAGCAATTAAAGAAACACGGTATCGAAGGACTTGTTGTTATTGGTGGAGATGGCTCTTACCAAGGTGCTAAAAAATTAACTGAACAAGGATTCCCATGTGTTGGTGTACCAGGTACAATCGACAATGATATTCCTGGAACAGACTTCACAATTGGTTTCGATACAGCTTTAAATACTGTTATTGATGCAATTGATAAAATTCGTGACACAGCTACATCTCATGAACGTACATATGTTATCGAAGTAATGGGACGTCATGCTGGAGATATCGCATTATGGGCTGGTTTAGCTGATGGTGCCGAAACAATCTTAATTCCAGAAGAAGAGTATGACATGGAAGATGTTATTGCTCGTCTGAAGCGTGGTAGTGAACGTGGTAAAAAACACAGTATTATCATTGTGGCTGAAGGTGTTGGAAGTGCAATTGACATCGGTAAGCACATTGAAGAAGCAACAAACTTTGATACTCGTGTAACTGTATTAGGTCACGTACAACGTGGTGGATCACCAAGTGCACAAGACCGTGTATTAGCAAGTCGTCTTGGCGCAAGAGCAGTTGAATTATTAATTGCTGGTAGAGGTGGACGCTGTGTAGGTATTCAAGATAATAAACTTGTTGATCATGATATTATCGAAGCGTTAGCTCAAAAGCATACAATCGATAAAGATATGTATCAATTATCTAAAGAATTATCCATCTAATCGGCTTAATGTCGGATATTTGGGAACGGTTTCATAATTTTCGGAGGTGCAATATGCGTAAAACTAAAATTGTATGTACTATAGGTCCTGCTAGTGAAAGTATTGAGAAATTAGAACAATTAATCGAAGCGGGTATGAACGTTGCTCGTTTAAACTTCTCTCATGGTAGCCATGAAGAGCACGGCGCTCGTATTAAAAACATTCGTGAAGCTTCAAAGAAAACTGGTAAAACAGTTGGTATCTTACTTGATACAAAAGGTCCAGAAATCCGTACTCACGACTTCGTAGACGGACAAGCTGAGCTTGTAACAGGTGCAGAAGTAGTTCTTTCTACTGAGCAAGTATTAGGTACTGCAGAGAAGTTCTCTGTATCTTATGCTGGTCTTTATGACGATGTAGACCCAGGTTCTCGTATTCTAATCGATGACGGTCTTATCGAACTAGAAGTAATCGAAAAAGCTGACGGAAACATCCGTACAAAAGTTTTAAACAGCGGAACTGTAAAAAATAAAAAAGGTGTTAACGTACCAAACGTAAGCATTAAGCTTCCTGGTATCACTGAAAAAGACGTAAAAGATATCGTCTTCGGTATCGAGCAAAAAGTTGATTTCATCGCAGCTTCATTCGTACGTAAAGCATCTGACGTATTAGAAATCCGTGAATTATTAGAAGAGCATAACGCTCAATACATCCAAATTGTACCAAAAATCGAAAACCAAGAGGGTATCGATAACATCGATTCAATCTTAGAAGTTTCTGACGGTTTAATGGTAGCTCGTGGTGATATGGGTGTAGAAATTCCACCAGAAGAAGTACCATTAGTACAAAAACGTCTAATCAAAAAATGTAACGTGTTAGGTAAACCGGTTATTACTGCGACACAAATGTTAGATTCTATGCAACGTAACCCACGTCCAACTCGTGCGGAAGCAAGTGACGTAGCTAACGCAATCTTCGATGGTACAGATGCAATCATGCTTTCAGGTGAAACAGCTGCTGGTCAATACCCAGTAGAAGCAGTAACAATGATGGCTAACATTGCAGTACGTGTTGAAAAATCATTACAATATGAAGATATGTTCAAAAAACGTATTAAAGAGTTCACTCCAACAATTACAGATGCAATTAGCCAATCTGTTGCGCATACAGCACTTGCTCTTGATGTAGCTGCAATCGTAGCTCCAACAGAAAGTGGACATACTGCGAAAATGATCTCTAAATACCGTCCGAAATCTCCAATCGTAGCTGTAACATCTGACGAGCAAGTAGGACGTCGTCTTGCACTTGTTTGGGGGGTACAAGCATTTATGGCTGGAAAACGTGCAGCGTCTACTGACGAAATGTTAGATACTGCAATTCAAACAGGTATGGATGCAGGTCTAATTGGACTTGGAGACACTGTAGTAATCACTGCTGGTGTTCCAGTTGCTGAAACTGGTACAACAAACTTAATGAAAATCCATGTTGTTGGTGAAGAAGTTGCGAAAGGACAAGGAATCGGTCGTAAAGCTGCAAAAGGTAAAGTAGTTGTAGCGAAAACAGCTGCTGAAGCTGTAGCGAACGTAAACAAAGGTGATATCCTTGTTACAACAAGCACTGATAAAGATATGATTCCTGCAATCGAAAAAGCTGCTGCTCTAGTTGTAGAAGAAGGCGGTCTAACAAGCCATGCGGCTGTTGTAGGTGTATCAATCGGTATTCCTGTTATCGTTGGTGTAAACGGCGTAACAGCAACTTTAAAAAATGGCCAAGAAGTAACAGTTGATGCAGCACGCGGAATTGTTTATAATGGACATGCGGAAGTGCTATAAGTAATACGAAGAGAAGGATCGGAGTCCTTCTCTTTTTTTTACACAAAAACGAGGTGGAATCAGCTTGAAACGCCTGGAATTACGTTTAAAATCCGTTTGTTACGAGGTTCAATAGGGAAAGGTGTTTAGTTTCTGTGTAGCGTATACGGACGCTCTGGGTTCGTTTAAAGTGATGAGTGAGAGGAGTGTAGAACTATGAAGTGGTTACTATTCTTGTTTATTTTAATACCGGCGATTGAGATTACAGTCTTAATTGGATCGAGTCATGTAATAGGTTTATGGTCTACGTTCGCTATGATTGTATTTACGGGTGTTGTAGGTGTCTATTTAGCGAAAAGACAAGGATTTAAAGTGCTTAGAGAGATTCAATCTAAGTTGAATAGAGGAGAAATGCCAGGAGGAGCGGTACTGGATGGTATTTTTATCTTTGTAGGAGGTATTCTTTTGGTACTTCCTGGATACGTAACGGATATAATAGGTTTGATCTTCGTTATCCCTATGACGAGGGCTTTGTTGAAGCCATTTGTTATGAAGTGGATGGAATGGAAGTTCAGAAAGAGTTCTACTATTATTGTGCAGAAATAGTGCTTAGATTATAGCGATCTAAGCACTATTTTTTTGCCCGCAAAAGGATGAGAGATGGATGAAGTTCTGTTGATTAAAGTTTTGCTGTATCATGCCTTAAAATGTGGTGAATGCGAAGGAGTTAAGTGGAAATCAGACTGCTCATACAAGTCCGGTTGGTGAAAGTTAATAATCGGTGGTGGACAAAATCCTTACTGATCATAGTTTTGCCTTATTATATTTGCTATGTATTTTTCGATTGGATATGGAGGTAGTTCTTAATGAGTGTGTTGTAGGGAAATTCATATGAACTCAAGCTGGTTTTTGTATATAAAAAGAATCAATTGGTATGGAAAAGTTAGATACGAACAGGAAAAATGTTAGTTTAAGTCTTATTTTATACCATTTTGCATATTTATTCATTTACATAAAAAGTAATAAATGTAAGTGATAATTATAAAAATAATAGAATAAATATGTAAAAATACCTCGGAATATGCGTTTTCTATGCAAAAAAACAAGAGTATTATCCTTTTTGTGGGAAAATCTCTTGTTGTATGTAATGAGTGTGAAAAACAAGTATAAGGAATAATCAGTGGGAAATTCCCACTGATTACATATAAGTTTTTTGTTGTATATGAATTAGAAACTATTATTTTGAAGGTGAGCCTTTAATATATTTCCACAAATCATGGAATACACGAGCTTTGTGCAATGTATTAAGTAGTACTAAGATGACTGGACCGATGATTAATCCTAAAAAGCCAAAAAGCTTAAAGCCGACAAATAGAGCGATCAGTGTTGCTAATGGATCGAGGCCGATATTAGATGAAAGTACTTTAGGCTCCATAATTTGTCTTTGGACAATCACGACGATGTATAAGATGAGAAGACCGATGGCGAAAGCAGTATCGCCAGTGAAAAATACGTATATAACCCAAGGAACGAAGACGGCACCTGTTCCTAAATACGGGAGTAAATCTACAACCCCTGTAATAATCGCGATAGTAATGGCGTATGGTACGCGTAATATTAAAAGTCCGATTAGTACAATAACAGTTGTCATAGATACGAGTGTAAGTTGCGCTTTAACAAAACCAAATAAAGCTTTTCTTAAGTCGACAAAAATAGTTTTTCCATAGCCATGAACACGATTGGGCAAAAATTTTCTTACTTTCTGAGCAAGATGATGCCAATCGTAACTAATGAAGAAAGTGGCTAATAAAACGAATACAAGGACAGTTAAAGTGGTTGGTAATGCACTAATGAAATTTGTTAACCCGCTTATAATAGCAGTTAAAAGTTCTTTCATTTGCGTCGTTGCTTCGGTTCCTAAGTTTTGAATGTTTTGTGTAATCGTATAGCGCTGTGGTTCCCCAAGATGATTAAATTTAGAAATTAAATCATCATAGAGAGGCATAATATGATTAAGTGCAAATTGCTCTGCGAATTTAACGATATCCGGGAACTTTACTGTAACAAGTTGTAGTAAGTATGTTGTGGCCGATATTGCTTCCGTTACAAGATATGTAACGAGTCCGACGATAGCTCCGAATACGAGAATTAAGCTAACGAGTACTGCTAGTGCGCGAGGAAATTGTAGTTTTTGATTAAGGAAATTGACGACGGGATTAATCAAATAAGCAAATGCGAAAGCGATAATAAAAGGATAGATAAGTCCTGACATATATAGTAATGCATAGAACCCGGCTACCGTTGCTACAATGACAAATATGAGTCGCAATATCATATATAGTAAGTTTCGGTTCAAAGATGTATACCTCCCATTCCAATTTGGATTATCCTAATTCGTTCAACTTATAACGAGTGTGCTGCACTGATTAAAGTTTCACTTTATGTTATAGTGGAATGATGGATTTTTCCTGCTTTTTCAGTACATGAGTGACTGTAAAAGCTTGGTGTTGATGCTTCTACTATATGGTAAAAACTTCATTTTCTCTTCTTTTTATTTTACCTGTTTCTTATTAGAAAAGAAAGGAGAGACAATCGTTTTCAAAAATGTATATAGGCTTAAATTTTTGATGATGAAAGTCTCAGTTTAGCATTTTAAAATACATAAAAAATGAAGTGGTTATTGTTGAATATACATCGATATAGCATGTATAACGATAGGTTTAAAGGTATTTTTGTTTGGAAATGAGTTCATTATTTTCAGAAAGGAAGTGTAAACATGATTAGTCAGTCAACGTTATTTTTATTCATACTACTTATTATAGGACTTGTTGCTAAAAACCAATCGCTTACTGTAGCTATTGGTGTGTTATTTTTATTGAAATTTACGTTTCTAGGAGATAAAGTCTTTCCTTATCTACAAACGAAAGGGATTAACCTTGGTGTAACGGTTATTACAATAGCAGTACTCGTACCGATTGCAACGGGGGAAATAGGTTTTAAACAACTTGGAGAAGCGGCGAAATCGTATTATGCATGGATTGCTTTAGCTTCAGGGGTAGCGGTTGCTTTGTTAGCGAAAGGCGGCGTACAATTATTGACGACGGATCCTCATATTACAACTGCGCTCGTTTTCGGGACAATTATAGCGGTTGCTTTATTTAATGGAGTTGCTGTAGGTCCATTAATTGGGGCTGGAATTGCCTATGCAGTTATGAGTATTATACAGATGTTTAAATAAGAAATTTTATAGTAATATAAAATTTTTGAATTCTTTCTGTTCACAAAAGTCAGATAATTGTTTATAATAGGATTAGAAACTTTGAAAAGTTACATAACAGCAGAGACTTTACACCAGATAAAATAAAAACAACATAAAACAATTTTATAATGATATTGTTTTATGTTGTTTTTATCATAAAACTCTTCGGGATTAATTTTCCTCACTAACTTGTTGTTTTGAGCGTGAGGATTCGGGGAGACATTCACGCTCATGCTTTCCATGTAAACAATGGACAATAAGAGGGGAACATCGCAACAAATTTGCATGATCGTGCATTTTGCTTGCCTAAAGAGTGAACGGGCGTTCATAATTCAAAAGGGAAGCAAATAGATATAAGGAGCAAGGTTGGGAGAATTTTCAGGAAAAGGAGAGAATGTCATGACTGTTATTCGAGGTTTAGAAGGGGTAGTAGCAACAACATCATCTGTGAGCTCTATTATTGATGATACATTAACTTATGTTGGGTATAATATTGATGATTTAGCTGAGAATGCTACATTTGAAGAAGTAGTGTACTTATTATGGCATCGCAAGCTTCCTAATGAACAAGAACTAGCGAAATTTAAAGAGATTGTATCGGAATACTATAAAGTTCCAGGTGAGATTTTAACATATTTGAAACAAGTAGATTTAAAAATCGCACATCCGATGTCTGTTTTACGAACTGCAATTTCCATGCTATCATTATACGATGAGAGCGCTGAAATTATGGATGAAAACTCCAATTATTTGAAAGCGGTTAAATTGCAGGCTCAAGTGGGAACTTTAGTTGCTGCTTATGCAAGAATTCGTAAAGGTTTAGATGTTGTTGAGCCTAGAAACGATTTATCATTAGCTGCAAACTTCTTGTACATGTTAAATGATCGCGAGCCAAATGAAGTTGAAATTGAAGCTTTTGACAAGGCGCTTGTACTTCACGCAGATCATGAGTTAAACGCTTCTACATTTACTGCACGCGTTTGTGTAGCTACACTTTCAGATGTATATTCTGGTATTACAGCAGCAATCGGTGCGTTAAAAGGTCCTCTTCACGGCGGGGCAAACGAAAATGTAATGAAGATGCTAACTGAAATTGGCGAAGAAGAAAATGTAGAATCATATATTCATAATGCTCTTCAAAATAAAGTGAAAATCATGGGCTTTGGCCACCGTGTATATGAGCAGGGTGATCCGCGTGCAAAACATTTACGCGAAATGTCTAAGAGATTATGCGTGCTTTTAGGAGAAGACAAATGGTATAATATGTCTATCAAAATTGAAGACATTGTAACAAAAGAAAAAGGTCTTCCACCAAATGTTGATTTCTATTCAGCTTCTGTATACCATTGTTTAGGAATTGACCATGACTTATTTACACCTATTTTTGCAATTAGCCGTATGTCAGGCTGGTTAGCTCATATTCTAGAACAATATGAAAACAACCGTTTAATCCGTCCGCGTGCTGATTATAATGGACCAACACATCAAGTGTACGTTCCAATTGCACAACGATAAGCGAAAAACACTATTTTGATAGTGAAAATACGCTTTCAAAAGTCTGATTTTTTCGGAAAGACGTAATGATTAGAATATTTTAATTTAAATAACGGTTTGAACTGAGGGGTTATTCCCTCAGTTTCATACATATGAAATTTCAAACATGGGGGTTATCACATTGACGACAGGTGAAAAAATTACTGTAACTAATGGTGTTATGAATGTACCAAACAATCCGATTATTCCATTTATCGAAGGAGATGGAATTGGTCCTGATATTTGGGCAGCTGCATCTCGTGTACTAGAAGCAGCAGTTGAAAAAGCTTATGATGGTGAGAAGAAAATCGTTTGGAAAGAAGTGCTTGCAGGGGAAAAAGCATTCAACCAAACAGGCGAGTGGTTACCAGAAGAAACTTTAAATTTAATCCGTGAATATTTAATCGCGATTAAAGGTCCACTTACAACTCCAGTTGGCGGTGGTATTCGTTCTCTAAACGTAGCACTTCGTCAAGAATTAGATTTATATGTATGTCTACGTCCAGTTCGTTATTTTGATGGTGTTCCTTCACCTGTAAAACGTCCGGAAGATACTGATATGGTTATTTTCCGTGAGAATACAGAAGACATTTATGCTGGAATTGAATATGCACAAGGATCTCCGGAAGCAGAAAAAGTCCTTGCTTTCTTAAAAGAAGCAATGGGTGTTAATAAAATTCGCTTCCCAGAAACATCTGGTATTGGTATTAAACCAATCTCAGAAGAAGGGACAAAGCGTCTTGTTCGTGCTGCAATTCAATATGCAATTAACGAAAAACGTTCTTCTGTTACATTAGTTCATAAAGGAAACATTATGAAATTTACAGAAGGTGCTTTCAAAAACTGGGGTTACGAAGTAGCGGAACAAGAATTCGGCGATAAAGTATTTACTTGGGCTGAATATGATCGTATCGTTGAGAAAGATGGTAAAGATGCAGCGAATAAAGCGATGGCAGACGCTGAAGTGGCTGGGAAAATCATCGTAAAAGATTCTATTGCAGACATCTTCTTACAACAGATTTTAACTCGTCCACGTGAGTTCGATGTTGTTGCAACAATGAACTTAAACGGAGACTACATCTCTGATGCACTTGCTGCACAAGTAGGTGGAATTGGTATTGCACCTGGTGCAAACATTAACTATGTGACTGGACATGCTATCTTTGAAGCTACACATGGTACAGCTCCAAAATATGCAGGTTTAGACAAAGTAAACCCATCTTCAGTTCTTCTTTCTGGTGTATTATTATTAGAGCACTTAGGATGGAACGAAGCTGCGAAATTAGTAACTGATTCAGTTGAGAAAACAATTGCTTCAAAAGTAGTAACTTATGATTTCGCACGCTTAATGGAAGGTGCAACAGAAGTGAAATGTTCTGAGTTCGCTAATGAACTTATTAAAAACATGGATGTAGCGATAATCAAAAACGCATAATTAAAGCGGGGGGTAAATTATGACAATCAAACGCAAGAAAGTTTCAGTCATCGGTGCAGGATTTACAGGAGCAACAACAGCATTCTTATTAGCACAAAAAGAACTTGCAGATGTTGTATTAGTGGACATTCCACAACTGGAAAATCCAACAAAAGGGAAAGCGTTAGATATGTTAGAAGCGAGCCCAGTACAAGGTTTTGATGCTAACATTATTGGAACATCTGATTACGCAGATACTGCTGATTCTGACGTTGTCGTTATTACAGCAGGTATTGCACGTAAGCCTGGTATGAGCCGTGATGACTTAGTAGCAACAAACTCTAAAATTATGAAAAGTATTACGCGCGACATTGCAAAACATTCACCAAATGCGATTATTGTTGTGTTAACAAATCCAGTTGATGCAATGACATATTCTGTATTTAAAGAAGCAGGATTCCCGAAAGAGCGTGTTATCGGTCAATCGGGCGTATTAGATACAGCTCGTTTCCGTACATTTATTGCACAAGAATTAAATCTTTCTGTGAAAGATATTACAGGATTTGTTCTTGGTGGACACGGTGACGATATGGTACCTCTTGTACGTTATTCTTATGCAGGTGGCATTCCGTTAGAAACGTTAATTCCGAAAGAGCGTTTAGAAGCAATCGTAGAACGTACCCGTAAAGGTGGCGGCGAGATTGTAGGCTTATTAGGAAACGGTAGTGCATATTATGCACCAGCTGCTTCTTTAGTTGAAATGACAGAAGCAATCTTAAAAGATCAACGCCGTGTATTACCAGCTATTGCGTACCTTGAAGGTGAATATGGTTATAGCGACCTTTACTTAGGCGTACCAGTAATTCTAGGTGGTAACGGAATTGAAAAAATTATTGAGTTAGAACTTCTTACAGATGAAAGAGAAGCGTTAGATCGCTCTGTAGAATCTGTACGTAATGTAATGAAGGTTCTTGTTTAATAATTAAATATTAAGTAGAAAAAGATTCGGGGCCCCGAATCTT